>JBBQOK010000119.1:0-7882 GCA_038330765.1 Caulobacterales bacterium | reverse complement strand
CCTCGGGCGAACCGGTGCGCCCTGGCCAGACGTCGTCCGGGAATAAGCCCGGGCGGCAACCCAAGACTGGAGACCGCAATGGACCGCGCACAAAAGGCCGAGTCGATCGAAACGCTGAAAGGCGTTTTCGCTGACGCCGGCGCCGTGGTCGTGACCCACAACCTGGGTCTGACCGTTGCGGATATGGAAGACCTGCGTGGCCGGCTGCGTACGGCCGGCGGCGCATTCAAGGTGGTCAAGAACCGCCTGGCGCTGAAGGCCCTCGACGTCGAGGAAGGCTCTGAATACCACGGCCTGTTCAAGGGCCCGGTAGGCATCGCCTACGCACCCGACGCCGTGACCGCCGCCAAGGTCACCGCCGAATACGCCAAGGGCAACGACAAGTTCGTCGTTCTGGGCGGCTTCATGGGTGACAAGGTTCTGGACGCGAAGGGCGTGGAGGTTCTCTCCAAACTGCCGTCGCTGGATCAGATCCGCGCGTCGTTCCTCGGCCTGCTCAATACGCCCGCGACCCGTATCGCCGGCGTCGTTCAGGCCCCGGCCGCCCAACTGGCACGGGTGTTCAACGCCTATGCCACGAAGGACGCCGCGTAAGCGGACCCGCCTCTTTCATCTCCGCACACTCTCTCTGAACCCAATCCCTCCGAAGGAATCACTACAATGGCCGACCTGTCCAAAATCGTCGAAGACCTGTCCAAGCTGACCGTCCTCGAAGCCGCCGAACTGTCCAAGCGGCTGGAAGAAAAGTGGGGCGTCAGCGCCGCTGCTCCGGTCGCCATGGCCGCTGCCGGTGGCGGCGCCGCCGCTCCGGCCGAAGCTGCTGAAGAGCAGACCGAGTTCACCGTCGTCCTGCTGGACGGTGGCGACAAGAAGATCAACGTCATCAAGGAAGTCCGTGGCGTGCGTTCGGACCTGGGTCTGAAGGAAGCCAAGGACCTGGTCGAAGGCGCTCCGCAGAACGTCGTCGAGAACGTCTCCAAGCAGAACGCCGACGAAGTCGCCAAGAAGCTGACGGAAGCCGGCGCCAAGGTGCAGATCAAGTAAGCTAACGGACCGTCCCCCGGGACAGTTCTGCGACGGGCCGGGGAGCGATCTCCGGCCCGTTTTGCTTGCGCGCTTCCGGGCATGGACAGACGGCACCGGGTGTGGCCCCCTGCGCGGGCAACGGGAGGGGATTCCATGAAGCTCGCAGTCGTAGCCGTCGCCCTGACGGCCGCTCTCGGACTGACGGCCTGTGATCAGATGACGGCCGGCGAGGACTTCGGTCCCCCGCCCGGTCCGCCCGTGCCGCCGTCCCCGGATCTGCCGCTTGACCACGCCAAGGCCCGGCTGATCATGGGGCCGCTTTCGGTGACCTGCATCGAGCTGGCCACGCTGAAATACGATATCCATGCCTGCAATCTGAAGCAGGGCAAGGAGTCGAGCGAAGAGGCCCTGCGCACCGAGCTGCGGGACCTGCGCTGGAACCTCGACAAGCTCACACCTGACGAGGCCAAGGCCCAGTGCGCGGCCCAGACCGACGAACTGCGCAAGACACCGAAGCCCGCCATCTGCTGGTAGGCCCGAGGTCGGGTTCCGGTGCCGGACCCCTAGCGTCGCCGCGGTGCGAAGATGTCCGCAAGCCGGTCGCGCGTTCCGTTGATGCGGACCAGGCGCGGGTAACGAAGGCCTGCGTGATAGTCGAGGGACAGCGTGCGGAACTCATCGCCGCGCTTGATCACCAGAACGATCGGCTCGGCTCCGTCCTTCGCGGCGGTCACGGCCTGGCGTAGCGCCTCGGCCGAAGCCGTCCGGTTCCCTACGGCCACCAACTCCCAACCCGCGCCAACTGCCTGTTCGAACAGCGGCCCGCCCCAGCGCACACCTGTGATGCGGTTGCCGGAGCCGAGGGTGAAGCCGAGCGAATACTGGAAGTCGCCGCTCCAACTGCCCATCATCCGCTTCTCCAGCGGCGTCAGGCTGTCGACATAGGTCAGCCGCCAGCCAGCTCGCTCTATCCCGTCGAGCGGGGCCTTCGCTTCCGGGCCCACCGCGTCCAGCCGGCTCCGCAGAAAGGTCGCCCAGTCGTGCGGGTGGACGGCGTTGAGAGCCGCGACCACATTGTCGAAGGTGTAAGGACGGGCCTCCCAGACGCCATCCTCCACGCCGTAGAAGCCCTTGGCGAAGTCATCCAGCGACTTGCGGTCCCGGGTGCCTTCACGGATCAGGGTGTCGGCGTCCAGCCAGATCAGCATGGCCTCGCGGTAATAGTCGCCGGTCCCGCGCATCCACGACGGCCAGGGATTCGTGGTGCGGTAACCGAGCAGGTTGTGGTTGGTCGTGTCCTGCAGCGCCCGCCACTCGCGACCCGGCTGGCGGTCGTAGAAGCCGGCCACCTCGGCCAGATTGATCACCGCCTCCTCGAACGTCCCGAGGCCCGAGCGGGGGGTGAGCACATCGCCCCAGTATTCGGTCTGGCCCTCATACACCCACATCAGTGTGTTCTGGGTCGGGACGTTGAAGTTCGGCACATACTCGTCCGACGGACGGCGGAATTTGCCGTTCCAGCTGTGCACATACTCGTGGGGCAGGAGCCCGCGAGTTCCGTAGGACGGGGTCGCCGAGCTGAAGTAGTCGGGGCTTGCCGTGTTCTCGGACGACCGGTGGTGCTCCAGGCCGATGCCGCCCAGCTTCGAGGTCAGCCCCAGCAGGAATTCATAGCGGTCATAGTGGCGGGCACCGAACAGCCGGTCCGCCTGATCGACCAGGGCCTCGTATTTCGCCGTCCACTCGGGCGTGATGGCTACAGAGGCGGCGGTGTCGCCGACCAGGTTCAGGTGCACCGGCGAGCGGCCGCCCGGATCGATGTCGACCCGACGGTAGTGCAGTCCGGCGAACATCGGGCTGTCCGCCAGATGCTCCAGCGAGATCGGCGCGAAGGTCACCATCGCGCCATCGCGCGAAACGGTGTCCAGGGCGACGCCGTAGTTCCAGCCGTCCGGCAGCACGACCGACGGTGCGAAGGTGATCCGGCTGTGGTTGTATCCCGCCGGATAGAGTAGGGCCTTCTCCCACTGAAGGTTGACCATCTCGGGCGTCATGACCACGCGCCAGACGGCGTTGTCCGGCTGGGTCAGCCATTCGAAGGCGACCTGGATCTCGGTCACATCGGCGGGGATGTCGAGGTGGAAGGCGTGCGGATCGACGGTGTCGCGGACCCATTCGATCCGCCGGCCGTTTCCGGTCACCGTGACGCCGGAGACCAGCTGGATGGGGCCGGTGTCGGCGTGGTTGCCGGGGATGAATTTTGGATACTGCAGCACCAGATGGCCGGGACTGACCGGCACCGTCTGGCGCACGCGCACGACCTTGTGGGCGAGGTCGGTCAGGTCGACCCGGATGCCGATGGTTCCGGGATAGTCGCGGTCCTGCGGTGCCGGGATCGGCGGCAGGGCGTGCGGCAGGCTGGTCGGGGCCGGAAGCGGCGTCTGCGCCTGTGAGGCCGGAGTCTGGGCCAGCGCGGGCAGCGCGGACGCGAGGAACAGGGCGAGGGCGGTGGACTTCAACATGGATGCAACCTCGTTCAACGGCGGCGCGGCGCGAGGATGTCGCCCAGCCGGTCGGGCGTGCCTTCGATCCGCTGAAGGTGCGGGTAACGCAGCCCGTCGTGATAGTCGAAGCGGACGGCGCGGAAGCGGTCGCCGTTCTTCAGCATCATCTCGATGGGCGTCGAATTGCCCTTCGACGCCGTGATCGCGTCGCCGATCGCCGTCGCGCTGGCGGCCCGGCCGTTGACGGCGACCACCTCCCAGCCCGACCTCAGCCCAGCCTCGAAAGCCGGCGAGCCCCAGCGCACCGCCGTGACCCGGCTCGCCGCGTTGAGCGAGAGGCCGAGGGAATACTGGAAATCGACCCGCTCGAGCTCGGTGTTCAGGGCCCTGGAGTAGGCGTTCGGCGTCTCGCGCCAGACCAGACGATAGCCGCCACGCTCGATGCCGCCGTTCGGGGTCGGCGCATCGACGCCGACCGCGTCGAGACGGGTGCGTAGGAAGGCGGCCCAGTCCTGCGCCTGCACGCCGTTCAGCGTCCCGACGATGTCCTGGAAGGTATAGGGTGCCGGATCCCACTCGCCGTCCTGAAGGCCGAAGAAGGCCTTGGCGAAATCGTCCAGCGACTTGCGGCCTCCGGTCTGCTCACGGATCAGGGTGTCGGCGTCGAGCCAGATCATGGCCCCCTCGCGATAATAGTCCTCGCTGCGCTGGAAGCTGCTCCACGGCTGCGACTGGCGCTGTGCGATGATCGGGTCGTTGGTGGTGTCCTGCAACGCCCGCCACGTGCGGCCGGGGTTGTCGTCGGTATAGGAGGCGGCCGTGTTGGCGAACACGTCCAGCGCCTGCTGTTTCGTCATCAGTCCCGCGCGGGCGGTCAGCACCAGCCCCCAATACTGGGTCTGTCCCTCATAGACCCACAGCAGCGAGTTCTGCATCGGCTCGTTGAGCGTAGGGGTCATCTGGTCGGCGGGGCGGCGCCACTTGCCGTTCCAGCTGTGGGTGTATTCGTGGCCCAGCAGATCGCGGTCGGCGATGGTGCCGGTCGCGTCGGTGAAATAGTCGGTGTCGACGCTGTTCTCGGATGAGCGGTGATGCTCCAGCCCGATGCCGCCCAGCTTGTCCGACACCGCCAGCAGGAAGTCGTAGTGATTAAAGTGTCGGGCACCGAACAAGCGGTCGGCCTGGTCGACCAGGTCACGGTGCAGCGCGATATGGGCCTCGGTCGCCGCCAGCATCCCGGCCTGATCCGCCACAACATTCAGCCGCACCGGCGAGCGGCCGCCCGGATCGAGGTCGATCTGGCGGAAGTGCTGCCCGGCGAACACCGGGCTGTCGGCGAAATGCTCCAGCGTGATCGGGGCGAACGTTGCCAGGCCGTTCTGGAAGCTCTCGGTGTCCAGGGCCGTGCCGTACTGCCAGCCCGCAGGCAGGCGCAGGGTCGGGCGGAAGGTGATCTGGCTGGAGTAGTAGCCCGCCGGATAGAGCAGGGCCTTCTCCCACTGGACGTTCAGCATCTCGTCGGTGATGACGACCCGGCCTTGACCGTCGCCGATCGGGGTCAGCCATTTGAAGGAAACCTCGACCGAAGGTGCCCCGGCGGGGACCTCGACCTCGAAGGCGTTGGTCTCAACCGTGTTGCGCACCCAGCGCAGCGTCTGGCCGTTGGCCGTGATGTGCAGGTCTGCGATGTCATCGACCGGACCGACGGGGCCGTGGTTGCCTGGAACCCATTGCGGATAGAGCAGGATCAGCGGGCCCGGTGCCGCCACCGGGATCGTCTGCCTGACGGAGATGATGCGCCGGTCGAGGTCGGTGGCGTCCATCTCCAGCGAGATCACGCCGGGATAGGGGGCATCACGCGGTGCGGGGATGGGCGCGAGCATCCGGTCCAGGGCGGGCGTTCCGACCTGCGCCAGGGCAGGAGCGGAGCCGAACAGCAGCGCCGAAGCGCAGGCGGTGACGAGCAGGCGGGCGGCGGCAGTACGCTTCATCGTGGACTCTCGGACAAGGAGGTGCGGCAGCAAGCTAGAGCGCCTCGACAGCCTGCCGGATTAAATCGCTGTCATGTTCGCGGTTCCCGGCGAGGCGCGGCCGCGGACAAACCGGTCAGCCCGCGAGCTTCACTTCCAGCAGTTCGACCGTGAACAGCAGGGTCGAATTGGGCGGCAGTTCATCGCCGCCGACCCAGCGTTCGCCGTAACCGAGCCCGGCCGGGATCACGAACTCGAACTTCTCGCCCTCCCGCATCAGGCCGACGCCCTCGGTCCAGCCCTTGATGACGCGGTTGAGTGGGAATTCGGCCGGTTCGTTGCGAGCATAGGAGCTGTCGAACTCCCGCCCGTCAACGAAGGTGCCGCGGTAGTGGACGCTGACGGTGTCGGTCGAGGCGGGCTGGCGGCCTGCCGCGCGGGCCGGGCCAACCCGGCGGTATTGCAGGCCCGAGACGGTGGTGGTCCAGCCGCGGCGCTCCGCGTTCCATCTCAGATAGGCCGCGTTGCCCGCGTTCCAGTTCTCTTGGGTCGAAGACCCTGAGAAGTCGTAGGGGCTGGGCGCCGACGAGGCGCAGGAGGACAGGGCGAGGGCGGCGGCGGCCGCGAGAGTAATGCGAGTCATACGGCGACGCTATTTTCTCCGCTCCGGCAAAGCAATGCGCCCGCTCCGCACGATCCTCGGGGGGCAATAGGGCCGGTCTTTGAAAAAGGCTGCGGACGGCCTTTATTTCGTCGGAAAAGCGAGTATATCACCCGGTTCCGTTAACTCCTCCATGAGTCCGCGCGAAAGCGTCGAGGCCCGGTCCGTCGCCCTCCGACCGAGCGAAGACGCGCTCCTCCCCAAGGGAGCCCTACATTTCAGACGTCCTGGCGCCGCAAGGCCCGAGGGTGGACGTCGAAACCGATGGTCACGGGTCGCCGGAATGGCGGAGCCGTGGCTGCTGCATTGAGCGCGGGCTGCCCGGCCCGGCGCGATTGGGAAGACAGAATGGCCAAGTCCACCGCCGAAGTCGCCGTCGCCAACGGCCAGTTCGCACACGCCACGACCTTCACCGGCAAGAAGCGCATCCGCCACTCGTTCGGCCGGATCCCGGAAGCGGTGCAGATGCCGAACCTGATCGAGGTTCAGCGCGCCTCCTACGAGCAGTTCCTGCAACGCGAGGTCCGTTCGGGCCCGCGCAAGGACCAAGGCATCGAGGCGGTGTTCAAATCGGTCTTCCCGATCAAGGACTTCAACGAACGCGCCATTCTGGAATACGTCTCCTACGAGTTCGAGGACCCGAAATACGACGTCGAGGAATGCATCCAGCGCGACATGACCTATGCCGCGCCGTTGAAGGTCAAACTGCGCCTGATCGTCTTTGAATCGGACGAGGAAACGGGCGCGCGCTCGGTCAAGGACATCAAGGAACAGGACGTCTACATGGGGGACATCCCCCTGATGACGGACAAGGGCACCTTCATCGTCAACGGCACCGAGCGCGTGATCGTCTCGCAGATGCACCGTTCGCCGGGCGTCTTCTTCGACCACGACAAGGGCAAGACGCACAGCTCGGGCAAGCTGCTGTTCGCCGCCCGCGTGATCCCCTACCGCGGCTCGTGGCTCGACTTCGAGTTCGACGCCAAGGACATCGTCTACGTCCGCATCGACCGCCGCCGGAAGCTGCCGGCCTCGACCTTCCTTATGGGTCTGGGCATGGACGGCGAAGAAATCCTCAAGACCTTCTACGAGACCGTGCCCTACGAGAAGCGCGGCGAAGGCTGGGTCACGCCCTACAAGGCCGAACGCTGGAAGGGTGTGAAGCCCGAGTTCGATCTGGTCGACGCCGACACCGGCGAAGTGATCGCCGCCGCCGGGACCAAGATCAGCGCCCGTCAGGCCAAGAAGCTGGGTGACACGACCACGTCGCTGTCGCTGGCCGCCGACGCCCTGCTGACCAAATATCTGGCCGCCGACGCGGTCAACCACGAGACCGGCGAGATTTACGCCGAGGCCGGCGACGAACTGGATGAGCCGACGATCGAACTGCTGGAAGGCCAGGGCTTCACCACCATCGACGTGCTGGACATCGACCACGTCACGGTCGGTGCCTACATGCGCAACACCCTGCGTATCGACAAGAACACCGGCCGCGAGGACGCGCTGTTCGACGTCTACCGCGTCATGCGCCCGGGCGAGCCGCCGACCCCGGAGGCCGCCGAAGCCATGTTCAACTCGCTGTTCTTCGACAGCGAACGCTATGACCTGTCGGCCGTCGGCCGGGTCAAGATGAACATGCGTCTGGAAACGCCGGACGTCTCGGACGAGATTCGCGTGCTGCGCAAGGACGACGTCCTGCGCGTGCTGCAGATCCTCGTCGG
>JBBQOK010000118.1:0-7916 GCA_038330765.1 Caulobacterales bacterium | reverse complement strand
AGTCGCTGGCCGCCTCAAATGGCCCGATCGGCCGGATCGAATACGTCGATGTGCGCCAGTCGATGCGCAACGGCGGCGGCCCCGCCTGCCTGCGTCTGCGCGTGGTCCTGACCGAGGCCGAACAGGCCACCGCCAATCCGGCCATGCGCATGGACGACGAACTGCACGCCCGCCTGTCGATCTGGGCCGCGACCTGGTATCGCGACACCCTGACGCCCGCCGATCTCGCCGATCCCTCCCTGCTGGACGAGAGCCGGGGCGCGCTGGACGAACTGACCGGCATCCTCGAACTCGGCGCGGGATTCTATCCCTTCCAGAGGGAGCCGGCATGACCAACGCCTGGCTGGTCGGGGGTGGCGCGCTGAGCGCGGCAGCGGCAGTCGCGCATCTGGCCGTCATCGCCGGCGGACCCCGCTGGTATGATTTCTTCGGGGCCGGGCCGCGCATGGTGCGTCTGGCGGAACAGGGCTCGCCGGTCGCGGCCGTCATAACCCTGGGTATCGCGGCTGTTCTGGCGGTGTGGGCCGCGTATGCCTTTTCCGGGGCGGGGCTGATCCCCCGCCTGCCGCTGCTGAAGCTGGCTCTTCTGGCGATCAGCGCCGTCTATCTGGTCCGTGCCGTGGGCTACATTCCCGTCCTCTTGGCGACCGGCGCGCCGGTGGGGACTTTCGCCTGGATCAGCTCGGCCATCGTGCTGGTCTACGGCCTCGCCTATGCGATCGGAACCTGGATCGCATGGCCGGCCCTTTCCGGCCGGGCCGGCCCGCTCTGAGGGCTTCGGTCGTCGTGCTGCTGGTCAGAATGGGCAAACGACGGGATGATGGCGGGACTGCAATTCGGGGGGACTGACATCTTGCGCACCATCGCCTTCGCCAGCGCCCTGCTGAGCCTGCTCATCCTCGCCGCCGCCACCGTCGGCGGCGGCATGGCATATCCCGGCTATGATCATCTGCGTCAGTACATCAGCGAACTCGGGGCTACCGGCACCCCGACCGGTCAGGCGGTGAGCATGGCTTTCATCGCTTCGGGCGTTCTGCTGACCGCCTTCTGGCTGATCTGCGCGGTCCTGTTCCGGGAGTCGCGGCTGGCCGTTGTCGGTTTCGGCCTCAGCGCCCTGAACGGATTGGGCCTGTTCTTCGGCGGCGTGTTTCAGTGCGACTTCGAATGTTCGCTGGCCTCGCCGAGCCCCGATGCGATGCTGCACGACCTGCTCGGCGGCCTCGGCTATCTGTGCGGCATCGTCGGCGTGCTGGTCGTCGGCCTGGCATGGCGAAACCGGCCCGACCGGCGCGGCCTGTTCCGGCTCAGCCTGCTGTGCGGCTTGCCGGCGGCCATGTTCATCTGGCTGATCCATCCCGGCTTCGAATGGTACGGCGCAGCGCAGCGCGTGGTGGAGCTGGCGCTGGCGATCTGGACGGTGGCCGTGGCCCTCGCAATTCGCTGGGCTCAGGCGGCGAAGCGTCCGCCGCGGGCGGCATAGGCCTGGGTGCCGCGGGTGAAGACCGGATCGGCGGAAAGGATGGTTTCGATCGGGATGTCCTCCGCGCCGGCCATCCGACCGTAGATCGGGCCGAAATCGCTCAGCGTCTCGCGCTTCAGCTGCTCGATGCTGTCGATGACGAAATAAACCTGCTGGAAGTCATCGATCCGGTAGAGGGTCCGCATCACCCGTTCGAGGTCGAAGCCGAGGCGGTTCGGGGACGGATCCTCCAGCGAGAAGACGCTTTCCGTCGCCGACGAGACGATGCCCGCGCCGTAGATGCGCAGGCCCCCGGCGTCCCGCATCAGGCCGAACTCGACCGTGTACCAATAGAGCCGTGCGAGGTTCTGGAGCATGCCGAGTGACGCGGCGCGCTGTCCGCCCTTGCCATAGGCTTCCATATAGGCGGCGAAGTCGGGGTCGGTCAGCATCGGCACATGGCCGAACACGTCATGAAAGATGTCCGGCTCCTGCAGGTAATCCAGCTGATCCGGCTTGCGGATGAACTGGCCCGAGGGGAAGCGGCGGTTGGCCAGGTGGTCGAAGAAGACCTCGTCCGGCACCAGACCCGGAACGCAGACCACGGTCCAGCCAGTCAGGGCCTGAAGCTTGGGGTTCATCACCGCGAAGTCTGGAATACCGCCGGTATTGAGGTCCAGGGCCGTTAGCCCCTTCATGAAGACGTCGGCGGCCCGGCCGGGCAGGATCTTCATCTGCCGGGCGTACAGGGTGTCCCAGGTCGAGTGCTCGACTTCGGTATAGGCGGGCCAGTTCTGGGGGATGGTCCAGTCGGGCGCGGCACCTTCCGGCGGCGCTTCGAAGACGTGCTCGAAATCGGACATGGACGCGCTCCTGAAACTCTCGGGCTCTGCCGGCCCTTTCAGCCAATCTAGGCGCGGGCCGCCGCCCGCGCCAGTCGCCGTCAGTGAATGGCGTGGGCCTTTGGCGCATAGCGGCCGTCGGCATCGACCGTGAACCAGCGGGTTTCGGCGTCGCGCGTGACTGAGGCAAGCTCGGGGTCATGTTCCAGAGCATCTTCAGGGGCATAGGCGATAAAGCCGCCTTCCTCGCCGAGCGCCAGCACCTGATAGAAGGGCTGGTGGGGCGAGATCGAGCCCGTGTCGCCAGGCTTGCCCGCGAACACCGGGTCGACGTCGATCACCACGCCGCGGAAGGCGGCGTCGCGATGCCTGACGATCTGGCCGAGGCCGAATTTGGCGGTGATCTCATAAGTCATGCCCGCAGAGTGCGCTCCACGACCTGAGTGCTATCACCGTCGACCCGTTCATTTTCGCGTCAGTGTTCTTGTTGCGGACAATAAGCCGGGTCTAGGTTGTGCGGGACGGGCGCCGCTTCGGACCGCCCACCTTGAAAGTTCGGCCCATGCCGGAGACCGATGACGCCCCCGCGGGCGTCAACCGGTCCCAGCGTCCGGGACCCGGCGGCCAGCGCGCCCGTGGCGGCGCCTCCGACGGTTCCGGCGCGTCAGGTCGCGAGCCGCCGCTGTACGGCGCGCTCGACCTGGGGACCAACAATTGCCGCCTCCTGATCGCCCGTCCGGCGAGGGACGGTTTCCGCGTCGTCGATTCCTTCAGCCGTATCGTCCGCCTCGGCGAAGGCCTGTCGCGCACCGGGCGGCTCGACGACGCAGCCATGGAGAGGGCTTATGAGGCGCTGGCCCTGTGCGGTGAACGGGTCGCCCGCAAGGGCGTCGAGTCCGTGCGCCTGATGGCTGTCGCCACCCAGGCCTGCCGGCAGGCCGACAACGGCACGGCCTTCATCGAGCGGGTGCGGGTCGGGACAGGGCTGCGTCTGCGGATCATTGATCCCATCGAGGAGGCCCGACTGGCGGTCGAAGGCTGCCTGAACCTGTTCGACGCCAGCGCCGAGGCCGTGCTGGTGGTCGATGTCGGGGGCGGATCGACGGAGCTGAGCTGGCTGAAACGGTCCGACGCGGGCTTCACCCTGCAAGGCTGGATGTCAGCGCCCATCGGCGTGGTCACCCTGGCCGAACGGCATCCAGAGCCGGAAGGCGCGGCCGACGGCGCGCTCGCGCACTGGTATGAGGCCATGGTCGAGGACATGAGCCAGGCCCTTGCCTTGGCCCCGGTGGACCCTGCCCTGCGCGAGCTGTTCGTTGCCGGGCGGGCGCATCTGGTCGGCACTTCGGGCGCAATCACCAGCCTGGCCGGGATCCACCTGGGTCTGAAACGCTATCAGCGGAACCTCGTCGACGGCCTGTGGATGACGCGCGGCGACTGCGAGAGGGCCGCGGACCAGTTGAAGGCGCTGGGGGCCGCCGGGCGGGCGGCAGAGTCCTGCATAGGCCCCGACCGCGCCGATCTGGTTCTGGCCGGCGCGGCCATCATGGAGGCGGTCCAGCGGGCCTGGCCGTCCGAACGGGTCAGGGTCGCCGACCGGGGCCTGCGCGAGGGCCTGCTGCTGCAAAAGATGCGCGAGGACCGACGGCCCAAACGCCGCCGCCGACGCCGCTGACGGCCCGGACAATGTCTCCAGAGTAGCGGACCCGTGGACGTCGCGGATTGGGCGGAACGGCAGTAACGGCCCGCCGGACCCTAGTTGGTGACCTGAACCGGCAGGGTCACGTCGCAGACCGAGAAGTCAGCCCCGCGGGCCGTGCGGGCTTCGTCCGCCAGCGCCCGGAAGCGCGACGAATCGGTCGCCAGCACCTGCACCGAGGGTCGTTCCGCCGCCGGGATGTCGGCCGCGACCCGCATCCGCGTCATCCGGTCGGGCTGGACCTGGGTCATCATGCCGTTCTCCCCGTCCCCGACCTGCAGCGACCGCACCACGTCCAGGCCGGACACCGTCATGCCCCAGATGCTGTAGCGCTTGTCGAGCGCCGGATAGGTCTGGCGCATGATGAAGAACTGGCTGTTGGCCGTGTCATTGCCCTCATCCCGGGCCATGCCCGCGACGCCCGGGCAGTAGAGACCCCAGCCGTGCACCTTGCCGTCGCCGGTCTGGGCGAAGGCGGCGTCAGGTTGGGTCTGGACCGGCAGGGACCGGAAGAAGCCGACCCGCGCACCGGTCGGTTCGGCCACCGCCGCGAAGGGCATGGCCGTATCGCGGCGGAAGGTGAACTCGCCCTTCAGATCCGGATATGGGCTCTGACCCTCGCCATTGCCCAGCGGATCGCCGGTCTGGGCCATGAACCAGTCGATGACCCGGTGCCACGGCGTGTTGTCATAAAAGCCGCGCCGGGCCAGCAACTTGATCCGCTCGACGTGTAGCGGCGCGACCTCCGGCGTCAGTTCAACGAGAATCCGGCCCTTGGTCGTGTCGATGACCAGAAGATTCTCGGCCGGTACAGTCCGCCATTCGGCGGTGGCGGTCTCGGGCGTCGGCGTGGGCGTGGGCGGCGGCGCGCCGCCGGCGTCCTGCGCCATGGCGGGTGATGCGCACAGAATGGCGGCCAGAACGGTGAACCTGGCGGCGGCGAATATCGGCTTCATGGTTTCCTCCCCAAGGACCCTGACAGTCCAGATCAGCCCCCGACGACCTCGGCCGCCGGCTGCACGTCACAAATATTGAAGGCCCCGCCGCCCGCCGTGCGGGCCTGGTCCAGCTGGGTCTGGAACGCCGGATTGGCCGCGGTCATGACCCGGACGGTCGGGCGTTCGCCCTCAGGCATGGCGGCCGCCGTGCGGGTGCGTGTCATCACATCCGGGTTCTCGACCGCGCCGTTCTGAGCCTCGGCACCGGTTTTCAGCGCCCGGACAGCCTCCACCCCCGCCACCACGCGGCCGAACGGCGTATAGGCTCCGTTCAGTTCGTCCTTCACGCCGGTCATCAGGAAAAACTGGCTGTTGGCGCTGTCCACCCCGTTTCCCCGCGCCATGCCCGCGACGCCGGGGCAGAACAGGGCCTGGGCACCGGTCCTGAAATCGGCGGTGACCATCATCTGGGCGTCCGGCTGGGTCGTCACCGGCATGGAGCCGACGAAACCGACCGGGCCCTGCGACCGGGTCATCACTGACGTGAAGCCGCTGTCGCGCCCGCGCCGGAACTGAAACTCTCCGGCCAGATCGGGAAGCTCGCTGCCGCCCGTACCATTGCCCAGGGGGTCGCCAGTCTGGGCCATGAAGTCCCGGATCACGCGGTGGAATTTCAGCCCGTCATAGAAGCCCTGATCCGCCAGGCCGCGGATGCGGGCCACGGCCTGCGGGGCCACGCGCGGCTCAAGTTCGACCAGGATGCGGCCCTTGGCAGTGTCGATGACCAGCAAATTCTCCGGCGCGACCGTGCGCCAGTCCGGCGATGCGGTCTGGGCGATGGCGGGAGCCGCGGAGATCAGGGTGAACGCGAGTGCGGCGGCGGTGACGATCTTCAAAACTCTGACTATCCCTTGACCCTGGCCCGCACCGCCTTGGCGACGTCGGGGCTGACGAAACTGTCGATCGCGCCGTCCAGACGGGCGATCTCCTTGACCAGACGCGAGGCGATGGCCTGATGCCTCGGGTCGGCCATCAGGAAGACCGTCTCGATGTCGGCATTGAGGCGCTGGTTCATCGCCGTCATCTGAAATTCGTATTCAAAGTCGGCGACGGCGCGCAGGCCGCGCACGATGATGTTGGCGTTCAACGACTCGGCAAAATGCATCAGCAGGCTGTCGAACGACTTCACCTCGACCTTGTCGCCGAGATGCGCGACCTCGGCGCGGACCATCAAGACCCGCTCGTCCGTCGAGAACAGCGGACTCTTGTCGTCATTGCGCGCGACCCCGATGACCAGCCGGTCGACCAGTTTCACGGCGCGGCCGATGATGTCCATATGCCCGTTGGTGACGGGATCGAATGTGCCCGGATACAGGCCGATGCGCATCTATGTCCTCCCCACCTTTTGTCCGGTTTAGCAGGTGCGACAGGGGCGGCCTAGATCGGCTGACAGGGCTGTGAAGACCAGGCCGCCTGCAACGCCTCAAGCGGCGGCGCGCCGAACGTCTGGCCGTCGATCGAGGCCACCGGACAGGCCGGGGTCGCGCTGTTGCAGATGAAGGCGGCCTCAAACCCCGGCAGGTCCGCCAGCGCGACAGGCCGGGTCACGCCGCTGAGTCCGGCACCTTCCAGCCCGCGCTGGACCAGGGCCTGGGCCACGCCCGCCAGCATCAGGGCCTGCGGCCAGACCACCTGCCCGTCCCGGATGAAGCCGATGTTCCACAAACTGCCTTCGGACACCCGCCCGTCCTCGTCCACGAAGAGGGCGTCGTCGAATCCGTCGGCCTTGGCCATGCGCCGGGCCCGGATCAGGCCAAAGGTCGCCACATGCTTGAGGTGCGCCGCCTCGCGGGCGTAGGTCCGGGTCTGCAGGCGGACGCCGTCGGCCAGCGGCGCGGGCGGCGGGAAGGCGGCGGTCAGCACCTTCGGACGCCCGGTCCAGTCTGGCGTGCGCGGCGACATCTCCGGTGAGAACAGGCTGACCCTCAGCCAGCAATCGGTCCGGTCCCCGATCGCGCGGCGCATGAGATCGCGCATCCGGGTCTGGTCGACGGCTTCGCCGAACAACTCCAGTGCGGACGCTTCGAGCCGCTCCAGATGCAGGTCCAGACCCCGCACGCCCCCGCCCTCGACGCGGAAGGAGGTGTAGGCACCGTAGTTGACCAAGGCGACGTGGGTCAGGTCCGCCGGCGTGGCGGACGCGCCGTCGATCAGGATTCCGCCGGCCTCGTCCATCAGATCGGGGCGGTCAGCTTTCGCTGCCGCTGCCCTCGCCGCCTTCGAACTCGCCGCCCTCGCCTTCGATGACGTCATCATCGCCCCCGCCGGCATCCGGCAGACGCTCGACGGACACGACCTTCTCGCCCTCCGCCGTGCGGAAGATGGTGACACCCTGGCTGGAGCGGCCGACGATGCGGACCTGACCCACCGGGGTGCGGATCATTTGCCCGCCCGAGGTGACCAGCAGCAGTTCGTCGCCATCCTCGACCGGGAAGGAGGCAGCGAGGCGCGTGCCCGCGCGGCCGCCTAGCCCGTGGGCCGTCAACCCCTGCCCGCCCCGGCCCGTCCGCCGGTATTCATAGGCCGAGGACCGCTTGCCGAAGCCGGTGTCGGTGACCGTCAGGATGAACTGCTCAGCCGCCCCAAGTTCGGCAATCCGTTCAACGCTGAGCGCGGCGTCGCCCGTGACTTCGTCGTCGGCATCGATCGTCGGTGTCTCGTCGTCGCCCTCGCCGGTCGCCCGGCGCATGGCCGAGGCGTGTTTGACATAGGCCGCCCGCTCGTCCGGCGTCGCATCCACCCGGCCCAGCACAGCCATGGAGATGACCGCGTCGTCCTTCTGCAGACGCACGCCGCGCACGCCGGTCGAATCCCGGCCCTTGAAGACACGCACATCGTCGGCCTTGAAGCGGATGGCGCGGCCGAGCGCGGTCGTCAGCATCACGTCGTCCTCGGCGGTGCAGAGGGCGACCCCGACC
>JBBQOK010000117.1:0-7941 GCA_038330765.1 Caulobacterales bacterium | reverse complement strand
CTTCGCGTTGCATCTTCTTCTTCAGGGCCTTCAGTGCTTGATCGACGTTATTATCGCGAACGAAAATCTGTACCAGGTTGAACTCTCCTTTGGCCGCCCGCCGCGCCCCTCGAAAGGGAGACGGGCAGACAAATAAATCTCTGTCCGACAGACAGGGTCTGCGGATGAAGGCGGGCTGATACACGAGCGGCCCTGTCCTGTCCAGATCGTCGCGCTTCTATCTGAAGGCTCGAAACGCCCGCCGGACGGGGATATGCTGCCGCCATGACCGATGCGCCACACCTGTCGAACGAGACGCCGGAAGGGGAGGCTCCCCAAGCCGACTGGGCCGACCGCATGGAGCAGACCGTGCTGGACGCCGCTGTCGGCCTCGCCCCCCGGCTGGGCTGGAACAGCCGCCTGGTCCGGGCCGCCTGCGAGGCCAACGGCCTGTCGCTCGGGGACGAGGAGTTGTTGCTGCCCAACGGTGCCCGAGACCTTGCCGCCCTGCTGTCGCGCCGCCACGACGACCGGGCGCTGGCCGGACTGGGCGACCCCGCCGCGCTGAAGATACGCGAACGAATCGCGGCGGCGGTGTCGGCGCGGCTGGAGGCGGGGGCCGCCGATCTGGAGGCCACGCGCCGCTGCGCCGCCTTCCTGACCCTGCCCACCAACGCCGATCTGGGCCTCAAACTGGCGTGGGAGAGCGCCGACCAGTTGTGGAACTGGGCCGGGGACACGGCCACCGACTGGAACCACTATTCAAAGCGGGCCATCCTGTCGGGCATACTGATCCCGGCCCTGACGATGCGCTGGTTCGACGGGAAAGAGGCCGCCGACGCCTTCGTCGCGGCCCGTATCGAGAACGTCATGGCCTTCGAGAAATGGAAGGCCGGCAAGGATTTTGACGCGCCGCTGCGCAAGGTGGCCGATGCGCTGAGCCGGATGCGCTATGGGGCTCGGGAGGCATAACGCCGATGACCGCTAGAATCGAGACGACGGAGCCGGGTCGACCATCGGTCTCGTTCATGGTCTGCGTCTACGCGGCCGCCCTTGTTCTGGGCGGAACAACCTGGTTCGCCGTCCACATGATGAGCACTGATGACTGCACGACGGTCACCACCACCCATTCGGACGGATCGCAGATCACAACCCAGACCTGTTCCTGATCAGGGGAGCGGCGTTAACCGGTTCACATGGCCCATCTTGCGGCCGGGGCGGGCCTCGGCCTTGCCGTAGAGGTGCAGGCGGGCGTCGGCCTTGGCTGACAGTTTCGCCCACTGCTCGACCTCGTCGCCGAGCAGATTGGTCATCTCGACGCGGGCGTGGGCCGTGGTCGGGCCCAGCGGCCAGCCGGCGATGGCGCGGATATGCTGTTCGAACTGGTCGCAGACGCAGCCGTCCTGGGTCCAGTGGCCGGTGTTGTGGACGCGGGGCGCGATTTCGTTGACCAGCAGCTGGCCGTCTCCGAGATCGAACAGCTCGACGCCCAGTACGCCGACATAGTCGAGGCCCTTGAGGATGGCGGTGGCGATGGCCTTCGCCCGCTTCTCCGTCTTCGCATCGACGGCGGCGGGGGCGACGGTCGTCTTCAGCACCCCGCCCTTGTGGATGTTCTCGCCGAGCGGATAGACGGCGATCTTTCCGTCCCGGCCGCGCGCGGCGATCACCGACAGTTCGCGCGTGAAGTCGGCCCTGGCTTCCAGAATGGCGGGGCGTTCGCCGATGGCGTGCCAGGCGTCGGCCGCCATCTTCGCCGACCGGACCCAGACCTGGCCCTTGCCGTCATAGCCATCACGCCGGGTTTTCAGCAGGGACGGGGTGCCGAGACGGTCAAGTCCGGCCAGCAGGTCGTCGAGGCTGTCGACGGCGGCGAAGTCGACCGTGGTCGCACCGACGCCGTTGAGGAAGGTCTTTTCGTCGACCCGGTCCTGGGCCACGGCCAGCGCCTTGGGGCCGGGAGCCACCAGCGCGCCGCCTTCAGCCAGCCGCTCCACCGAACCGGCGGGCACATTCTCGAACTCGAAGGTCACCGCGGCGCAGGTCTGGCCCAGCACGCCCAGCGCGGTGGGATTGTCATAGGCGGCGACGATCTGGCCCTGCGAGACGCGGCCGGCGGGGCTGTTCTCTTCGGGATCGAGGATGACGACGTTGAAGCCGAGGCGCGACGCCGCCTGGCTGAGCATCCGGCCCAGCTGGCCGCCGCCGAGAATGCCGAGGGTCGATCCGGGAGGCAGCGGAAGCGTGGTCACTCAGTCCTCGACCGTCTCGTGGACCGCTTCGGTCTGGGCCTCGCGGAAGGCGGTCAGCCGTCCGGCGAGAACCTCGTCGGACAGGGCGAGTATCTGGGCGGCGAGAATGCCCGCGTTCTTGGCACCCGGCTCGCCGATGGCCAGGGTCGCGACCGGCACGCCGCCGGGCATCTGGGCGATCGACAGCAGGCTGTCCATGCCCTTGAGCGCCTTGGATTCGACGGGCACGCCGAGCACCGGCAGTTCGGTCATGGAGGCGGCCATGCCGGGCAGGTGGGCCGCGCCGCCGGCCCCGGCGATGATGACCTTGTAGCCCGCGGCCCGCGCACCCGTGGCGAAGTCGAACAGGCGTCTGGGGGTTCGGTGGGCGCTGACGACCTTCGCCTCCCAGGCCACGCCCAGCCGGTCCAGCGCGTCGGCGGCGTGTTTCATCGTCGGACAGTCTGAGCGGCTGCCCATGATGATCGCCACCGGCGGTGTCTGGTTCGCCATGCTGAACACTTTCGCGGGAAAGCGGCGCGATACAGGACTCGCGTTGCGCCCGCAACCGACGGCGTTAGGCTTGTGGCGACCGGAACGCAGTGAGTCGTGGCCGGGGAGCTCTATTCGCCTGTGACCGACGCTTCCGTCATCGACCCCATCGCCGAGATCGAGCGGCTCCGCGCCGAGGTCGAGTCCCTGCGTCTTCGCGCCGAGGCGGCCGAGGCGGCGGCGGATCACGACGTGTTGACCCCGGCCCTGAACCGCCGCGGCTTCGTTGCCGCCATGCGCGCCGCCATGGCCTTCTGCCAGCGCCATGAAGTGCCCGCCGTCCTGCTCTACCTCGACCTCGACGGTTTCAAGAAGGTCAATGACGCCTTGGGCCACGCCGCCGGCGACGCCGCCCTGATCCATGTAGCCGGGATGATGCGCGCCAATCTGCGCGAATCGGACGCGGTCGGCCGGCTGGGCGGCGATGAGTTCGGCCTGCTGATGCTCAACGCCGGTCTGGAGGAGGGCCGCGAGAAGGCCCAAAAGCTGGCCGCCGCCCTTGAGCATGAGCCGTTCCATTGGGAGGGCCGCTTCGCCGGGCTCGGCGGGTCGTTCGGCGTCCGCGCCCTGGCCGCCCACACCGACCCCGAGGTCTGGCTGGCCGAGGCCGACGCCGCCATGTGGGTGCGCAAGAAGGGGCGGTAGCCCCTCAGGCGATGATGTCGGGCAGAATCCGGTTTTCGAACTTCACGATGTCGTCGCGCAGCGTCAGCTTCTTGCGCTTGAGCCGCGCGATCATCAGCTGATCCGGCATCGGCATATGCATCAGGGCTTCGATGGCGGCGTCGAGGTCGGAGTGTTCGAGGCGCAGCTCCTTGAGCCGGGCGTGGAGCGCCTGCTCGTCGTCGCTCAGATAAGGATCGTCGTCGTTCATTTTTAGGGTCCCGGAGGCGGGCTTATACCGCGCGTCGGCTCAGGCCGGAAGGCGCTGCGCGAGCTCGACCAGCCCGGCGCGGGGCGTGGTCGGCGACCATTGCCGGGCCACCGCGACCAGCGCGTCCAGCACCGGCCGCGACGGACCCTCTGCCGGCGGCGACAAGGCCTCCAACGCCGCCAGCAGCCGACGCTCGGCCTCAAGCTCGACGGCCTTGACCTGGGCCCGGATCGCCTCGCGGTCGGCGTCGTCCAGATCGGGGTTGCGCCCCTTCAGCGACCGCCGCACGGCCCGCAGCGGCGCGACAGCCGCCTCCTGCCAGGCCCGGGCGACGTCGCAAGCGGCCTCAAGCGAATCAGCGTCGGGCGTCCGCCCGGTCCGCGCCGTCCATGCCGCCCACAGTAGCAGGGGCGCGCTCTGGCCGGCGGCGTCCTGCAGATGCAGGCAGGCGTCGCTGACGCCCTCGGCCGCATAGGCCCGGATGGCCCAGTCCCACAGCCCGGTCCCACTCATTCGGCGGAGGAGCCCTTCAGCCCGCTCCAGCGCCTGACGGCGGCCCAGTCCAGGCCAAACAGGTCCAGCGCCCGTCCGACCGACTGGTCGACTATCTCCTCGATGGAGGCGGGCCGCGTGTAGAAGGCCGGCAGGGGCGGGGCGATGACCGCCCCCATCTCTGTCAGGGCCGCCATGGTGCGCAGGTGACCGAGGTGCAGCGGCGTCTCGCGCACCATAAGCACCAGCGGCCGCCGCTCCTTCAGCACCACGTCGGCGGCGCGGGTCAGCAGGGTCGAGGTCACGCCGGTGGCGATCTCGCTCATCGTCCGCACCGAACAGGGGGCGACGATCATGCCCATGGTCCGGAACGAGCCCGAGGCGATCGAGGCGCCGACGTCGTTCAGCCTGTGCGACACGTCAGCGCGGCCCGTCAGGTCGTCCGCCGACAGATCGGTTTCCTGCGACAGGGTCAGCAGGGCGGCGCGGGTGACGACGAGATGGCTCTCGACCCCCAGTTCGCGCAGCGCGTCCAGCGTCCGCACGCCGTAAATCACGCCGGACGCTCCGGAAATTCCGACGATCAGACGGGACGGTGGCGCGGGCGGCGGGTTCCGTACGGCTCCGTTCACATCATCGGCCATATTGGGGTCCACGGTCATCGGGTCCGGACGGTCAGCAACTTCACCGGAAAGTGATTCCACAGCGGGTCACGCCGGGCGCTCAATCTAGTGGTCCCTTAGACATGGAGGCGCAAGCCATGACCATCGAAGCTCGTATCCGCGAACTGGGAAACCGTCACCGTAGCCTGGATGAGACCATCCGGCGCGAGATGATCCACCCCTCGGCGGACTCGCTTCGAGTCAGGGAGCTGAAGCAGCAAAAGCTTCGGCTCAAGGAACAGATCACCAGTCTGGAGGCCCGGGCGAATTAGCCAGGCCTCCCGCAGAAAGAACGACGGCCCCGGAGTGATCCGGGGCCGTTTTTTTAGTCCTTCTTGCCGAAGACCGACTCGGCGGTCGGCTCGGCCCCGCGGCGTTCGCGGGCTTCCGGCACGAATTCCGGCTCTGCCGGCTCCACCGCGGCATTGGCGGGCTGGAGGGTGGCACCGCCCTTCTTGGCGTCGTCCTTCGCCTTCTTGTCGGCAGCCTTGCGGACCAGATCGTCCAAGGCCAGCTGGCCGACCAGGCCGAGGGTCACCGGATCGACCGGCTTGATGTTGACGCTGTTCCAGTGGGTCCGGCTCCGCACGCTCTCGATGGTCGATTTGGTCGTGCCCAGCAGCTTGGCGATCTGGGCGTCGGTCACCTCGGGGTGGTTGCGCACGAACCAGGAGATAGCGTCCGGGCGGTCCTGACGACGCGAGACCGGCGTGTATTTCGGGGCCGGCTTGTGGGCCTTCATCAGTTCGGCGTGGCGGCTGACTACGGCCTGCATGCGGTAGGCGTCGTCGTTCTGGGCCTTGTCGAGCTCCTCACGCGTCAGCTGGCCGTTGACCAGCGGATCGGCGCCGCGAATGTCACGGGCCACATCGCCGTCGGCGATGCCGCGCACTTCCAGCGGATGCAGGCCGCAGAAGTCGGCGATCTGCTCGAAGGTGAGGGAGGTGTTGTCGACCAGCCAGACCGCGGTGGCCTTGGGCATCAGGATGTCGGTCATGAGCGTCTTTGCTTCTTCTTCTGGCCCGCCGCGGCGGGTTCCGGATACGACGGCGCCCGACCTTTCGGCCGGGCGCGGAAGTGACCGATATAAGCTCATTCGCGGCAAAAGAAAACGAAAGCCGACATTGTCATACAGCCAAGGTTCATCCGTGAAGCTGAACAGTGACCTTACAAACGCGTTGTGCGTTTCACGCAACGACTGGGAGGACCCCATGCTGATCGAAACTCTCGCGGCCATGGCCATGCTGTCCGGCGCAGGACAGGAAGCCGCCCCTTACGGTGGCGGCCAGGAGCGCATCGCGCCCCGCGGCGACTATCGCCAGACCTGCAGCGGCGAATACACCAACCGCGGACGCCTCTATGCGGATTGCCGCGACCGGCGCGGAAACATCCGCGGATCTTCGATCGAGTTGAATCGCTGCTCGAGCTACGAGATTCTCAACGATAACGGCCTGCTGGTCTGCGGCCCCGTGCGCGGGACCTATGAGGATCGGCCAGGCGGCGGTAACGGCGGTAACGGCGGTAACGGCGGTGGCGGCGGCGGACGTGGCGAGATCGCCGTCTACCGCGACGCCGGCTATCGCGGTGCCTCGACAACCTTCCGCGGCGAAGTGGCGAACCTGCGCGAGACCCAGTTCAACGACGCGATCAGTTCGATGCAGTTCCGCGGAACCTGGGAGGTCTGCACGGACGCCTATTTCCGCGGCACGTGCCGGACCTTCAGCGACGATGTCTGGAACCTGCAGCAGCATGGTCTGAACGACCGGATATCTTCGCTCCGCCCGGTCAGGCGCGGCGGCGGTCGCCGCTAGGCCGTCAGCACGATCTTGCCGACGTGGCCGCCCGCCTCGAGCCTGAGGTGGGCGGCTGACGCCTGTTCCAGCGGGAAGGTCGCCTCTATCGGCGGCCGCACCAGACCTGCCGCGACCCACGGCCAGGCTACGGCCTCGACGGCGGCGATCAGTCGGCCCTTCTCGTCGGCCGGCCGGGCGCGCAGGGTCGAGCCGGTCAGCACGACCCGCTTCATCATCAGCCGGGCCAGATCGACCTCGGCCAGCGCCCCCGACAGGGTGGCGATGACGACCCAGCGCCCGAAGGGCTTCAGCGCTGCCTGGTTCAGGGCCGCGTAGTCCGCGCCGACCATGTCCAGCACCACATCGACGCCGCCGAAGTCGGCGATGGCGGGCTCAAGATCATCGACCGTGGCGTCAAGGCTCAGGTCCGCGCCCAGCCGTTTGGCCGCCGTGGCCTTGTCGGCACCGCGTGAGGTGGCGATGACCCGCGCGCCGGCGGCTTTGGCCATCTGGATGGCGGTCACGCCGATGCCGCTTGTGGCGCCGTGGATCAGCAGGGTTTCGCCGGCCTTCAAGGCCCCGGCCTCGAAGACGTTGGCGAAGACGGTGCAGACGGTTTCCGGCAGGACGGCGGCGTCGACGAAGTCGAGGCCGCCAGGGACGGGCAGGGCATGGCGCGCGTCGACCACGGCGTGATCCGCATAGCCCCCGCCGCCCAGCAGGGCGCAGACACGGTCGCCCACGGCCCAGCGCCTGACGTCCTCGCCGATCTGATCCACCTCTCCGGCGACCTCCAGGCCCAGGATGTCGGAGGCTCCGGCGGGGGCGGGATAGCGGCCCTGCCGCTGCAGCAGGTCCGGCCGGTTCACGCCGGCGGCGCGGACCCGGATGCGGATCTGGCCGGGACCGGCGACCGGATCGGGCCGTTCGGCCGCAACCAGCGCCTGCGCGGGACCCGACCCGCCGGTGATTTCGATGACCCGCATCGGTGCCTCGTTCTTGCAATCGTCCGTGTCCGGGCGTTCTGATAGGCGATTGTCTGTCCGTTGGCCAAGAAGGAGGCGGTGATGTTGGAGGATCTTGAGCCCCGTCCGGCGCGGGGAGCGCCCCTGATCGCCCTGAAGCGCGAAGATCTCGACGGCTATTCGGTCGAGGATCTGAAGCAGCGCATCGCCGGGCTGGAAGCCGAAATCGCCCGTTCGCAGACCGCCATCGATGGCAAGTCGTCGCAACGCAACGCGGCCGACGCCCTGTTCAACTTCCGTCCGTGAATCAGTCGGTTGGCATGGCCGTTGCAAGCACCTCAAGCGCCGCGCGAAACCGTGCCGGTCGTGATACGGATGCGTCCACCCTATGAG
>JBBQOK010000116.1:0-8112 GCA_038330765.1 Caulobacterales bacterium | reverse complement strand
AGGTTCAGGCACCAACTCTCTCAGACTGGCTGCAAGTTCGCCGGGCATTCCGTTTGGATGAAGCAGCAGCCGGGCCAGGGTTGGTCCATCCTTGGAATTCACGAAGTAGTAGAATTGCTCCACACCAAGGGAAGGCAGTTGTCTGTACTTCGCCTTGAAGCGAGTCTCATCAAACCTCAAGTTCGGCGAGTAAATGGTTTCGGCGACGAGGTTTCGCCCGTCTCGCCGTCGACGATAACCAGATCGCCTTCGGAAAGCCGGTCGCGCAGGCCCATCAGGCGGCCGACACAGGGGATCTGCAGGGCGCGCGCGACGATGGCGGCGTGGCTGGCCGCGGAACCCTCTTCCAGCAGCAGACCCCTCAGCTTGTGCCGGGGGTATTCAAGCAGGTCGGCCGGGCCGAGGTTGCGCGCCACCAGGATGGCGTCGTCCGGCAGGTCCCGCTCGCCCGGCCTGTCGCCGGCCAGCACCCGCAGCAGCCGGTTGGCCAGATCCTCGAAATCGTGCAGCCGTTCCTTGATGTAGGGGTCGCGGGCCTGGGCGAAGCGGGCGCGGTGTTCATTGCGGACCCGGTCGACGGCCGCCTCGGCGGTCAGGCCGGTCCGCACCGCCTCTTCCAGCGACCGGTTCCAGCCCCGGTCGTCGGCGAACATCCGGTAAGTCTCCAGCACCTCGAACGAGACGCCTGCCAGCTTGCCCTGTCCGCCTTCCAGTATGCCGTCGATGTTGGCCTTCAGGACCACCAGCGCCTCGCGCAGGCGGATTTCCTCGACCTGCTGGTTCTCGGCCAGCAGGTTCTCAGGCGGAACCGGGGCCTCATGCAGGACGACATGGCCATAGGCCAGGCCTTCGGAGAAGCGCTGGCCTTTCAGCGTTTCCGGGCGGTGGGGGGCCACCTCGATGTCGCGCAACTCGTCCTGGGCCAGCAGTTCGCCCGAAGCCACGGTCTCGGCCAGGACCATGGCGATGGTCTGGATGTCCTCGACCTCTTCCTCGTCATATCGGCGCTCGGACCGGTTCTGGACGACCAGGACGCCGATGGCCCGGCCGCCGCGCAGCAGGGGGGCGCCGAGGAAGGCGTGGTAGGGGTCTTCACCCGTCTCGGGGCGATAGGCGAAGCTGGGGTGGGACGGGGCATCCGACAGGCTGATCGGCTCGGCCGTGCGGGCCACCTCGCCGACCAGACCCTCGCCGGGCTTGAGCCGGGTGGTGTGGACGGCCTCGGGATTCAGGCCCTGGGTGGCAAACAGCTCCAGCTCACCCGAAGCGCGACGCAGATAGATGGAGCAGACCTCGGCGACCATCGACTGGGCGATGGTGCGAACGACCATGTCCAGACGCTCCTGCGCCGGAGCCGCGCCGGCCATCGCCTCGCGGATCTGGCGAAGGAGGCTGCGCGGCCCCCTCGTCGTCAATCCGCCAATCGGCATGGCCCCTCCAACAGATCAGCGCCGCAGATGGGCGCCGCCAAGCTTCGTTTCTAGACCGCTTCCAGTCCATATGCCGAATGAAGCGCGCGGACGGCCAGTTCGGCATACGCAGCATCTATCAATACGCTGATCTTGATCTCCGACGTCGAGATGGCCTGAAACTTCACGCCCTTGTCGGCCAGCGCCCGGAACATGGTCTGGGCGACGCCCGCGTGGCTGCGCATGCCGACGCCCACGACCGACACCTTGGCCACGTCCTCGTCGACGCGCAGTTCCTCGAAGCCGATCTCGGCCTGGGCCGCCCGCATCAGCTCCGCGGCGCGCTGGGCGTCCCGTCGGCCGGTGGTAAAGGTCATGTTGACCGCGCCTTCGGTGCGGGCCTGGCTCTGGACGATCATGTCAACGTTGACATTGGCCTCGGCCAGCCGCGTGAAGACGTCGGCGGGCGCTTCGACCCGGTCCGACAGCCCCAGCAGGGTGATGCGGGCCTCATCCCGGCTCATGGTCACGCCGGATACAATGCGTTTCTCCACGATTTCCTCCTCGTCGCAGATCAGGGTGCCGGACTTGGCGGGCAGGACGCCGTTTTCGTCGGGTTCGATGAAGCTGGACAGGACCCGGACCGGGACCTGTTTCGCCATGGCCAGTTCCACCGAACGGGTCTGCAGCACCCTGGCCCCCAGAGAGGCCAGCTCCAACATCTCCTCATAGGAGACCTTTTCGAGGCGGCGCGCGCGGGACTCGATGCGGGGGTCGGTCGTGTAGACCCCGTCCACGTCCGTGTAGATGTCGCACTCGCAGCCCAGAGCCGCCGCCACGGCCACGGCCGAAGTGTCGGAACCGCCCCGTCCCAGGGTGGTGATGCGCCCGTCGCGGGTCACGCCCTGGAAGCCCGGCACCACGGCGATCTCGCCCTTGTCCAGCGCGGCCCCCAGCACCTCGCCCGGGACCTCCTCGATGCGGGCGCGTCCGTGCGCATCGTCGGTCAGGATCGGAATCTGCCAGCCCATCCAGCTACGCGCGTCGAAACCCATGTTGCGTAGCGTCAGCGCCAGCAGGCCCGAAGTCACCTGCTCGCCCGAGGCGACGACCACGTCATATTCGTCATCCGTCAGGGCGACGCCCTGACCGGGCCGCCCGGCCCCGTCCGTCCAGGCCACCAGCTCATTGGTCTTGCCGGCCATGGCGGAGACGACGACGGCGATCTTGCGGCCGCTCGCGGCCTCGGCGGCGATGATGCGCGCGGCGCGACGGATGCGCTCGAGGTCGCCCATCGAGGTGCCGCCGAACTTCATCACCAAACGGCTGGAGTCTGGCCGCGTCATCGTGGCGTATCGCCCCATCTTGCGTGGAAGGCCGCGCGGGTTCATCCCTCGGCTCATGGTCGCTTCTAACGGCACGGTATCGGCGCGCAAACCCCAAAGCAGCGGGGATTCCAACGAGCGCGCCGAAGGGCCGTCGATCGATCCCGCCGACGTGGCGCGTTTCTCGGCCCAGGCTGCGGAATGGTGGGACGCCCGCGGACCGTTCGCGCCCCTGCACAAGTTCAATCCCGCCCGCCTCGGCTTCGTCCGCGACCGCGCCGCCGAACGCTTCGGGCGCGACCCGAAGGCGCGCGAGGCCTTCGCCGGCCTGACCCTGCTGGACGTCGGCTGCGGCGGCGGCCTGGTTGCCGAGCCCATGCGGCGTCTGGGCTTCACCGTCACCGCCGTCGACGCCTCGTCCGAAAATATCGGCACGGCCCGCGTCCATGCGGAACAACAGGGCCTCGACATCGCCTATCGCGCAGCCACGGTCGAACAGCTGGAGGCCGAGGGTGCCGGTCCCTTCGACGTCGTCCTGACCATGGAGGTGATCGAGCACGTCGCCGATCCGGAAGCCTTCGTCCGGGCCTGTTCGCGGCTGGTGAAGCCCGGCGGCCTGATGATCGTCGCCACCCTGAACCGAACCCTGAAGTCGCTGGCGCTCGGCAAGGTCGCCGCCGAATACGTCCTGCGCTGGGTTCCCGCCGGCACCCACGACTGGAACCAGTTCCTCAAGCCCGACGAAATCCGGCTGATGCTGTCGCAGGAGCCGGTCGCCGTCAGCGGTCCCTTTGGTCTCGTCTACAGTCCTTTGACCGACCGCTGGAGTGAGAGCGCCGACGCAGGCGTCAACTACATGATGGTCGCCACCCGCGACTGACCACGGTTCATCCAGCGTTCATGGACCTGACCTCGAAGTAACGGGACAGTGAAGCTTGGCGGTGAGATGAGGGGGCATTCCTCAACCGTCGCCTAGCAGGAGCCTCCCCATGAAACGTGTTCTGATCCTCGCCGCACTCTCCGCCGCCCTGATGACCTCCGCCTGCGTCACCGTCATCGACGCCTCGGACAGCGACAACCTCGCCTGGCACGGCGAGAACGCCCAGCCGTTCGACGCCGCCCGCAGCGAATGCCGCGCCTCGACCGGCAAGAGCCAGCACAGCGACGCCTTCCGCGACTGCATGGCCGGCAAGGGCTGGACCCGCAGCTAGGCGTCTAGAGCCGGCGGACCCTGTAGCGGGCGCCCGGCCCGTAGCTGGCCAGCTTGTCCGCCATCGACGGCGGGTCCACGACCATGAAGCCGCGCCTTTCCCAGAAGGGCGCGGTTTCATCCCTCCCCCGGCATCAGCGTTCAGTTCAGCTTGGCCGGGTCAGGCGGAAGCGCCGGCAGGGGCGCGCAGGGCACGCCGTCGTCCTTGAGCTTCCGCACCTCGGCGGGCGTAGCCTCGCCGTAGATTTCGCGCTTCTCGGACCGGCCCTCATGGATGTCGCGCGCCTCTCGGGCAAAGGCGTCGCCGACGTAGTCGAAATTCTGCTCGACGTGGCTGCGGACCTCCCGGGCGGCCTGCATCATCATGGTCTGAATCTTCGCCAGATCGGGCTTCAAAGACGACTTCCGCGTCCCGGCGACGGCGGGAGCCATGATCTGTTTGCTGACCGCGTGCGAGCCGCAGACCGGACATTCGACCAGGCCGCGCGCCGCCTGATCGTCATAATCGGCCGACGCGCCGAACCAGGCCTCGAAGCCATGGCCGTCCTCGCACTGGAGGGCGTAGCGGATCATGCCGGCAGCGTGAAATCGCGGTCGTGGGTCAGCTGCGGCACGGCGTTGCGCGCGCGGGCGACCGCGTCGAAATCCAGCGTCGCGAACAGGACGCCGGGGTTGTCGTGGTCCAGCTTGGCGACGACCTCGCCCCACGGCCCGACGACGGTCGACCGACCCCAGGTGCGGCGGCCGTCCTCATGCGCCCCCGCCTGCGCCGGGGCCAGAATGTAGCAGCCCGTCTCGATGGCCCGGGCCCGCAACAGCGTCTCCCAATGCGCCTCGCCGGTCGGCACAGTGAAGGCCGCCGGCACGGCGATCATCACCGCCCCGGCCTTGGCCAGCGCCCGGTGCAGCTGCGGGAAACGGATGTCGTAGCAGATGCTCATGCCAAGCCCGCCCCACGGGGTATCGGCCACCACCGCACCGTCGCCGGGGCGGATCGCGGCGCTCTCGCGCCACCGCTCGCCGGTCGGCAGGTCGACGTCATAGACGTGCAGCTTGTCATAGGTCGCAACGACGCCGCCCGTGTCGTCGATCAGAAGGGACCGGTTTGCGGCCCGGTCGTCGCCGTCGTGGCCGGACTTCACGATCGCCGAGCCGATCAGCAGCCAGACGCCCAGTTCACCGGCCAGGTCGCGCAGTCGCCCGACCCCCTCATCCTTGTCCCCGGTCTGAAGCACGGCATCGCGCGCGGCCCGGTCCTGGATCAGGAAATTGGTCGCCTCGGGCGTCAGGATCAGTTTCGCCCCGCCCGCCGCCGCCTCGCGGATCAGCGGCTCGACATGGGCGAACGCCGCCGCCGGGCTGGCCGGGGTGCGGGTCTGGATCAGGGCGATGGGCAGGGTGGTCATCAGGCCTCGAGCAATGCGTCCAGCTCACCCCGCCGGTCAAGGGCGTGCAAGTCATCGGAGCCGCCGATGTGCCTGGCACCGATGAAGACCTGCGGGAAGGTCATGCGGCCGCCTGAACGCTGGATCATTTCCTGCTTCTTCGCCGGATCGTTCGAAGCCACGATCTCGGTGTAGTCCGCGCCCTTTTCGTCGAGCAGGGCCTTGGCGGCGTGGCAGTAGCCGCAGCCCGGTTTGGTGTAGATGACGACATCGGCCAAGGGTATCTCCTGTTTCGAAACAGCTATGTAGGTAGTTCTCGCGCCGTGCGCACCCTGGCGACGACCGCCAGATCCACGGCGCGGGCACCCGCCTCGATCAACACCCGGGCGCAGGCCTCAGCGGTGGCACCGGTGGTCAACACGTCGTCGACCAGAAGGATGCGGCGGCCGCGGATGCGACGCCGACCCTCCTCCGTCACCGCGAAAGCCTTCTTCACGTTCAGCCGACGGCCCCGCGCCGATTTTCCACCCTGCGACGTCGTATGCGTCTGGCGGACCAGCGCGTCGGGCAGGTAGTCGAGGCCGGCGTCCCGGGCCAGCGGCCGGGCGATCTCTGCGGCCTGGTTGAAGCGCCGCGACAACAGCCGGAAGCGGTGTAGCGGCACGGGCACGACGGCGTCGGCATGATCCAGCAGTGGCGCGGCCGAGCGGCTCAGCCAGCGCGCAAACAACGGCGCGAACGGTTGGTGGTCACCGTGCTTGAACTTCAGGATCAGCCCCCGTGACGCCTCGTCATAGACACAGGCCGCCCGCGCCCGGTCGAAGGCATAGGGCTGGGCGAGGCAGGCGGCGCAACGGGGCGAGGCGAAGACCCCGCCGTCCATCTCGAACCCGGCACCGCAGCCGTCGCACACCGGGTCTTCCAGAAACACCACCCGACTCCAGGCGTCCGGCGTCAGACCGGCCGAAGCTGTCGCCTCGGGGCTGTCGTGCGCCAGCGGCGGCAGCAGCAGATCGGCCGCGCCCCGGCCCAGTGCCCGCAATCCCAGCGCGGCGTGAACGCGGCCCGCTTCCAATCGCTCGCGCCAGCCCCCATCCTGATGACCCATGAGCCCCTCCTCCGAACCGCCCCAGATCTTCGACAGCCGACGCCGCGCGGCGAAATTGGCGCGGGGCGAAAAAACCTTCGCCGGCGCTGACTTCCTGCACGTCCGGGCCGCGGAGAACGCGGTGAACAGCCTCGACGTCATCCTGCGCGACTTTCCCGATGTCGTCGACCTGTCAGCCCGGCCCGGCCCGTTCGCCCGCCTGCTCGCCGATAGCGACGCGGCCGGACGCACCGGTCCCGTCCGCCTGCCCGCCGACCCGGCGGCCACGTCTGCCCCTGGAGCGGTCTCACTCGGCCTCGCAGACCAGTCGCAGGACCTGATCGTCTCGCTGATGAGCCTGCACTGGGCCAATGACCTGCCCGGCGCCCTGACCCAGATCCGCCGCGCCCTGCGCCCCGACGGCCTGTTCATCGGCACACTGCTGGGTGCCGGCACCCTGAAGGAGCTGCGCGCCGTCCTGACCGAGGCCGAGCTCGAGGTGCGTGGCGGGGCCCAGGCGCGGGTCTCGCCCTTCGCCGACGGTTTCGACGGCGCCGCCCTGCTGCAGCGGGCCCAGTTCGCCCTGCCGGTGGCCGATGTCGACCGCGTGACCGTGCGCTACCCCGACCTCTACGCCCTGATCCGCGACCTGCGCGCCATGGGTGAGACCAACGCCCTGTCAGGCCCCATCCGCCCCATCACGCGCGGCATGCTGGCGCGGACGGCCGAGCTCTACGCTGAAAGGTTCGGCGAGCCCGACGGACGCCTCCCCGCGACCTTCGAGATCGTTCATCTGGCCGGCTGGGCCCCGCACGAGAGCCAGCAGAAACCCATGCCTCGTGGCTCGGCCAAGGTGCGACTGGCGGATGCTCTGGGAGTCAGGGAATGGACCGGCGGAGAAGGCTGACCGCCCTCAGGTGGCGCCGATCGCGGCCGCCAGCCGGTTCATGGCGGCGTTGAACGTGCCCGACCCCGCGCTGGCGAAGGCGGTGATGCCGGACAGGGCGACCAGAAAGACGAGCGCGATGATCAGGCCGTATTCCAGCGCGGTCGCGCCGGCTTCGTCGCTCAGAAAGCGGCAGACAAAACCTCGCATGGCCCCCTCCTTCGGCGGCTAGAGCAGGTCGCGTAGCCAGGCGACCAGGGGTTCGTCGGCCGGAGGCATCGGATAGTCGACCAATTGGTTCGGCCGCACCCACTTCAGGGCCGCGTGTTCACGCGCCTGAACCACCCCCGACCAGCGTCGGCACAAATACAAAGGCATAAGAAGGTGAAACGAATCGTAAGCGTGGCTCGCAAAAACGAACGGAGCCAGGCAGGCCTCGTTCACATCGATGTCCAGCTCTTCCTTCAGCTCCCGGATCAGCGCCGCCTCGGGCCGCTCACCGGCCTCGACCTTGCCGCCGGGAAATTCCCACAGGCCGGCCAGTTGCTTGCCCTCGGGCCGCTGGGCGATCAGCACCCGGCCGTCAGCGTCGATCAGCGCCGCGGCGACGACGAGGACGGTGGGAAGGCTCTCGCTCACGAGCGATAGTCGCCGTTGATCTCGACGTACCGCTTGGTCAGGTCGCAGGTCCAGACGGTGGCGGAGGCCCGGCCGGAGCCGACATCGACGATGATGTCGATCTCGGCGTTCTTCATATAGGCGCTCATCTTCGCCTCGTCATAGGTCGGCGACGGGGCGCCGTCGACGGCG
>JBBQOK010000115.1:0-8199 GCA_038330765.1 Caulobacterales bacterium | reverse complement strand
CGAACTGCACCTCGGGGCCAAGGCGGGGTCGTTCGAAAAGGGCCAGCTCAACATCACCACCAAGGTCGGTGCCGTCCTCAAGCTCAAGGCCGACAAGGTCCTCGTCACCGTCGGCCGCCGCCCGCGCACCCAGGGCTGGGGTCTCGAGAATATGGGCGTGGCCATGGCCGGGCCGTTCGTGAAGATCAACGACCGCTGCGCCACCAGCATGCGCAACGTCTGGGCCGTCGGCGACCTGACCGGCGAACCCATGCTGGCCCACAAGGGCTCGGCCCAGGGCGAGATCGTCGCCGAAATCATCTCCGGTAAGGATAAACGGTTCGACCCCGTCACCATCGCCGCCGTCTGTTTCACCGAGCCCGAGATCGTCTCCGCCGGCCTCGGCCCGCTGGACGTCGAGGGCCGCGACGACGTGATCACCGCCGTCTTCCCGCTGGCCGCCATCGGCCGCGCCCTGGCCATCGAGGCGGGCGAGGACGGCGGCTTCGTTCGCGTGCTGGCGTCGAAATCCGATCACCGCCTGCTCGGCGTCCAGGCCGTCGGCCAGCACGTCGCCGAAATGTCCAACAGCTTCGCCCAGATGCTGGAAATGGGCGCGGTGCTGGAAGACGTCGCGGGGATCATCCACGTCCACCCGACCCTCGGCGAGGCCTTCCACGAGGCGTCGCTGCGCGCTTTGGGGCACGCCATCCATATCTGACGGCGCGAGGCGGCGGTTTCTCCCAACCGTCACAATCTTGTGGTCCAAGCGGCGCGACTTCCACCGTTGTCCGGAGACTGACGATGACCCGCACCCTTCTCGCCGCCACCTCGGCGGTCGCCCTGCTCGCCCTCGGGGCCTGCGGCGACAACGCCGGTTCACAAGGCGCGCGCGCCGGCATCTGGGCCGCCGGCTCCTCGACCGTCTTCCCCTTCGCCACCCGCGTGGCCGAGAATTTCGACCGCACCTCGGGCGGAGCGGCACCGCGCGTCGAATCGCTGGGCACCGGCGGCGGCATCCAGCAGTTCTGCCAGGGCGTCGGCCCCAACACCCCTGACATCGCCAACGCCTCGCGCCCGATGAAGAAATCCGAGTTCGAGCTCTGCCAGTCGAACGGCGTCACCGACATCGTCGAGATCAAGTTCGGCTACGACGGCATCGTCGTCGCCACAGCCCGCACCGGCGGCAGCTTCAACCTCCGCCTCCAGGACCTCTACACCGGCCTGGCCAAGGAAGTTCCGGGAGCCGGCGGTGCCTTCGTCGCCAACCCGGCCACGACCTGGAACCAGGTCAGTCCGGCCCTGCCGAACCAGCGCATCCAGGTCTATGGCCCGCCGCCCACCTCGGGCACGCGCGACGCCTTCCTCGAACTGGGCATGGCCCCCGGTGCCAAGCTGATCCCCGCCCTCGCCGCCATTGAGGACAAGGACCGTTTCGAGACCCTGGCCCACACCCTGCGCGAGGATAACGCCTGGATCGACTCGGGCGAGAACGACAACGCCATCGTCCAGACCCTGAGCCGCACCCCCGGTTCGCTGGGCGTATTCGGCTTCTCCTTCCTCGAACAGAACCTCGACACGGTGAAGGCCGAGACCATCGACGGCGTGGCCCCCTCGGCCGACACCATCGCCGACGGCTCCTATCCGCTGGCCCGCAGCCTCTACATCTACGTCAAGAAGCAGCACGTCGGCGTGACGCCGAACCTCGAGCAGTTCGTGGCGGAGTTCATGTCCGAGGCCTCGGCCGGCCGCGGCGGCTATCTGCAGGACCGCGGCCTGGTGCCGCTGCCCGCCGACCAGCTGGCCGCCCAGCGCGCCATCGCCACCGCCATGACCCCGATGGCCGCCCCGGCGAAGTAAGCAGCGAGCCTTCTCCCCCCAAGGGAGAAGGCCACAGATCTCAGGCCGCGGCCTTTTTCCGCAGCCGGGCGATCCGCCGCAGGCGGCGCCAGAAGCGGCCGCGGTCCGGCTCGGGATAAGGCTGCAGGTTCTCGACGAACTGCTCGGCCGAGGCCCGCCAGCTGAACTTCTCGGCATAGGCCCGCACCGCCGCCCGGTCGCATTTCAGCGCCTCCAGACAGGCGGTCCTCAGATCCTTGTCGATGGCCCCGGCGTTCGAGCCGGGGATGATGTCGATCGGCCCGTGCGCCGGATAGGCCGCCACCGGCGTGCCCGTGCCCATGGCCTCCAGGATCACCAGGCCGAAGGTATCGGTCCAGCTGGGGAAGACGAACACGTCGGCATCGCGGAAACACCGCGCCAGCTCCTCACCGAACCGGGCCCCGAGGAATTTCGCCTCAGGGTATTTGGCTTCCAGCTCGGCCCGCGCCGGCCCGTCGCCGACGACGATCTTGGTCCCCGGCAGGTCGGTCTCGAGGAAGGCTTCGATGTTCTTCTCGACCGCCACCCGGCCGACATTGAGGAAGAAAGGCCGGGGCCAGTCCTTGCCTCCCATCTCGTCGTAGATGCGCTCGAGGTCGGGGTTGAACTGTTCGGTGTCCACGCCCCGCGACCACGGCGAGACATTGCGGAAACCACGCTCCAGCAGCTCGTCCCGCAGCGTCGGCGTCGCCACCATCAACCGGCCCGACGGCTTGTGGAACCACTTCATATAGGCGTAGCCGACCTGGACCGGGATCGGGAACCGGGCCGAGACGTACTCCGGGAATTTGGTGTGATAGCTGGTCGTGAACGGCAGTTTCCATTCCACACAGATGCGCCGCGTGGCGATGCCGATCGGCCCCTCGGTGGCGATATGCACCGCCTCTGGCTCATAGGCCCGCAGCCGTTCGCGGATTTCTTCCTCGGCTCCCAGAGCCAGCCGGATCTCCGGATAGGTCGGGGCGGCGATGGTCTTGAACTGGCTCGGCTCGATGACCTCGACCTCATGACCCATGGCGCGGCATTCCGCGATGGTCCGGGTCAGGGTGCGGACGACGCCGTTGACCTGGGGCTCCCAGGCGTCGGTGGCCAGAACGATGCGCATTGAGGGGCGAGAGGCTCCGCCGTTGATCGGAGAAACGGTCTAGCGTTTCACGACGCGGTTGGCGAGACGGAACACCCCCTCCCGCTCCCTTCAAAAAGGCGTTAGACGGCGGCCATGAACGTTCACGTCTCCCCGCCGGTCCCGCCTACCCAGGACTGGGACGCCCTGGACCATGGAAAATTCGCCGACGAAGGCGAGGCGGTGCGAGGCCTTCTGGCCCGAAATCCGCTGACCGCCGCCGAGCGCGAGGCCGTGGTGGCCCAGGCCATCGGCCTGGTCGAACTGGCCCGCGAGACCCAGAAGACCGAAGGCGTGGTCGAGAGCTTCCTGCAGGAGTTCTCGCTCGGCACCCGCGAAGGTCTGGCCCTGATGTGCCTGGCCGAGGCCCTGCTGCGTATCCCCGACGAGGACACCCGCGACAAGCTGATCGCCGAGAAGATCGGTTCTTCCGACTGGGCCAGCCACCTCGGCCAGTCCGAAAGCCTGTTCGTCAACGCCTCGACCTGGGGCCTGATGCTGACCGGCAAGCTGGTCGACGTCGACGAGGACGCGCGCCGCGACCTGCCCGGCTTCCTGCGTCGCGTCGCCGGCCGTCTGGGCGAGCCGGTGATCCGCCAGGCCGTCGCCGCCGCCGTGCGCATGATGGGCGAGCAGTTCGTCGTCGGTCGCACCATCCAGGGTGCCCTGAAGCGGGCCAACCGCGAGAAATGGCTGTGCAGCTTCGACATGTTGGGTGAGGGCGCCCGCACCGTCTCCGACGCCGAACGCTATGAGGTGGTCTATGCCCAGGCCATTCACGGGGTCGGCAAGGCCATTCCGGAGCGCAAGGAGATGCAGGGGCCGATGACCGGCCACGGTGTCTCGGTCAAGCTGTCGGCCCTGTCGCCCCGCTATGAGGCCACGCAGGAGTCCCGCGTCTGGGCCGAGCTCTATCCGCGCGTCAAACGGCTGGCCTTGATCGCCGCCGACTATGACATCAATTTCTGCATGGACGCCGAGGAGTCGGACCGACTGGCCCTGTCGCTCAAACTGCTGGACGCCCTGGCCCACGACCCCGATCTCGGCCAGTGGAAGGGGCTGGGCCTCGCCGTTCAGGCCTATCAGAAGCGCGCCCCCGAGGTCATCGCCCGCCTCGCCGAACTGGCCCGCACATCCGGGCGCCGGATCATGGTCCGGCTGGTCAAGGGCGCCTATTGGGACACCGAGATCAAGCGCGCCCAGGTCATGGGCCGCCCCGACTATCCGGTCTTCACCACCAAGGTCGCGACGGACCTCAACTATCTGGTTTGCGCCCGCGCCATCCTCGACGCCGACCCGCACCTGTACGGCCAGTTCGCCACCCACAACGCCGTCTCCCTCGCCGCCGTCCAGCACATGGCCCGCGCGTCGAAGGTTCGGGTCGAATTCCAGCGCCTGCACGGCATGGGCGAGGCCCTGTACGAGGCGGCCGAACAAATCTGGGCCGAGGATCGTTTCGTGGTCCGCAGCTACGCCCCGGTGGGCGGCCATGAAGAACTGCTGCCCTATCTGGTGCGGCGCCTGCTCGAGAACGGCGCCAACTCCTCCTTCGTCCACGCCCTGCTGGACGAGCGCGTGCCTGCGGCGACCGTCGCCGCCGATCCCATCCTCCAGGTCGAGGCCCACCCCGACCGTCACCCCCGAATTCCGGCGCCCAGGAACATGTACACGGACAGGCAGAACTCCCTCGGTCGCGACTACAGCCGGCTGGCCGACCGCGAACGCCATGCCCAGGCGCTCGAACTGGTTGACCGCGAAAAGCTGACCGCCGGACCGATCATCGGCGGCATGCTGCGGGCCGGCACCCATCCCCAGGATGTGACCAATCCGTTCGACCAGAACCAGGTGCTCGGCCACGTCTCGGAAGCCACCGACGCCGAGATCGACACCGCCGCCGCCGCCGCCGCCAAGGCCCAGATCGCCTGGGACCGGCAGGGCGGTGTCAAGCGCGCCCTGATCCTCAACAGTGTCGCTGACGCGCTGGAGGCCGACCTCGACCGCCTCGTCGCCCTGCTGGCACGCGAAGCGGGCAAGACCCTCAACGACGGTGTCGCAGAGGTGCGCGAGGCCGCCGACTTCTGCCGCTACTACGCCATGCTGGCCGAACGCGACTTCGGCGGTCACATGGACCTGCAGGGCCCGGTCGGCGAGACCAACCATCTGATCCTGCACGGCCGCGGCGTGTTCGCCTGCATCAGCCCGTGGAATTTCCCGTTGGCCATCTTCACCGGCCAGGTCGCCGCGGCCCTGGCCGCCGGCAACGCCGTGCTGGCCAAGCCCGCAGAACAGACCCCGCTGGTCGCCGCCGAGACGGTGCGCCTGTTCCACCGGGCGGGGCTGCATCCCGACCTGCTGGCCCTCGTCCCGGGCCGGGGCGAGACCGTCGGCGCGGCCCTCGTCAACCATCCGGGCATCGACGGCGTGGCCTTCACCGGCGGCACCGACACGGCCAGCGCCATCAACCGCTCGATCGCCGCGCGCGACGGGGCCATCATCCCCTTCATCGCCGAGACCGGCGGCCTCAACGGCATGTTCGTCGACACCACCGCCCTGCGCGAACAGGTCATCGACGACGTCATCCAGTCCGCCTTCGGCTCGGCGGGCCAGCGCTGCTCGGCCCTGCGTCTGCTCTATGTGCCCAAGGACTCAGCCGAACAGCTGATCGAGGGGCTCAAGGGGGCCCTCGCCGCCCAGGTCGTCGGCGATCCGACCGATCCCGGCACCGACATCGGCCCGGTCATCGACCTCGAGTCCCGCCAGATGCTCGAGGCCCACGTCAAACGTCTGGCCAAAGATGGCAAGATCATCGCCCGCGCCACCCTTCCGGCCGGCACGGAGCGCGGCGAGCTGTTCGCCCCGACCATCGCCGAGGTGAAGACGCCCGACTATCTCGAGAAGGAGGTGTTCGGACCGATCCTGCACATCTACCGCTACGACCCGGCCAATCTGAAGGAGGTCGCCGGCAAGCTGGCCGCGCGCGGCTTCGGTCTGACGCTCGGCATCCACAGCCGCATCGAGGCCTTCGCCAGCGAGGTCATCCGTCTGGTCCCGGCCGGCAATGTCTACATCAACCGCTCGATCACCGGCGCGGTCGTCGGCGTCCAGCCGTTCGGCGGCGAGGGCCTCAGCGGCACCGGCCCCAAGGCCGGCGGCCCTTACAGCCTGATCCGCTATGCGTCGGAGAAGGCCATCTCCAACAACATCGCCGCCCAGGGTGGCGACCCGGCGTTGCTGAATCTGTAGGTCGTCATCACAACAGCCCGGTCTCCCGCGCCGCCCGCTCCAGATCCTCCCGGAATCGCGGGTCAGCGATCCCGATCAGGGTGCGGGCGCGTTCGGCGTCGCTCTTGCCCTTGAGCTCAGCCCGGCCGTGCTCGGTGACGATGATGTGGACGTCGTTGCGCGGGGTCGTCACGGGTCCGTCCAGCCGGCTTACGATGCGCGAGACCGTCCCCTTGGCCGCCGTGGAATGGCAGGCGATGATCGACCGCCCGCCGGCCGAGGCATAGGCCCCGCGCACGAAGTCCAGCTGGCCGCCCGAGGCGGTGAACTGCCGCCCGTTCAGATGCTCAGAACAGCAGGCTCCGGTCAGGTCCACCTGCAGGGTGGCGTTGACCGAGATCATCCGGTGGTTTCGGGCGATGACGGCCGGGTCGTTCACATAGTCGACCGGATACGCCTCGAAATCCCGGTTTCCGTCCAGATAGTCATAGGTCGCCCGCGTCCCCATGCAGAACGAGAAGACACCCTTGCCGGGGTGCAGGGTCTTGCGGGCATTGGTGATCACGCCCGCCTGCATCAGCTCGACCAGACCGGGGGTCAGCATCTCGGTGTGCAGGCCCAGGTCGCGCCGGTCGTGCAAGGCCGCGCAGACGGCGTTCGGCAGGGCACCGATGCCCATCTGGAGCGTTGAGCCGTCCTCGATCAGGTCGGCAATCAGGCCGCCGATGGCTATGTCATTGGGCGTCGGTTCTGCCACGGGCAGTTCGAGCAGGGGCGTGTGGTTCTCGACCACGGCCATCACCCGCGAAACATGGACCGTACAGTCGCCGAAGACCCGCGGCATCGCCGGGTTCACCTCGAGGATGATCCGACCGGCGTGCTCGCTGACGGGCTTGTTGTAGTCGGTGTTGCTCCCGAAGCTGAAGAAGCCGTTCTCGTCCATTGGCGAGACGGTACAGATCAGGCTATCGACGCCCGCCTCGTGCAGGACCCGCGGTGCCTGCTGAAACCCGGTCGGGATGAAGGTCACGGGGTTAAGACGGCCTGCCGCCCGTGCCCGCGCCTCCAGCCCGCGCTCGATCGCGCTGTGAAACAGGCTGAAGGGCCGGATGCGGCCCATCAGTTCATCCGTCAGCACTGTATGGCCGGCGATGCCCGTGGACAGCAGATAGTAGAGGCTGACGTCGTCGACCTGACCGGCCCGGGCCCGTTCCGCGAGCGCCGCCAAAATAGCCGGCGGCTGTGAGAACCCCAGTCCCATCGCCACCCGGGCACCGGAAGGGATGAGGGCAACGGCGTCGGCCGCGGACATCAGGCGCTGCTGGTAGAGAGTCTGCGACATGGAGTCACCGTTCGGGATGACGGACCATAGCCCACGGGCCGGCTTCTACGGCATCAGACTTTCATCACACCCGCGAGGGGCGCGGCTATTTCGGCCATCCCCCCGCCCGGCTCAAGGCGCTCGGGGCGGGGCGGCCGATCTTTTCGCCGATCCAGCGGGCGGTCCCGATCAGGCCGTCGAGGTCGTAGCCGGTCGAATACCCGGCCCGCTCCAGCATATAGACCAGATCCTCAGTGGCGATATTGCCCGTCGCGCCGGGCGCGAACGGACAGCCGCCGATACCCCCGACCGAGGCGTCCAGCACATCCACCCCGGCCTCGACGCCCGCATAGGCGTTGGCCAGTCCGGTGTTGCGGGTGTCGTGGAAATGCAGCCGCAGAACGGCATCGGGCGCGGCCTTCCTCGCCGCCTCGACGGTCTTCGTCACGGTCCACGGGTCGCCGACGCCGATGGTGTCGGCCAGGGCGATCTCGGCCACGCCCAGCGCGGCGATGCGCCCGACCAGATCGGCGACCTGATCTACCGACACCTCGCCGTCGAACGGACAGCCCCAGACGCAGGACAGGGTCGCGGACAGCGACGGGGTCGCCCCCGGCTGCCCCTCCGCATTGGCTCGGCCCGCGACGATGTCAGCCAGCATCTGTACCTGCTG
>JBBQOK010000114.1:0-8326 GCA_038330765.1 Caulobacterales bacterium | reverse complement strand
ATATCGCAAACGCTTCCGCTACATCCTGGTTGACGAATATCAGGACACCAATGTCGCCCAGTATCTGTGGCTGCGGCTGCTGACGTCCTCGACCGGCAATGTCTGCTGCGTCGGCGATGACGACCAGTCGATCTATTCGTGGCGCGGCGCCGAGGTGGCGAACATCCTGCGCTTCGACAAGGATTTCCCGGGCGCCAAGGTGATCCGGCTCGAACAGAATTACCGGTCGACGGGGCATATTCTCGGCGCGGCGGGCGGTCTCGACCTCGTCTGCGATCAGCCGGGCCTCGGCCTCGCCGTCCCAGACGCCGCGCACCCTGACCTTGTCGCCGCTCTCGTCCTCGGTCCACAGCGTCTTGCCCAGCCGCCCCTTGTTGGCGGCGATCAGGCCCGAGGCCGCGCCGAGGATATGCTGGGTCGAACGGTAGTTGCGTTCCAGCCGGATCACCTTGGCACCGGGGAAGTCGCGTTCGAAGCGCAGGATGTTGTCGACCTCGGCCCCGCGCCAGCCATAGATCGACTGGTCATCGTCGCCGACGCAGCAGACATTGCCGGTCGAGGACGTCAGCAGCCGCAGCCACAGATACTGGGCGACGTTGGTGTCCTGGTATTCGTCGACCAGGATATAGCGGAACCGCCGTCGATATTCGTCTGCGATATCCGTGTGTTTCGACAGGATTGTCAGGTTGTGCAGCAACAGGTCGCCGAAGTCGCAGGCGTTCAGACTGACCAGCCGCGCCTGATAGGCGGCGTAGAGTGCGTGGCCCCTGCCGTCCGCGAAATCCTCGGTCGACGGCAGCGTCTCCGGCGTCCAGCCGCGGTTCTTCCAGTGGTCGATCAGCCCGTTCAGCGAGCGCGGCGTCCACCTCTTGGTGTCGAGATTGGCGGCCTCCAACAGCTGTTTGCAGACCCGCTCCTGATCGTCCGTGTCCAGGATGGTGAAGGTCGACTTCAGCCCGACCAGCTCCGCGTGCCGCCGCAGGATCTGCGCCGCCACCGAGTGGAAGGTCCCCAGCCAGCGCAGCCCCTCGGCCGACGGTCCGATCAGATGGGTGATGCGCTCGCGCATCTCGCGGGCGGCCTTGTTGGTGAAGGTAACGGCCAGCAATTCCCACGGCCGCGCCCGTCCCGTCGCCAGAATATGCGCCAGCCGCGTCGTCAGCACCCGCGTCTTGCCGGTGCCCGCCCCGGCCAGAACCAGCACCGGACCGTCCACGCTCTCGACCGCCTCGCGCTGTTCGGGGTTCAGACCCGCCAGATAGTCGGGCGCGCCGGACGGCGCGCCGCCACCGGGTCCGCGCGAACGGGCGATGTCGGAGATACGCGGTGCAGGGGCTTCAGGCAGACTCATCGAAAGAACATAAGGGGCACGGGGCGCGATGTCAGTGCCTTGTCGCCGTCACGCCGCGGGAACCGTCAAGCCTGATCACCGTTCCCGTTGCCGATACAGGGTTTCAGGGAAGGGACTACCATGGCTGAGAACACCAACAACACCGGTGGCGGGAGCGGCAACACCGGTCTGGCCTTCATCATCGGCGCGGTCGTGGTCGTGGTGGCGGTGATCGCCTATTTCGTATTCGTTCGCGGTGCCGGGACGCCCGAGGCGAAGAAGGTCGATATCGACGTCAGCCTGCCCGAGGTCTCGGCCCCGCAGATTCCCGGCACGGGAGGCTGATCGATGACCGACCCCAACGTGCCCCCGCCCCGCGATGATCGCCCCGAGGTCGTGCATCACACCACGATCAACAATCCGCCGTCCGGTGGTGGCGGCGGTGGTGGCGCAGGCTGGATCGGCTTCCTCGTCGGCGGCCTGCTGGTGGTGCTGGTCATCATCGCCGTCGTTATCTTCTCGAACGGCGGCATGAACGCCAAGGGCACGGATGTCGACATCGACGTCGATCTGCCGAGGCCGGAGATGCCCGCTGCGCCGCAGATGCCGGATCTGCCCGACCTTCCGGCCGTCGAGCCGCCGTCGGTGCCGAACCCCGAACCGGCGCCCTGAGCCGCTATCTCAGCCGATAGCTGATCGTCGTCACGACCCGGACCCTCTGGTCCGGGGACTGGCTGGCGTCGCCATAGCCTTCGCGCGGCAGGATTTCAAACGAGCCCTGCGTCGCTTGACGGATCGATCCCAGCGGCGCGCCGGAGTCCTCGGCGAACTGTGCCGCGCCGGTGCGGGCCGAGGCCGTCGCCTCGGCGATCATCGTCGGCCGCACGTCGTTCAGCTTGGTGAAGATGTAGGTCGGGCCGTTGAAGTCCTGCAGCACCACGCCCTGCCGGACCAGATCGTTCAGCGCCCGGGTCGTCGCCTGCACCCGCGCCACGTCCGTCGTCCGCACGATGACCGACTGGGCCAGGATGAAGCGGGGGCCGCCGTTCTGGCTGGCGTATTCGCGTGAGCGCGTATCCGCGACCTCGAGCCGCCCCAGGGTGACCGTATCGGCGGGGTAGCCCTGCGCCGTCAGAAAGGCGCGCACCACGCCGAGGTCCGCATCGATCCGGGCCTGAACCTCGGACAGCACATCGCCGGAAGCCGTGAAACGCAGCGGCAGCACAGCCAGATCGGCCTGCACATCGCGCTCGGACAGGCCGCGCACCGTCACCGAGCGGTCACCGACGCGGGCGTTGACGACTCCTTGCCCGATCAAGGCACCGCCTCCGATCATGCCGAGGGCGAGGATGCCCCCGAAAACGGCGGCGGGGATCAGTCTGTTGTCGGTCATGGGGTGCTCTCCTGAAGCGAGGATGCGCCAACCGTAGCCGCTGTCAATCGGCAGGACGGTGTTCCGCGAACGTGTGATCGCCCCCCGCCCAGGCCAGTGCCAGAAGGCGGCAGGCTGAAGCGAGCGGGGTCCGCCCGCGCCGCTCGTCGATGCGTTTCATGAGGCCTGCCCGGGTCAGCGCCAATTCACCGCCGACGGCGTCCAGAATTGCCCAGAACTCCGGCTCCAGCGCCACCGAGGTGGCGTGGCCGGACAGGGAGACCGAACGTTTCCTCAACCCGCTCACGTCTCAGTGCCCCCAACCATGTCGTCGCTCGTCACGGAGTCGTCCGGGGCGCAGGCGGCCAGGACGAGGGCGGCGGGCAGGGCGGGAACGGTACGCATGACGGTTTTCCTTTCGGCCTGTGACCCTAGCAGAGCCCGTGGCCGCCTCCGAGCGTTGCGACATGAACACTGTTCACCTGATCCGGCGATCGCGCTATGGTGTCCTCTCTCCGGGGCAGGATCGCCGCATGACCGTCACCGCCGACTTCGACGCGTTCGACCGGGTCCGCCCGCAGCGGCTTGATCCGATCAGGGCCATCCGCGCCTTCCGCAAGCTGATCCGCGACAAGGAGGACACTCGTCAGGTGTTCGAGATCATGCGCGCCCTTTCGGGCCGTTCGATCAGCCGCGGCTACAATCGGCTGCTGCGGACGATGGAGGGCGGCAGGCAGGCCTTTCTGCGCGAGGAACTGGCCCATAAGCTCGATGATCCGGTCTGGCTCGCGCGCTTCGGCCCCGGCACGGTCGGCGCGACCTATCTGGCCTTCCGCGAGGCGCGCGGCTTCACCGCCGACGGTCTGGCCGAGATCGAGCGCGAGGTGGTGCCTCAGATCGACGCCCCGCACCCGATCATCTGGTACTCGCGTCGCCTGCGCGACGTGCACGACATCTGGCACGTCCTGACCGGCTATCAGACGGATGCGCTAGGCGAGGCCTGCGTCGTCGCCTTCTCCTACGGCCAGACCCACAACCTCGGCTTTGCCTTCATCGGCTGGGGTGCCGCGCGCGAGATCCAGCGCGAGGCCCGCTCCATTCCGGCCCGCCGCGCCGTGTGGCAGGCCTGGCGCATCGGCCGTGCCGCCCGCTGGCTGCCGGCGCTGGACTACGAGACCCTGTTCGCCGAGCCGCTGGACGACGCCCGCGCCCGCCTCAATCTCCGGCCGGCGACGGTCTATCAGGCGGTGCCCGAGACGACGCGGACCGGGCTCAAACTGCGCGCCTGACGGCGGAAACCGGACGCCAAAAGCCCGGCTTGTGCGGCCGTTCCCACAACTCGGCTTGCGCCCGCCCATCGGCTCATCCACTTGGCGGTGATGACCGCACCGACCGAGTCGTTCCAGGCTCCCAAACCCGCCGGCCTTCCGCCCGCCACCCTGTGGGCCATTGGCGGCGTGGTGCTATGCGCGGTCATCTGGGGCACCACCTGGTACGGTATCACCCTGCAACTGGGCGAAGTGGCACCGCTGGCCTCGATCGTCTGGCGGTTCGGCCTCGCCGCCGTCCTGATCTTCGCCGGCTGCCTGATCACCCGCCGGTCCGTGAAGCTGACGCTGGACCAGCATCTCGCCGCGGCGGGGCAGGGGGTCTTCGCCTTCTCCATCAGCTACAGCTTCACCTATGCCGCCGAGGGCCTGATCGCCTCGGCCATCGTCGCGGTGATCTTCGCCTCTCTCGCCTTCCTCAACCTGATCCTGTTCCGCGTCGCCGCCCGCCAGAAGGCCGCAATGGCCGCATGGGGCGGCGCTGCGCTCGGTGTCGTCGGTGTGGCGGTCCTGTCGGGCTCGGAAGTGCTCGGGGCCGGCCTGGGGGAGGTCGGTCTCGCGGGCGTCGGGTTCGCCCTGCTCGCCGTCACCGCCTCCGCCTTTGGCAACTATTTCGCATGGCGCGGCCAGAACGCGGGCTCCGCCGTGATTCCCTCGACGGCCTGGGCCATGGCCTATGGCACCGGCGCGCTGGCGCTCTACGGCCTCGCCACCGGCGTTGAGTGGTCGATCGAGCTCAGCGTCACCTATATCGGCTCCCTGCTCTATCTGTCGGTGTTCGGCTCGGTCATCGCCTTCGTGGTCTATTTCAGTGTGGCGCGGGCCCGGGGTTACGCCCTGGCCAGCTACATCTCGGCCCTGACGCCGCCGATCGCCATGCTGGTCTCGGTGCTGTTTGAGGACGCCCGCTTCGGCTGGCCGGCGCTGGCTGGTCTCGCCCTGGTGCTGGCGGGACAGGTGCTGCTGATCCGCGCGCCCAAGGTGTCAGCGGTCTAGCCGAACCAGCCGCGCTTCTTCTTCGCCGGCTTTTCCTCTTTGGCCTTACCGGCCTCGCCCTCGGCTTCAGCCAGCGCCTTGCGCCGCTTGCGCTCGGCGGCGACGCGGATGGCCACCAGCATGGGGACCAGTCCGTGTCGGTTATGCGGCATATCGCCCATCTCAGTCCTCCCGTTTCGAGCCGTCCAGCAGCCGCTCGGCGGCCGCCTGTTCCTTCGCCGTCTTCGTGCGCTCGGCCTTCGACCGTCCGTGGTCGGCGCGGTTGACCGCGGCGGCGGCCTTCGCCCCGGCCTTCGCCCGATCCTTGCGGACCCGGTTCAGGTTCACGACCTCGCCCATGACGCCTCCTTCATGCAACCGGCCCCCGGCCGGACGGGTTTCCTCATGACCATCCATCATCAGGAGCGCCCCATGGTAGACCTCTCTCTGCTTCGCGAAAGCCTTGAAGTCGTTGGTTCCGACGGCGAGCACGTCGGCCGCGTCAATCACGTCCGCGGCGACCAGATCGAACTGGCGAGGCTCGACTTCGGCTCGGGCTTCAAACATCACATGATCCCGGTCAGCTGGATCGACCACGTCGACGCCCACGTCCATCTCAACGTCACCAAGGACGAGGCCAAGGCGCGGTGGACGGAGAAGCCGCACTGACGGCGTCCGCCGTCCGAAGGTTTGCGAGGCCTGCCGATCCCGGTGGGGCCTTTCATCCATCGGGCGGCTCAGTCGTCGGCCAGCAGCACGTCTAGATAGGTCTGCGGCCGGCTCAGAAAGCCGCGCGTGACCTGATAGTGCTCGGTATCCTCATAGGCGACCCGCTCAAGTCCCTGCGCCGATGTCTGATAGATCCACGCGTCCGGATAGCCGAGGATGATCGGCGAATGGGTGGCGATGATGAACTGCGACCGCGCATTCACCAGCTGATGCAGCCGGGCGAGGAAGGACAGCTGGCGCGAGGGCGACAGCGCCGTCGGCATCTCGTCCATAAAATGGGACTGCATCAGCACCATGAAGGGGGCGGCCGCACGAGAGCGGGGTGACGGGTTTGGGAACACGTCGAACTGCCGCATCACCAGGTCCTGAAGTCCTCGCCGAAAACGCCGTCCCGTTTGATCCGCGCACGATAGGCTTTCAGCGCCTCTTCATTCTCCGTCGCCCAGACGCGCGCATCGTCCGCCCGTTCAGCGTCCGACTTCACTGCGTTTCGACGGATAGCCAATGCCCGTTCCACCCCGGCGACGCCGGCGACTGACAGGTCCACGCCGAGGCGCTCGGCCTCGGCGGCGAGATCCGGGTCAATCTCAATGTTCAGTTCAACCTTGCCCATGCGGGAAGGCTAACCCGAAAAGCCGCCCGTCGCCACCAACCCGGGATAGGCACCCATCATCCCGGCGAGATCATCTTCTCCGGCCGCACCCATTCGTCGAACTCCTCGTTCGTCAGATAGCCGCCGCCGACGGCCTCTTCGCGCAGCGTCGTGCCGTTCTTGTGCGCCGTCTTGGCGATCTTCGCGCAGGTGTCATAGCCCAGCTTGCCGTTCAGCGCCGTCACCAGCATCAGCGAGTTATCCAGCCCGCGCTTGATGTTGTCCTCGCGCGGCTCGATCCCGACCACGCAGTTGTCGGTGAACGAAACCGCCGCATCGGCCATCAGCCGCACCGACTGCAGGAAGTTGTAGGCCATCACCGGGTTGAAGACGTTCAACTCGAAATGCCCCTGCGAGCCGGCGAAGGTGACCGCCGCGTGGTTGCCGAACACCTGCACGCAGACCTGGGTCAGGGCCTCGGACTGGGTCGGATTGACCTTGCCCGGCATGATCGACGACCCCGGCTCATTCTCCGGCAGCGCCAGCTCGCCCAAGCCCGAGCGCGGGCCCGATCCCAGGAAGCGGATGTCATTGGCGATCTTGAACAGGCTCGCCGCGACCGTGTTGATGGCCCCGTGGCTGAACACCATGGCGTCGTGCGCGGCCAGCGCCTCGAACTTGTTCGGCGCGGTGGTGAAGGGCAGGCCGGTGATGCCGGCGATCTGTTCGGCGACCTTCTCCGCGAACCCGATCGGCGCGTTCAGTCCGGTCCCCACGGCGGTGCCGCCCTGGGCCAGTTCCATCAGCTTCGGCAGAGTCAGTTCGATCCGCTCGATGCCGTTGGCGACCTGCTGCGCATAGCCGCCAAACTCTTGGCCCAGCGTCAGGGGCGTGGCGTCCTGGGTATGGGTGCGGCCGATCTTGATGATGCCCTGCCAGGCGTCCGACTTGGCCTTCAGCGCCACGTGCAGATGCTTCAGCGCCGGGATCAGCAACTTCACCACCTGTTCGGCGCAGGCCACGTGCATGGCCGTCGGATAGGTGTCGTTCGACGACTGGCTCATGTTGACGTGATCGTTGGGATGGACCGGCGTCTTGGACCCCATCTCGCCGCCCAGCATCTCGATGGCGCGGTTCGAGATCACCTCATTGGCGTTCATGTTCGACTGGGTGCCCGACCCGGTCTGCCAGACCACCAGCGGGAAATGGTCGTTGAGCTTTCCCTCGATCACCTCATTGGCCGCCGCCACGATGGTGTCGCCGATCTTCGGGTCCAGCTTGCCGAGCGCCATGTTCGTCTCGGCGGCGGCGCGCTTGACGATGCCCAGCGCGCGCACGATCGGCAGCGGCTGCTTTTCCTCGCCGATCCTGAAATTGCCCAGCGACCGCTGTGCCTGGGCCCCCCAGTAACGGTCGGCGGCGACCTCGATCGGGCCGAAGGTGTCGGTTTCGGTGCGGCTGGTCATGGTTTGGCAGGCTCTTCGGGCGTGGCGGAGGACTGCGCGGCGGTGTAGCACGGGCAGGCGAGGGGACAAGGACAGGAGCCGGCGATGCGGACGATGATGGTGGCGGCGGTGCTGGCCCTTTCGGCCGGCGCGGCCACGGCGGGTGAGGCGGATCGTCCGCGGGTCATCCTCGACACCGACGCTGGCCGCATGGTCCTGGCGCTGGAGCTGGAGCGCGCGCCGTTCACCGTCTGCAACTTCCTCGGCTATGTCACTGACGGCGACTATGCCGGCGGCAGCTTCTTCCGCACGGTGGTGCGAGAGACCAATGCCAATCCCAACCCCATCGATGTCATCCAGGCCGCGACGCCGCGTGGGTCGGACGACGACTCGCGTCCGCCGGTTTCGCTCGAGCGCACCCGCGACACCGGCCTGGCCCATGTCGCCGGCGCGGTCTCCATGGCCCGCGACGGCCCCGACACCGCCACCTCCAGCTTCTTCATCGTCACCCGCGACACACCCGCGCTCGACTTCGGCGGCGGCCGCAATCCGGAC
>JBBQOK010000113.1:0-8429 GCA_038330765.1 Caulobacterales bacterium | reverse complement strand
ACAAGCTGAGGGGCCTGTTGCTGGAAGAGGGCTCCGCCGCCAGTCACGCGGCCATCGTCGCCCGCGCCCTGCAGATCCCCTGCGTCGGCCGCCTGATGGGGCTGCGCGACCGCCTGTCCGAGGGCGACCTGGTCATCGTCGACGGCGAGACCGGCGAATCCTACCTGCGGCCCCGGCCCGACATGCTGGCGGCGGTCCAGTCGCGGATCGAGGTGCGCAGCCAGCGCCAGGCCGAGTTCGCCCGCCTGCGCGACGTGCCCGCCGTCACCCTCGACAAACACCGCATCACCCTGCTGACCAACGCCGGGCTGGCGGTCGATCTGGAGAACCTCGACGAGACGGGGGCCGAGGGCATCGGCCTGTTCCGCACCGAATTCCAGTTCATGGTCTCCGAAGAGCTGCCACGTCTCGACGCCCAGACGGCGCTCTACAAGCTGGTGCTGGACACCGCCGGGGATCGCCCGGTCACCTTCCGCACACTGGACATCGGTGGCGACAAGGTGCTGCCGTATCTCGAGACGGAGCGTGAGGAGAACCCCGCTCTCGGTCGGCGCGCCATCCGCCTGGGCCTTGACCGGCCAGGCCTGCTCAGGCTGCAGCTCCGCGCCCTGCTTACAGCCGCCGCCGGGCGCGAACTGCGGGTGATGTTCCCGATGATCGCCACGGTCGATGAGTTCCGCGCCGCCCGCGAACTGGTCGACATCGAATGCGCCTGGGCCAAACGTCGGGGCCGGGCCTTGCCGGCCCTGCTGCGGGTCGGGGCCATGATCGAATGCCCGTCGCTGCTGTGGCACCTTGATGCCCTGCTGCCGCTGACGGATTTCGTCTCGGTCGGAACCAACGACCTGCTGCAGTATATGTTCGCCGCCGACCGGACCAATCCGCTGGTGTCGGATCGATACGACCCGCTGTCACCGCCGGCGCTGCGGGCCCTGGCCGAGATACAGAAGAAATGCGCCGACACCGGCACTCCGGTCTCGGTCTGCGGCGAACTGGCGGGCCGGCCGCTGGAGGCGTTCGCCTTGCTGACGCTGGGCTACACCCGACTTTCGGCCCCGGCCGGGGGCGTCGGACCCGTCAAGCGGATGATCCTGTCGGCCGATCTGCCGGCCGCGCGTCGGGGCATGGCCAACCTGTTGGGCTCGTCCTCGGGCTCCATCCGGGGCGAGCTGGAGTCACTGGCCCGGAAATTGAACGTCACGATCTGAAACGTTCCGGCCCGAGACGGGCGGGGATGCCTAACAAATCGTTGATCGGGCGGCCCTTATGAGTTATCCACAAGACGGAACCGGGTGGTCTGCGGGGGCAGGCCAGAACCTTCATCCCGATATGATACAGGGCCCGTGTTCGAGTACGGCGGCGCGTGAGGACTCCTCTCGTGAGCCGAGTGTGGGGTCAGGCCGGATGGCGCTGGATACGGGGAATATCCCCGAAGAGTTTCGGGACCATCCCGACTGGAAGGACCTGGTTCCTTCCGTCACGGACGCGCCGACTCTGGGCGACGGGTTGCGCATCGCCCGCGAACACTCCGGCCGGTCCCTGGCCGAACTGTCCAGCATCACCCGTGTGCCGTCCCGTTATCTGACGGGGCTGGAGCAGAACGATTTCTCGGTGCTGCCCAACCGCGTCTTCTCGATCGGCTATGTCCGCGCCTACGCCGCCGCCCTGGGGCTGGATGAGCAACTGGCCGTCGAGCGGTTCAAGCGCGAAAGCCCGGACCCCTCGGTGCCGCTGCAGCCGCCGGTCGGCGTCGCCTTCGAGGAGGTGAAGCGCTATTCGCCGCGCCTGATCGGCATCGGCCTCGCCATGGTGCTGGCTGTGGTCGGCTGGAACGTGTTCCAGCGTGTCAGCCTGATGCGCGCGGCCCAGCCGTCGGATATCGTCTCCATTCCCGAAAGCTGGACGCTGGGTGCCGTGCCCGGCCAGCAGCCGCTGATGCGCCTCAGCGCGCCGCAGCCGGCACCGCCCGACCAGACCGTGCCCGCCCTCTACATCACGCCCGGCCTTGAGGCCCAGCTGACCGGCATCGACCCGGCCTCTCCCGAGGGCCTCGCCGCCGCCGCCGCCAGCGCGCCTCCGGTGCAGAAGGCCTTCAACCCGCGGGGTGCCACCTACGGGGCCTCGGCCAGCGCCTCGCAGGTCGTGCTTCAGGCCCGCAAATCGGCCTATCTGATCGTGCGCATGGCCGACGGCCGCGTGCTGTTCGCCCGGCAACTGGCCGCCGGCGACGCTTGGCGGGCGCCGGTCGGCGTCGCGGCCACGGTCGAGGTGCAGGATGTCTCGGCGTTCGACGTCTATCTGAACGGCGAGCACGGCGGGGCTCTTGAGGCCGCCCAGACCTCGCTGAATCAGCTGAATGTCAGGGCCCAGACCCTGGCGCGTCAGGCTGCCGAGGCGATCACGGCCCGGACCGAGGCCGCAAGGGCGGCGGCGGTTCAGGCCCAGGCCCAGGCGCAGCTTCAGGCCGCTTCCGTGGTCAACGCCGCCGGAGGATGATCCGCGACGCCCTGTGTCGTGGCCATGCCGCAATCGAAGGCCTATGATGAGGCCCTCATGAGCGCTGACCTTTCGCATATCCGCCCGTGGCGCCACATCGAGCGCCGCAAGAGCCGCCAGATCATGGTCGGGAAGGTGCCCGTGGGCGGCGACGCCCCGATCACCGTCCAGTCGATGACCAACACCCCGACCTCGGATGCGGCGGCGACGATCGACCAGATCCGCCAGCTGGAAGAAGCCGGGGCCGACATCGTCCGGGTGTCCTGCCCCGACGAGGAGTCGACCGCCGCCTTCCGCCAGATCGCCCGCGAGGCGAAGGTCCCGCTCGTCGCCGACATCCATTTTCACTACAAGCGCGGCATCGAGGCGGCCCAGGCGGGTGCCGCCTGCCTGAGGATCAACCCCGGCAACATCGGCTCGCCCGACCGCGTCCGCGAGGTGATCCAGGCCGCCAAGGACCACGGCTGCTCGATGCGCATCGGCGTCAACGCCGGCTCGCTGGAGCGCGAGCTGCTCGAGAAATACGGCGAGCCCTGCCCCGAGGCCATGGTCGAGAGCGCCCTGAACCACGCCCGCATCCTCCAGGACCACGACTTCCACGAGTTCAAGATTTCAGTGAAGGCGTCGGACCCCTTCCTGACCGTCGCCGCCTATCAGCAACTGGCCGAGGCCATCGACTGCCCCCTGCACCTCGGCGTCACCGAGGCGGGCCCGCTGCGCTCGGGCACCATCAAGTCCGCCATCGGCATGGGTGCGATGCTGTGGGCCGGCATCGGCGATACGATCCGGGTCTCCCTCGCCGCTGATCCGGTCGAGGAGATCAAGGTCGGCTTCGACATCCTCAAGTCGCTGGGTCTGCGCCACCGGGGCGTCAATATCATCGCCTGCCCGTCCTGCGCCCGTCAGGGCTTCAACGTCATCGAAACCGTCGGCATCCTGGAAGAGAAGCTGGCCCATGTGACCACACCGATGTCGTTGTCGATCATCGGCTGCGTCGTCAACGGCCCGGGCGAGGCGCTCTACACCGATGTCGGCTTCACCGGCGGCGGCAAGGGCGCCGGCATGGTCTATCTGAACGGCAAGATGGCCCACAAACAGCACAATGACGGCATGATCGACGAGATCGTGCATCTGGTCGAACAGAAGGCCGCCGAACTGGACGCCGCGCGCGCTCAGGAAGCCTCGGCCCCGGCTCTCGAACCCGCCGAATAGACAGCCGTTGGCGCGGGCTGCACCATCGGCTAGGCAGGACGGACCCTAGATCGGAGCCGTCATGACTGCTCGTTTCCCGTTTGCCCGCCTGTTCCTCGTCCTGTTGCTCGCGCTGGCCCCGGCCGCGCCAGTTCTGGCCCAGGCCCCGCCCGCCGCTGCCGTCACCCCCGCCCCATTCGCCGTCGCCGCGACCCATGTCGAACTCCCGGCCCCCGACGGACGCCAGATCGACGTCAGCGTCTGGCAGGCCGCCGACGAACGCGGCGTCGTGATTTTCAGCCACGGCTACGGCGGCAGCCCCGCCGCCTATGGCCGCATCCTGTCGCAGTGGGTCGACGACGGTTTCACCGTGGTCGCCCCGCTGCACGTCGATTCCGTGCGCCATCCCCAGCGAGCCAGCTATGACGGACAGGCCGCCTTCGCCACCCGCATCGCCGATCTGGCCGTCGTGCGCGGCTTCCTGCGCGCGACCCGTCCCGGCAAGCCGCTGATCGCCGCCGGTCACTCCTTTGGCTCGTTGATGTCGCTGATCGAGGCCGGAGCCGTCACCGTGGCGGGCCCGCTGGGGGACCCGGACGTCAAGGCCGTCGTCGCCTTCTCGTCCGCCGGCGATCTGAGGGGCGTGATCGGACCCGACACTTATGCGGGGCTGCAGACGCCGACCCTCATGATCACCGGCGACGCCGATCTGGTCGAGGGCTACGTCACCGACTGGCGCGCCCACCGCAGTCCGTTCGACCGCGCCGCGCCCGGTGACAAGATGCTGCTGGTGTTCGAGGGCGGGGACCACCTTCTGGTGCGCAACGCCGACGAATCCGATTTCGACCTGATCGTCCGCACGACCACCGCCTTCATGGAGTCCTACGGCCTGGGCGACAGCGACGCCCGCGCCCGTCTCGACGCCCTGGCCGCGCCCCAGGGCGCTTCGCTGGAACGGCGTTGACCGCCATGAAACTCTACATCACCGGCCCGTCCCCCTTCGCCCGCAAATGCCGGATCGTGGCGCGCGAGAAGGGGCTGGCTGACCGGATCGAGGAGATCGCGGTCGATCCCTATGCCAATGCGCCCGAACTGCTGGCCTCCAATCCGCTGGTGCAGGTCCCGACCCTGATCGCCGGGGATGGACTGCCGCTGAACGACAGCCCGGTGATCTGCGAATACCTCGATCAGCTGGGCGCAGGCCCGCGTCTGCTGCCCGAGAGCGGTGCGGAGCGTCTGCGGGTGCGGCGTATCGAGACGCTCGCCAACGGCGCGCTGGAGATGGGCGTCAAACTGGTGCTCGAGAAACGCCGCCCCGAACACGAGCGGTCGCCGTCCTGGATCGAGCGCTGGAGCGTCAACATGGCCCGGGCGCTGGATGCGCTGGAGGCGGCGTCGCCCGAGGCGTCCCGTCTTGACATGGGGGTCATCACCGCCGTCGTGGCCGTGACCTGGATCGGCTTCCGGCATCCTGATTTCGACTGGAAGACCGGCCGTCCGGCGCTGGTCACGCTGCAGGCGGCGTTGGAGGCGCGGCCCAGCTTCCTGCAGACCCGCCCCGACCTCTGAGTGACGAAACCGTTGGCCGGGCCGTGACTCTCAGGCCAGCACGCCCGCCAACTGCAACCCCTGGAACCCGGCCAGCACCACCAGAATGACCCCCACTGCATAGGCGAGGACCCGTCGCGGCACTCGTTTGGCGATCATGCCCGCGAAAGGGGCCGCCGCCAGCCCGCCGACCACGAGTCCGGCCACGGCGCCGGCGTGGTTCTGCAGCGCGTCCGCGTCGCGCCAGTGGCCGGACATCAGCGCCCAGACGAAGGTGGCGCTGATGGCCACGGCGAGGAAGAATTCGGCGGTGTTGACGGTGCCGATGGCGCGGCGGGGCTCCTGACCGGCACCCACCAGGGTTGAGGACACCGTCGGACCCCAGCCGCCACCACCGATGGCGTCGAGAAAACCGCCGATCAGTCCCAGCGGGCCCGTCACCCATGACCGGATGCGGCGTAGCCGGATGTCACGCCCGGCGCGCCACAGGATGTAGACGCCCATCAGCGCCAGATAGGCGACCACGAAGGGCTTGATGACCGAACCTTCGATGCCGGTCAGCACATAGGCGCCCAGACAGCCCCCGATCACCCCGGCGGTGGCGAGCGGCACCAGCAGCCGCCAGTCGACGTTGCGATGCCAGATGTGGCTGCCGGCCGATGCGGCGGTCGTGAAGACCTCGGCGCCGTGCACGCTGGCCGATGCGGTGGCCGGCGGGACGCCCACCGCGAGCAGGACCGAGGACGAGATGACGCCGTAGGCCATTCCGAGCGCGCCATCCACGGCCTGGGCCAGGAAGCCGACCAGCAGGAAGAGCAGAAAGGTGTCCATGCGCCCCCCAAGCGTGGCCGAAGCCCTGCTTCTCCGATGAAAGGCCAGGCCGTGCAATTGGTTGCGCAGCCATGCATCGACAGATCGCGCGCCATCGCGCTATGGCTCGCCTCCCGCCAACCGAGGACTCCCATCCCTTGCGACTGCCCCAGGCCCGGCTCGATCAGGTGCTCGACCGTTTCCACCAGGTGGAGGCTCGGATGGGCGCGGCCACGGACGGTCAGGAGATCGTGCGCCTCTCGAAGGAACACGCCGAGATGAAACCGGTCGCCGACGCCGTCATGGCGCTGGCCAGGACGCGGGCCGAGATGGCCGATCTGGAGACCATGGCCGCCGATCCCGAGATGGCCGACATGGCCGCCGACGAGCTTCGGACACTCAATGACACCCTGCCGGACATGGAGCGCGACGTCGCCCTGCTGCTGGCCCCGCGCGACGCCGACGAGAACGCCTCGGCCGTGCTGGAAGTCCGCGCCGGCACCGGCGGCGACGAGGCGGCCCTGTTCGCCGGCGACCTGTTCCGCATGTATTCGCGCTACGCCTCGACGCGCGGCTGGCGGGTCGAGGTCGACAGCGCCACCGAGGGCGAGGCCGGCGGCTTCAAGGAGATCATCGCCACCGTCACCGGCGACGGCGTGTTCGGACGGCTGAAGTTCGAGAGCGGCGTCCACCGGGTCCAGCGCGTGCCGACCACCGAAGCCGGCGGCCGCATCCACACCTCGGCCGCCACGGTCGCGGTCCTGCCCGAGGTCGAGGACGTCGAGATCGACATCCAGGACAAGGACATCCGTATCGACACCTTCCGCGCCTCGGGCTCGGGCGGCCAGCACGTCAACAAGACCGACTCGGCCGTCCGCATCACCCATTTCCCGTCCGGGATCGTGGTCACCTCGTCGGAGAAGTCGCAGCACGTGAACCGCGACAAGGCGATGAAGAACCTGCGGGTCCGCCTCTACGACATGCAGCGCCAGATGAAGGACAACGCCCGCTCGGACGCCCGTAAATCCCAGGTCGGCTCGGGCGACCGGTCCGAGCGCATCCGAACCTATAATTTCCCGCAGGGACGGGTCACCGACCACCGCATCAGCCTGACCCTGCACAGCCTGCCGCAGATCCTCGAGGGCGACATTGACCCGCTGCTCAACGCCCTGATCGCCGAGGACCAGGCCGCGCGTCTGTCGGACCTCGAGGCGGAATTCGGCTGAGGGTTAGGCCCCATTTTTTGATCCGCTCATCCCCGCGAAAGCGGGGATCCAGTCCTGTCCAGCCTGACGCTGGTGTCTCAGGACGACGGCCTCGGCCTCTTCCACTTGAACCGGATCACCCAAAGCACTGGGTCCCCGCTTTCGCGGGGATGAGCGGGAGAGTGTGGGCGTCAGCCTTCCACCGTCAGCGCCCCGCCCTCGACCCGCACGAACTGCGCTCGCCCCAGGAGCGGCTCGAACAGTTCCGGCTCGGTGCCGGTCAGGAAGGCCTGCAGGCCCAGCGCCTCGATCTCGTCGAACAGGGCGGCGCGGCGGCGGGTGTCGAGATGGGCCGGGGCCTCGTCCAGCAGCAGGACAGGTGCCGCTGGCTGGTCCGACAGCCGCGCGATCTGGGCGAGGATCAGGTTGAGCACCAGCGCCTTCTGCTCGCCCGACGAGCCCTCGGCGGCGGGACGGTTCTTCTCGCGGTGCAGGGCGGTCAGGTCGGAGCGGTGCGGGCCGTAAAGCGAACGGCCGGCGGCGGCGTCGCGGGCGCGACTGCGGGCCATACCGTCGCGGAGGGCGGCGGCGATGGCCTCGGGGCCGGCGCCGGCGGTCGCCATGGCCTCGGCCTCGCCGGTCAGGCCGAGGTCGGCCTGGGGAAAGGGGCGATCATTGCGGGCGTCGATGGCGGCCTGAAGCGTGGTCAGGGCGGCGGCGCGGGCCATAGCGGCGGCGGCCCCCGCCTCGCCGAGGCGCAGTTCGAGGGCATCAAGCCAGAGCGGGTCGGCGGCGCGGCCTTCGGCCCCCTCGGTCAGCAGCCGCAGCCGTTCGCGCAGGGCCTTCTCATAGGCCGAGACCGAGGCGGCGTGGGCGGGGTCGGCGGCGAAGACCAGCCGGTCGAAGAAGCGCAGCCGGGCGGCGCGGGCGTCGGAGAACAGTCGGTCCTGTTCGGGCGTGGCCCAGACGGGGCGCAGGTGGTCGAGCAGCCGACCGGGCTGGGCCGTCTCGCCGTCGATGCGGACGATGCGGCGGGCGGCACCGGGCGACTGGACGCCGGTGCCCAACTTGATCTCGTCCTCGCCGTCGGTCAGCACCGCCGCCACGGCCCAGGCCCGGCCGCCGGCTTCTCCCGGTTCGCGGCGGCCCATCTCGGGGGCGGTAGCCCCGCGCAGCCCC
>JBBQOK010000112.1:0-8526 GCA_038330765.1 Caulobacterales bacterium | reverse complement strand
CATCCATCAACCTCCACGAGGACCCCCGAACTCTCCATCGCCCGGGCTTCATCGCTCGACCACAGCCCGCCGTCATCGAGAGCGTTGGATCCGGTGCCCTCCCCGTCGACGGGATGCGAGAAGTGTGCGCCCGTTTCTTCCTATGGCGGGTTCATGACGCTGAGGCGGTGACGGTGTGTCGGGAAAACAATGGGTTAGGCGTTCAAAATGTGATGACTGAACACGAACTTGCAGCGCAGCATTTCACCTTACTTCTCCTCCCGGGAACGTCTCCGCCCGGCCGGGTGTTCAACCGGGGTCGGGGTCAGAGGGAGAGATGCGATGCGACAGCTGTTGACGATGACGGCGATCGGGGCCTGCGGTCTGGTGATGAGCGGCTGCGCCACGATGCGCGATGACTACGCCTCGGCCTGCGAGCGGGACTATCAGCGCAACCGGGAGCAGGCGACGGCGGCGGGTGCCCTGCTGGGGGCGGCCATCGGTGCCGCGGTGGCCGGCAGCGACGATCGCGAGGCCGGTGCCGCCATCGGCGCGGTGGCCGGTGCCCTGCTGGGCCGACAACTGTCGGAAGAGGACGATCCGTGTGGTTATGGCTTCAGCGGCTACAACCGCGATGGGCGCTATGGCCGCGAGCGGGTCTATTGGCGTGACGATAACCGCGGCTGGTGAGGCCGCGGCGGCAGGATCAGTTGGGCGACCTCGTTCGCCGGGCCTTGCACAGGTCGCACCATTCGTTGCCGGGCTTGCGCCGATCGGGCCGCCAGCGATGTCGGCGGCAGCGGATTTGCCTGAGCAGGATACGGATGGTCTTGAACATTGAACTGCCCCTCCGGTGACCCTGGATAGGCCGGTCTGATTACCGAACTCTGACCCGGGATGGTTGATCAGCGTCCTTACTGTGACGCCTGCCCCGGCGCGAGCATTTTCCGGTGATTCCGCATCCAGGCGCCAGCCGCAACGGCGAATGCCGGTCGCCTTCGTTTGGCCAACCACCGGTAGAGTCGAGGCCCGGAAACCACGAGGGTGATGAGGTCAAGGATCGCCGAGGCGATGTTCAGAGCCAGACCGCCATAATCTGAATGGGGGCGGTTCCGGCCTGTGGCCGTTCAGCCCATCCGGCGCCGGTGGTCGGCGCTGCGCAGGGTCGAGCGGATGAAGTCGGCGGGGGGGTCGGTTTCGGCCAGCACGGCTTCCTTGATGGCGCGGGGCTCACCGAACAGGTGGCCCTGGCCGACCGAGATGTCGAGCTCGAGGATGTCGACGATCTGGCGCTCGCTCTCGCATTTCTCGGCGATCAGCTCGATGCCGTAGCGGCGGGTCAGGCCGGCGAAGTCGGCGGCCGAGATGTCGCGCAGACTGGGCAGGGCGGAGGCGCCGTCCATGTCGAGCAGCTGTTCGATCAGAAGGTCGGCCGCGACCTTCATGAACTTGACGTCGGAGCGCTGCAGGTCGGCGAAGTCGAGGTCCAGCGTCTGGACCTTGTCGATCGAGAAGCGGAAGCCGAGGTCGGCCAGTTTGGCCATGTTGCGGGCCTCGACCGCGCCGCGGGCGTCGAAGGTGGCCTGTCCGAGCTCGAAGATCAGGGCCTGGTTGAGGTCGCGGTTCTCGCTGAGGAAGTCGAGGAACTGCGGGAAGAAGGTCTCGTCGCCGAGCGAGGACAGGGCGACATTGCAGAAGACGCCGACCTTGCGGTCCTGGCGCGCCAGACGGCGCACGATCTGGGCGCAGCGGAACAGCAGCAGATTGTCGATGGCCGGAACCAGACCCTCACCCTCGGCGATGGACAGATATTCGGCGGGCATCATCACCCGGTCGTCGGCGGCGCGCAGGCGGGTGAAGCTCTCGTAGAAGATGGTCCGGCGCTGGGGCAGGGAGACGATCGGCTGGAGATAGAGGTCGACGCGGTTCTCTGCGAGGGCCTCGTGGATGGTCTGCAGCAGGACGTTGGACTGCTCGCGGTGACGGGCTTCGTAGCTGTTGCTGGGCGTCGGCTGGGAGATGCGCTCGTCGATCGAGACGCTCATCTGCTGGATCAGGGACTCCAGCATCCGCACCTCGCCCGACAGCTGTTCGGTCGAGGACAGGGCGCCGGTCTCGATCGCCTGGGCCAGTTCGGTCAGGGCCCCCTGGGTCGACTCCATGGCGTCGGCGAGCAGGCGGTGGGCGTCGCGGACCTGATCGATCTCCTTCTTCAGGGCGGCGCGCTCGGCCTTGCCGGTCAGGAAGGTGTGGACGGCCGCGAGCAGGCCCATGGTGGCGATGGCCGCCGCCGCGCCCGCGCCGGTCCCGAGGCCCGCGCGCCACACGAAGGCACCGACCGTCAGGGACAGGAACAGGTAGCCGAAGAACAGGAAGCCTTGAGTCAGGACGCGCATGGAAACGGTTGTTCCGCCTTCCCGGATGGAATCGCCCGAGTATCGGGGTATCACGGCAATTCGCCTAGGGTTCCTGCACGGTTTCTCCCCAAGCTTCGAGGTTAACAATGGAATTGTTCGATCTGACCGGCCAGGTCGCGGTGATCACCGGCTCTTCGCGGGGCATAGGCAAGGCTATCGCCGAGCGGATGGCCGAGCACGGCGCGCGGGTGGTGATCAGTTCACGCAAGGCCGGGCCGTGCGACGAGGTCGCGTCGGCGATCAATGCGAAACACGGCGAGGGCCGGGCCATCGCCATTCCCGCCAACATCGCCTCGAAGGAAGACCTGCAGCGGCTGGTCGACGAGACCAACGCCGCCTTCGGCAAGATCGACATCCTGGTCTGCAACGCCGCGACCAATCCCTATGCCGGGCCGATGGCGGGGATCAATGACGAGCAGTTCGGCAAGATCCTGCAGAACAACGTCGTCTCCAACCACTGGCTGATCCAGATGGTCGCGCCGCAGATGCTGGAGCGCAAGGCCGGCTCGGTGATCATCGTCTCGTCGATCGGTGGCCTGCGTGGGAATGCTCTGATCGGCGCCTACAACATCTCCAAGGCGGCGGACATGCAACTGGCGCGCAATCTGGCGGTCGAGTGGGGGCCGTCGAACGTGCGGGTCAACTGCATCGCCCCCGGCCTGGTCCAGACCGACTTCGCCAAATACCTTTGGGAAAATCCGGAGCTGCTGAAGCAGGTCACCGACCCCGCGCCGCTGAAGCGGATCGGCCAGCCGGACGAGATCGCGGGGGCGGCGGTGTATCTGGCGGCCCCGGCCTCGGCCTATATGACCGGGCAGACGCTGGTGGTGGACGGCGGGATCACCATTGCCTGGTGAGGACGGTGCGCGCGTGAGTCTTCGTCAGGACCTGATCTGGCGGCTGGAGGCGGCCGGCTTCGCGGGCTTCGTCGGCTTCATGCGGATGCTGGGCGTCGAGCGGGCGTCGGCCGTCGGCGGCTGGCTGCTGCGGACGCTGGGGCCGAAGACCGGCACGCAGCGCACGGTGATGCGCAACCTGCGCATCGCCTTTCCCGACATGTCCGCAGACGACCGCGAGCGGCTGGCGCTGGCGCAATGGGAACAGACCGGCCGGGCCTTTGCCGAGACGGCGGTGATGGACATTCTGGTCAAACAGAACCGCATCGAGGTGGTCGGGCTGGAGCGGCTGCACGCCATCCGCGACAGTGGCAGGCCGGTGGTGTTCGCGGGTGGGCATTTCGCCAATATCGAGACGCTGGCGGCGACGATCACGGGCTCGGGCGTGCCGTGCCAGATCACCTATCGCGCGGCCAACAATCCCTATGTCGACGCCTAGATCATCGCGGCGCGGGCGCGCTATGGGGTCAAGCTGTTCGCGCCCAAGGGGGGGGACGGCGCGCGGGAGCTGTTGGCCGGTATGGCGCGCGGCGAGTCCGTGGCCCTGATGAACGACCAGAAGTTTTCGGAAGGGCCGGAAGTGACCTTCTTCGGCCAGCCGGTGAATGCGGCGCCGGGGCCGAGCCGGCTGGCGCTGCGGTTCGGCACGGTGTTGCAGCCGATGTCGGTGGTGCGGCTGCCGGGTGTGCGGTTCCGGCTGACGGTCTATGAGCCGATCACGCTGGAGAAGACCGGCGATCGCCAGGCGGATATCGCGCGCGGGGTGCAGGCGATCACGAGCTTCATCGAGGATCGGGTGCGCGAAAGCCCCGTCGACTGGTTCTGGGTGCACAAACGCTGGCCCGACCGCGTCTATGCGGCGCTGAACGCGGCCGAGGACTAGCCGGCGGCGATCGGTGTGGTGGCCGGTTCGCGCTGGACGTCGGTGGCGCGCCGGAACGGGCCCTTGTAACCGGGCGGGACGACGCGGCGGCGGTCGGGGCCGAAATAACCGTCGGTCTTCACGAACGGCCGGGGCTTCCAGATCACCGACTGGATGCGATCGAGCACGGCCTTGGCGGTGATCGGCTTGACGAGGAATTCGGTGACGCCGGCGTCGCGCGCCTCATAGACCCGCTGCTTTCCCGAATGGCCGGTCATCATGATGATCGGCAGATAGGGATTGACGCTGTCCGGGCTGTTGCGGACCAGGCGGGTGAACTCGACCCCGTCCAGCGGGAACATATTGTAGTCGACGATGGCCAGATCGACTGTGTGGCCGCGCAGGACACCGAGCGCCTCGCCGCCGTCCCCCGCCTCCAGCACCTTGCGGATGCCGGCTGATGTCAGCACCGCCGAAGCAATGGTCCGCATGTGCGGATTGTCGTCCACGAGAAGGACCTGAATAGCGGCGAGAGATGTCATGGGATCGGGGCCGGATAAGCGCGGGCGGGTGTCTGAAAGCGGAGCCTAGGAGTCTATTGCTTGCCGGTCCATGACTGAACAGCAATCAGAAACCACTGTTACCGGTTACTCTCGCTCAGGTTCTTGTCAGAAGTGACGGGTCCATGTTGCGGTTGCGCCATTTCATGCGCCAGCACAGGTGCGGACCGGTGGCGCGGCCCGTCATTCCGACGCGGCCGAGTGATTCGCCGCGCAGGACCTCCTGCCCTTTGCGGACGTCGATGCTCGACTGGTGCAGATAGGCGGTGATCAGTCCCTGGCCATGGTCGATCAGCACCAGACCGCCCTCGAAATGCAGGTCGGGCTCGGCAAGCGCGACGCGGCCGGCGGCCGGGGCGCGGATCACCGTCCCCTGGGGCACGGCGAGGTCGATGCCGTAGTGCGGTCGGGCCGGCGTGCCGTTCAGGATGCGCTGGGCACCCCAGCGGCTGCTGACGCGGAAGCCGGTCAGGGGCCAGTCGAAGCCGTCGCGGAAATGGTCGGCGTCGATGCGGCTGGCGAAGCCTTCGGTCTTGACCTCGACCTCGCGCGCGATGCGGGCCAGCAAAGCCGGGTCGGACGGCTCGACCGTCGCGGGCGGCAGGCCGTCGACGCGGGTTGAGGGAAACTCGCCGGGCGCGATCTGCAGCAGGCGGCTGACGGCCCGGCCGTCCGCGCGGGCCTCGATCCTGACGCTGGACGGAGCGTCGCGGTCGAAGCCGATGATGAAGTCACCGCTGGCCGAGGCGGCGGTCAGGGCCTCGCCGTCGACGAAGATCAGGGCGCGCGGCCAGGTCTTGCCCAGGGCGTGGCCGCCCTGAACCAGCCGGCCGGTCAGGATCAGTCCGTCGTCCTGGCGCGCGCGGACCGGACCGGCGGCGGCGAGCGCGGCGGCTCCGGCCAGAACGGCGCGGCGGTCGGGGGTCATCGCGGCGCGGCCATCCGCTGACCGGCCTCGGCGGCACCGGCGTAGGGCTCCTGAAGGGCCACGGACCAGTAGCGCAGGACCTCAAGGGCGATCGGCCTGCCGCTGACGGCGCAGGTGACGAAACGGCCACGCTTCAGCACGGCGAACTCGCCGTCGCCGTAGTGCAGGGTCGCGGGGTCACTGTCGCTGTCGGTCACGCGCTCAGGCTAACCCGGAGCCGGAGACGGCGCCAAGGCTTTCGTCTGTCAGAACAGGTCGCCCTGACCGGGAGTGGGCGGCTTGGGCGAGGACACCCTGGGCCGGGGCGCGGTCTTCGACCGGGGCGGCGGCGCAGGAGCCTCTCCCTCGCCGTCGACATGGGCACCGCGTGCGCCGTCGTCGAAGACCAGCCGGATGGCCTGACCGGAGTGCAGGGCGGCGGCGGCGGCGATCATGGCCCCGGCCTCGTCCTCGACCCTGGCGAAGCCGGGCTTGGGCGTCTTCGGGTTCAGGCCGGACAGGGCGCGAGCGAGGGCGGCCAGCCGGTCGGCGTCCCGCTCCAGCCGTCGCGGCAGGGTGGGACGGTAGCGGGCCGAGGTCGCACCGAGCCGGTCGCGCCGCCGCTCCAGCGCCCGGTCCAGCACGGCGGGGGACAGGCGACCGGCGACGGTGATGAACTGGCGCTCGTGCACCGAGATGTTGCGCTGAAGTGCCGAACCGAGGCGGCTGCCGGCGTGATCCAGCCGCTGCCGGGGCAGGGCCAGCAGGTCGTCGGGCCGGGCGGGCAGACCGCGGGCGGCGGCGCGTAGCCGGGTGCGGCGCTCCTCGATCAGCCGGCCGCCGGCGCGGACCAGTCGCCGGTCGAGGTCGAGGACGGCGGCGCGCAGGTCGGCCAACACCGGGGTGGCGATCTCGGCCGCGCCCGTGGGCGTCGGCGCGCGGCGGTCGGAGACGAAGTCGATCAGGGTGGTGTCGGTCTCATGCCCCACGGCCGAGATGATCGGGATCGAGGCCGCCGCGACGGTGCGGGCCAGCCCCTCGTCATTGAAGCACCACAGGTCCTCGACCGAGCCGCCGCCCCGGGCGACGATCAGCAGGTCCGGGCGCGGGATCGGGCCGCCGGGCTTGAGGGCGTCGAAGCCGCGAATGGCGTTGGCGACCTGGCCGCTGGCGGCGTCGCCCTGGACCACCACCGGCCAGACGATGACCCGGCAGGGCCAGCGTTCGGCGATACGGTGCAGGATGTCGCGGATCACCGCCCCGGTGGGGCTGGTGATGACGCCGATCACCGCCGGGAAGGTCGGGATGGGTTTCTTGCGGGCCGGGTCGAACAGCCCCTCGTCCTGCAGCTTGACCTTGAGCCGATCCAGCTGGGCCAGCAGGGCACCCGCGCCGGCGGCCTCCATCGTCTCAATGACGATCTGATAGGACGAGCGGGCCGGGTAGGAGGTGATCTTGCCGGTGACGATGACTTCCAGCCCGGCCTCGGGCCGTACGCCGAGGCCGCGCACCGAACCCTTCCAGATCACGCCGTCGATGGCCGCCTTGTCGTCCTTGAGCGTCAGATAGACGTGGCCCGAGGCGTGGTGATTGACCTTGGAAATCTCGCCGCGCAGCCGGACATGGCCGAACCGCTCCTCCAGCGTGCGCTTGAGGGCGAACGACAGCTCGGAGACGGTCTGGGGCGGATTGTTGTCGCGGGGCACCGCCGGTTCATCCGCCGGGCCCTCGAAGACATAGGAGTCGTCGCTCATGGGGGGAGACTAGCGGCAGGACCGGGCGGCGGGAATGGGGGGAAGGGCGAGGTCGGGTGGAGAGGGGAGACAGACCCGAGCGTCCGTTTGGTTTCATACGGAGAACCGGGTGAACACATCAGAGTCTGTCTGACCCTCCCTCGTTCCGGTGGAGACTCAGTACCATCTGCGAGGAGCCTGCCGACCTCGGCTGAAACAATCGGAGATCAGGCACACTCCGGTATAACAAGGTACCTTTCTATAGCTAGGTACCTTGTTATATACACTGGCGGCCGCAATGATGGAAGCGCCAGGCGCCACGGGGGCGTTGTCGGGGGCAAGCTATGAGAATTCGTAACTTCATTGCGGCCGCGCTGGCCGCCTGCGTTGTCTCTGCGGCGCATGATTGCTGGGCGAGGCAGGAGACACCGCGGTCGCTCGCAGACCTCGATGTGGCCGTGGCCGGGGTTTTGGCCGATGCGCGCATTCCCGGTGCCGCTCTCATCGTCATCGAAGATGGGAGGGTCGTGTTCAGGAGGAATTATGGCGTTGTGGACCTTTCCACAGGGGCCCCTGTCGTTGATGAGACGGTGTTTCGTGCCGGTTCGATCAGCAAGAGTTTCACTGCGATCGGGGTGATGATGCTGGTGGAAGAAGGTCGCCTCAATCTTGATGCCGAAGTCGCCACGCTTCTGCCCGACCTGGCCATTCGGAACCGGTGGCGCGAGAGCGATCCGGTGCGGCTGGTGCACCTTCTGGAACACACCGCAGGCCTCAACGACATCGGGTTTCGCCACTATCTGATCGAAGGGCGGGAGGTCCCTCTCTCTCAGGCGGTCAACCTTTATGGCCCCTATGAAAGTCGATGGCGTCCGGGATCCCGCACCTCGTACAGCAACGCCGGGCCGATCATTGCCGGCCGCGTGATCGAAACGGTCAGTGACGAGCGCTTTCAGGACTTCATGACGAGTCGCCTTTCGGCCCGACTGGGGATGGCCAGTGCGTCATGGACACTGACGCCTCAAATCGCGGGCAGAATGTCCAGAAGCTACCGCGCCGGCGACCTTGTCGAAGAGCCCTTCATGGACATCCCGGGTCGCCCGAGCGGTTCGTTGAACCTCACCGCAAGCGATCTGGCGCTTCTGCCCCGGCTCATGCTCGGACGCGGAACT
>JBBQOK010000111.1:0-8649 GCA_038330765.1 Caulobacterales bacterium | reverse complement strand
CCGTGCGCCATGGCCATCTTCACCGCCGTCGCCAGCTGTCCGCTGAGCCTGCCAACCACCAGAAGCCGCATCGGTCTTCTCCTCCAATCTCTACGCAAGACGGCCCGCAGGCCGCCCGATCAACGCCGTCAGGCGTTGCTGTCTTCGGTCTTGATGATTTCCGTCATGGTCACGCCCAGCCGGTCCTCGACAACGACGACCTCGCCGCGGGCGACCAGCCGGTTGTTGACAAAGATGTCGATGGCCTCGCCGACCTTGCGGTCCAGCTCCAGCACCGAGCCGCGATTCAGTTTCAGCAGCTGGGCCACGGTCATGTGCGCCTTGCCCAGCACTGCCGAGATGTTGACCGGCACATCGAAGACCGGTGCCAGATCGTGGGCGGTCTTGTCGGTCGCCTCGTCATTGACGGTTATCGCGGTGGAGTCGGCGAACTCCTCCAGTGCCATGGTGTCGGACGCCATTACGGCCTCCCTTCCATTGAGGATTCGGGTTTCAGGGTTTCGGCGTGGCCCGACTCGGCGGCGAGCGCCGAGTGGAGGGCCTCGCCCATGCGGGCAAAGGCGGCGTCGGGGTCGAAGGCGGCGCGGCCGTCGGACCATTCCAGCTGGAAGGCGGCGGCGGCCAGGCCCGGGTCCTCACGGAAGGCGACGACGCCCGAGAAGCCGGAGTCAGTGCAGGTTCGCTCGATACGGGCGCGGGCGGCCTCGTCGAGATCGCCGGTGCGGATGACCAGGCGGGGCGAGGCGTCGATCTCCTGGCCCAGCGCCTCCAGCGCGGCCTGCAGCGGCCCGGCGGGGAAGCGGTCCAGGGCGGCGGCGGCGACGACGCGGGCGGCGGTCAGCGCCAGCTCGGCAGACTGTTCGCGGTGCGCCTGGGCCACCTGGGTCAGGGCGGGAATGGCGGCGGTCAGGGCCTCGGCTATCGCCGACAGGGCCGTGGCCTGGGTGTTCTCCGCCTCGGCCAGCACCGCGTTGCGCGTGTCGAGCCGGGTCTCGGCGACAAGGGCCTCGACTTCCAGCGGCGTGTAGGCGCGCCTGATGGGGCGGAAGGCAGACGACTGCACGACGATGCCCGAGGCGTCGAACTCGGTGTCGAAGGCGAAGGGGGTGCTGAGGATCTGAGCGGTCATGTCAGTAGATCAACTCGTCGTCGCCGCCCTGGCCGACCAGCATGATCTCGCCCTTGGCGGCGAGATCCTTGGCGACCTGGACCATGGCCATCTGGGCCTGATCGACATCCTTGAGGCGGACGGGGCCCATCGACTCCATGTCCTCGCGCATGATCTTCGACGCGCGCTCGGACATGTTGGAGAAGAACAGTTCGCGCAAGGATTCTGACGCGCCCTTGAGAGCGAGGGCCAGCTGGTCCTTTTCGACCGCGCGCAGCAGGGTCTGGATGCCGCCGGGGTCAAGCTTGGCCAGGTCCTCGAACACGAACATCAGGGCGCGGATTCGCTCGGCCGCCTCGCGGTTGCGCTCTTCCAGCGCGCCGATGAAGCGGGCCTCGGTCTGGCGATCGAAGCTGTTGAAGATATCGGCCATCAGCTCATGGCTGTCGCGCTTCGAGGTGCGGGCCAGGTTCGACATGAATTCGGTGCGCAGGGTCTGCTCGATCTTGTCGAGGATCTCGCGCTGGACCGGCTCCATGCGCAGCATCCGCTGGACGCATTCGAGGGCGAAATCCTCGGGCAGGCTGGTCAGGACGCGGGCGGCATGGTCCGGCTTGATCTTGGACAGGACCACCGCGACCGTCTGGGGGTATTCATTCTTCAGATAGTTGGCGAGCACGGCCTCGTTCACATTGCCGAGCTTGTCCCACATCGTCCGGCCGGCCGGACCGCGGATTTCCTCCATCAGGCCTTCGACGCGTTCGCCGGGCATGAATGAGGCCAGCAGTCGCTGGGTCTGTTCGAAACTGCCCATGACCGAACCCGAGCCGCTCATGCCCGAGACGAACTCGACCATCAGCTCCTCGACGACCGACGAACTGACAGTCCCCAGGCTGGCCATGGCCTGGGAGATTTCCTTGATTTCCTCGTCGTCCAGGCTCTGCCACAGGCGGTTGTGGTCCTCGCCGAGAGACAACAGGATGACAGCGGCCTTCTCAGGCCCCGTCAGCTTCCTGATGTCCTCGACGGCCGGCTTCTTGTTGGTCAGGCGCGCCGCCATCAGCCTTCGTGCACCCAGCTGCGCAGGATCGCGGTCGATTCGTCAGGATGCTTCTCGACGAAGTCAGCGACCTTCTTGACCGAAGACGCCTTCACCTGACCCTCGATGCGGGCGATGTCGAGCCGCTGTTCCATCTCCGACGGTGGCCCCGAGGGACCGCCCAGCTGGGCCATTTGCCCGCCGCCGGCACCGCCCATGATGGTGGTCTGCAGCGAGGTCACGGGCCCGCCGCCGGCACCGGCCAGCTGGGGAAGGCCGCCGCCAGTCGCGGTCTTCAGCAGCGGGCGCAGGACGAAGAAGATCAGCAGCACGCCGGTGATCAGCAGGACCAGCAGCTCGACGCCGCGCATCAGGTCGTTCTTGGTGAAGTCGAACAGCGAGGACCCGGCCTCGGCCCCGCCGCCGACCGCGGCGAGGTCGCGGTTGAAGCGGACGGCGGTAACCTGGACCACGTCGCCGCGCTCGGCGTCAAAGCCGACAGCCGCCTTGACCAGGGCCTCGATCTTGGCGCGGTCCTCTTCCGACACAGGGGTGTAGGTCGGCTCGCCACCGCCGGCGGGGGCGGCGTATTTGCCGTCGACCGCCACGGCCACCGCCAGTTTACGGACCTCGCCCGCTTCCTTGACCGTCGTCGTGGTGGTGCTGGAAATCTCGTAGTTGGTGGTTTCGGTGTTCTGGGTGTCGCGCGATCCGATGGGCGTCGAGGCCGGATCGGCACCGCCCGGGATGTTGTTCGTGGCCGTGGCACCGCCGTCGCTGGCACCGGTGGTGTCGGCACTCTCCGAGCCGTTGGTCGAGGTCGAGCGGACGACCTGGCCGTCGGGATCGAACCGCTGCTCCTGGGTAGTCGAGCGGCTGTGATCGATGTCGGCGGTGACCTGGACGCGGGCCGCCCCGACACCGACGACACCTTCGACGATGTCCTTGATACGGGTCTGCAGCTGGGCCTCGGTCGAGGACTTGGCCTCCTCTGCCGACGCGGCGCTGAAGCCCTCGGCGTCCGAACCGGCGGCGAGGGTGCGGTTGGCCGTGTCGGTCAGGGTGACCTTCTCGGGCTTCAGATTGGGAACCGAGGAGGCGACGACATTGCGAATGGCCTGGACCTGGGCCCCCGACAGGCCGCCGCCGGTAACGCCGACGACCACGGAGGCGGTCGGGTCGGCCGCGGCAGTCTGGAACAGCTGGCGCGACGGCAGGGCGATCATGACGCGGGCCGAGGTGATGCCCCGCATGCTCATGATGGTGCGGGCCAGCTCGCCCTCGACGGCGCGCTTTTCGTTCAGGTTCTGCTGGAATTCGGTCTGGCCCAGCACCGACTGGTTGTCGAAGATCTCGTAGCCGATGCTGCCGGAGGTCACGAGGCCCTTGCCGGCGACCAGCAGGCGGGCCTCGCCGACTTCATCGCGGCTGACGAAGATGGTCGAGCCATCGCCCTTGGACGAGTATTTGATGCCGGCGCTGTCCAGCGCCGTAGTGATTTCGGAGGCCTCTCGCAGGTCGAGGTTGGAATACAGCAGGGCATCGGGGGCCTGGCCGATGCGCAGCATGACGGCGACCAGCACGGCCGCGACGCCTGCGGCGACGCCCAGCACCACGGTCAGCCGACCGATCCCGAATCTCTGCAACGCCGCCGTGAAGCCGCCCACCCAAACCGCCTGCAAAAAAGGGGGCCCGCCCCGTTACTCGCGGTGGCCGAAGCACGCCCGCTAGGCAGAAACTGCCGCCTGCGTGGTAAATGAGGCGTTAAGAGTCCGAGAAACCTACAGCGCGCCCATGGCCATGAAGGCCCGGCCGGCGGCGAAGTCGCCCGCTTCGAAGCGGGTGGTGGCCACGCTGCCATCGCGGAAATGGAATTCGACGAGGAAGGCCTCGCGCGGATCCAACCGTTCCAACCGATCAGCGGCCGAGACAGGGAAGCGCCAGGCCTCGCCCGCCTTGCGGCCCTCGGCCAACAGTTCGACATCCGCGGCGGCCACGCCGGTGGCCCAGACACTGGCCCGAGAGGCGGCCGGCGGCAGGCGGTTTCCGGACAGCCAGGCGCGGGGCGATTTCGCGACGTCGCGGAAGACAATGCGCGCGGCGTAGGGGCGGGACCGGCCGACGAAGGAGACCACCGCGGTCAGGTCCGAGGCACCGGTCTGGCCGCCGAAGCCGAACGCCACCGGCGAGGCACCGACGGTTGAGGACTGGATCAGACGCCAGCCCGGCTGGGACCATTTGGTGCGGTCGGCGACCCAGGGGCGGGCGTCGCCGGGGAAGGTCATCCGGGGCGTCCGGACCCAGCCGGAGAAGGCACCGTCGACGCGGGCGCGGACGGTGGCCAGCTGCGGGTCACGGCACGAGACGGCGGCGGCCCGGGTCTGGGCGCGGGCGGCGACGGCATTGAGCTCGGCCTCCGCCGCGCCGGAGCGAAGGGCGGCACCCCGCGCCTGGGCCGTGGCGGCGGTCAGGGCGGCGTCGACGTCCGGCTCGAACAGGCCGCAGCGGGCGTCGGCGGCGACCACAAAGGCGCGTTCGTAATAGGTGTCGGCCACCCCGGCCCACGCCTGCGCCGGTGCCGCCAGCACGGCGGCGGCGAGGAGGACGGCTTTGGCTGTGGCGGCGTTCTGCCCTATCGTCATGAGCCGCATCCTACGCATGACGCGTTCCGGTCCGGTTTCCGATCAGGGTTAGCGAATTGCTTCTTTCCAGCGACCTTTGGGTGTCCGCCCTGATCCGCCGCGCCGAGCTGGCGGGGGCGTTCGCGACGGTGGCGCGCAAGGGCGACGCGCGGGCCGGAACGGTCATCGTCAAGGCCTTCGACACGTCGAGCCGTCGCGCAAGACTCTATAGTGAGGCTTTCGGACCCGACGGCGAGCGGCTGTGGATGCAGCCGGTCGAGAGCGACTTCGAGAGCGAGCTGGACGACTATCTCCAGCGCCAGATCGGCTACGATCCCGACCTCTGGATCGTCGAGATCGAGGACCGCGAGGGGCGGCATTTCATTACGGAGAAGGTGGCGGGGGAGTGATTGGTGGTTGGTGACTAGTGATTAGTGACTGCGGCGAATTCAGGGGTCTCCCGTCGAGCCGACGTCGTGGCTCCGGCAATCACTAATCACTAATCACTAGCCACCTTTTCCAGTGCGAAATCCTTAACTGCGTTCGGGAACGGAACCGCAAGCCAGGGTGCCTATGGTCACATGGAACGGGCCGCAAATGAGCCCGACGTGATGGTGGGTGTGCCTGATGCTCTTTCTTCTGAACGACGTTGTGTTCGATCTGGACGAGGCCTGCCCGGTCACGCCCGGCGACGCGCGCCGGTTCGAGAAGCTGGGCTTCGACTATGTGCTGACGCTGGGCTGCGAGCTGTTCGCCGAGGACCCGCTGATGCACCACAATGACCCGGAGCGCGCGCGCCGTCTGGCCTGGCTGATCCACGACCGCTCGCCGGACGTGAACGCCGCCCTGTTCGCCGCGCCCGCCGTGGGCTGCGATCCCGATCTGGTCGAGCCGCAGTTCTGCGCCCTGCCCGACCCGGTCATGCGCCAGCTGAAGACCCGCGCCGCCAAGGGCAAGCTCGACGCCGTCGCCGCCGACAAAGCGGTGTGGATGCGTCTGGCGGCCTGACGCCGGCACCGCGACCGCGCTTGCACAGCCGGACCGCGAACCGATAGGCTGCCTCCCGAAAACGGGGATCGGCCATGACCTTTGCGAATGCTCTTGGAACGCTTGGCCTCGCGCTCGCCGGCCTGTTGGCGATCGTTTCGCCGGCTCATGCCGAATGGCTGCGCGCCGAGACCGAGCATTTTGTCATCCAGGGCGACGTGAGCCGCCGCGAAATCAGCGAATACGCCCGCAAGGTCGAGCGTTTCGATGCGATGCTGAGGCTGGCCCTGCCGCCGCCGACCGACGACATCATCGCGCCCAAGCTGTGGATCTACCTCGCCGACGGCCGCGACGACATGGAGGCGGTGTGGCCGGCCATCGGCAAAGGCGTCGCCGGCTTCTACAGCCGCAGCGACGACCGCATCTATGCCGTCGTCAATCGGGGTAGTTCGGACGGGGACAACACCCTGTTCCATGAATACGGCCACCACTACATGTTCCAGTACCACAACAGCGCCTATCCGGGCTGGTTCGTGGAAGGCTTCGCCGAGTATTTCGCGCCCTCCGAAATGGGGATCAGCCGCATCCGTTACGGCCTGTACCGACCGGGCCGGATGAACTCCCTGACCCAAACCAACAGCTGGGTGCCGATGGAGGATGTGCTGCAATCGCGCCGGTCCAACCGCTCGGTGGACCAGGCCGCCGCCTATTATGCCCAGGCCTGGGCCCTGACCCACTATATGCTGGGCGACCCGCAGCGGCACCGGCAGCTGTCCGCCTATCTCGGCGCAATCGCCCGCGGGGATGACCCTCTCGACGCGCTACAGGAGCATATCGGTCGGACCCCCGATCAGCTGGCAGGTGACCTGCGCTCCTATCTGGGGCGCGGCATCACCACCTACACCCTGACGCAAGCCCTGCCCCAGGCCGAGGTGACCGTGACCGCCCTGCCTGCGAGCACGGGGGACGCCATCTGGCTGGACCTCAGGGCGGCGCGTCCGCTCGGCGACGACAAGGACCGTCTGGTGAGCCAGGCCCGAAGCGTCGCGGCCCGTTATCCCGGAGACCGTCTCCCGGCCGTTGCGCTGGCCAAGGTGCTCAGGCGTGCCGACGACCTGGAGGGTGCCAAGGCCGCGCTCGCGCCGGTCGTGGCGGCCCACCCGGACGATGCCGAGGCGCACTGGCTTCTGGCCAGCATACTGCTGGATCAGGGCGACGCGGCGGAAGAAGCGGAGAGCCGTCCGATGATCCGCGAGGCGATGCGCATCCTCGCCAACGCATACGAAGCCGATCCGCTGGACTACCGCATCTATATGGCGATGGCGCGCGGCCGCCGGGGTTCGTCGACCTATCCCGACGACAACGACGTGGTGATCCTGGAATCCGCCTACCGGCTTGCACCGCAACTGGGATCGACCGCGTTTCAGGCGGCGCAGGTGTTGATGGCCCGCGACCGTCCCCTGGACGCGGTCTTCATCCTGAGCCCGCTTGCCAACAATCCGCACGGCGGGGACAGCCTGCGGCCCGTCCGCGACCTGCTGGCCGAGGCGCGGGCCATGGCGGGGCTGGACCCTGTCTCGACGGATGCGCCACCCGAGGCGGATGACGCAGGTCTGGCCGACGGTTCCGAACCGGCGACCGGCGACTGACCGCCTGGACCAATACGTTGCATGCGATGGGCACCGGGGTCGCGCCCAACACGATGACGCCGAAAGCGATGATCAGGCTGACGCCCGGGTGGATCCGACACGGGGGCTCAGGGCCATGGCCGTTGCTTCGTTTCCAACGGCCGTGCCCGATGGCGTGACCGGGTCGTCTTGCCTGACCGGACGATGACTCCGACAGCCCTGGCTGACCAGGGGTTATTCCGCAGCGGGTGACTTTCGGCCGCTTCCGCGCTACCTCGCGCGGCCCAAGGAAGACCCATGTCGAAACTGACCCTCGCCGAGGAGGCCCTGCGCCGCAGGACCTTCGCCATCATCGCCCACCCCGACGCCGGCAAGACCACGCTGACCGAGCACATCCTGCTGGCCGGCGGGGCCATACGCGCGGCCGGGGCCGTGCGCGCGCGCGGCGAGAACCGGCGCACCCAGTCCGACTGGATGAAGATCGAGAAGGAGCGCGGTATCTCCGTCAGCGCCTCGGTGATGACGTTCGAGCATGACGGCAAGATGTTCAACCTGCTCGACACGCCGGGCCACGAGGACTTCTCGGAAGACACCTACCGCACCCTGACCGCCGCCGACTGCGCCATCATGGTGCTGGACGCCGCCAAGGGCATCGAGCCGCAGACGCTGAAGCTTTTCGAGGTCTGCCGCCTGCGCGACATCCCGATCATCACCTTCATCAACAAGCTGGACCGCGAGGCCCAGGACCCGATGGCTCTGCTGGACGAGATCGCCAGCCGGCTGCAACTGGACCCGGCCCCGATCTGGTGGCCAGCCCAGAGCGGCAATCGTCTCAGGGGCATGGTCGAGATGGGCACCGGCCGGTTCCAGCCTTTTGCGAAGAAGCCCGCCGGTTCGAAAGAGGACGTGCCCCACCCCGACGCCCTGCCGCTGGCCGACGCCGGGCGCTATTTCGAAGAGGGCGAGCATCAGGAGATGCTGGACGCCGCCGAACTGGTCGAGGGCGGCTATCCCGCCTTCGACCGCCAGTCCTTCCTCGAGGGCCATATGACGCCGGTGCTGTGGGGCTCGGCCCTGCGCCATTTCGGCATCGACGAACTGCTGGCCGCCATCGGCGAATGGGCCCCGCCGCCCAAGACCATGAAGGCGCACAAGGCCGCCCCCGCCGGAACCCGCAACGCCGCCGAGCCGGTGGCGATCACGGTCCAGCCGGGCGCGGCCGAGGTCACCGGCTTCGTCTTCAAGGTCCAGGCCAATATGGACCCC
>JBBQOK010000110.1:0-8668 GCA_038330765.1 Caulobacterales bacterium | reverse complement strand
CAGGCCGTCGAACTCGATGATGCGCACGCCGGTAAGAGGTTTCATGGAGCCTTGCTAGCGATGGTCGTCGGTTTGGTCGAGGTGAGGCCTTGACCCGGCGGGTTCGATGAACCAGAAGGCGCAACCGCGAAACGGCCTGGTCGTTTCGGAATGCGGTGCGCGCCCTTAGCTCAGTTGGTTAGAGCATCTGACTTTTAATCAGAGGGTCCTCGGTTCGAGCCCGAGAGGACGTACCACCTCCCTTTTCCCCCGCATCAGCCACGCCTGCCCTAGCCTCCGGGGCGACCGCGTCTTACGTGGCATTTCTTGCACACCAGCGTTCCGGGGCGGGAGCGGCTGTATTTGAAGGCGTGCTCGCAACGGAGCCGCTGCAGCCAGACTTTAAGCGGTGTCACGTCTCGCCTCCGTGGACAGGTGAATCGGCGAGGAAACGGGCGACGGGTCGTTCGGCTCCCCGACACCGCTCTTTCAGCGCTCGTCCGGTCGTGGTTGAAGAGGCCATGCGCTTGTTTGTCGTCACCGCACTGTCCCTGCTGCTCACCGGCTGCGGTGCCGCCATGGGCGGTGCGCGCGATTTCGGCTCGGGCGTCGGAGCCGCCGCGACCGCGCCGCTGGACGACTTTAATCTGCGCCGCCAGTCGATCCCGACCGTGCTGCTTCAGGCCGAGGCCAACCCCTATGATCTGCGCAATCTCAACCAGTGCTCGACCATCGGGGCCGAGGTCGCGCGGCTGAATGATGCGTTGGGCCCGGACGCGGACGAGCCGCCGGCGCCGGACGGCTCGACGATGGGTGAACGTGCCGCCGACGCCGCCTCGAGCGCCGCGCTGGACGCCATCCGCGACACCACGGCCGACTTCATCCCGGGGCGCAGCTGGATTCGTCGCCTGTCCGGTGCCGAACAGCACAGTCGCCACGTCCAGTCCGCCGTGCAGGCGGGCCGGATGCGCCGCGCCTTTCTGAAGGGCATCGGGATGAACCGGAATTGCGCCCCGCCGGCCGCGCCGGCCTGGTTCCGTCCGCGAGGCGGGAGCCGCCGCTAGCCGTTGGACGTATGGCGGGCGTGGAAGTCGCGGCGGAACTGTTCGAACCGGCCCTCGGCGATCGCCGCCCGCATCGCCGCCGTCAGGGCCTGGAAGAAGGCGATGTTGTGCCAGCTCAGCAGCACCTTGCCGAGGATCTCGTCGGCGCGGATCAGGTGATGCAGATAAGCTTTTGAATACTGGGATGAAGCTGGGCAATCGATCGTCGGGTCCAGTGGGTCCTGATCCTCGGCGAAGCGCGCGTTCTTCAGATTGATCGGCCCGGCCCAGGTCCAGGCTTGGCCGTGGCGACCCGCGCGGGTGGGCAGGACGCAGTCGAACATGTCGACGCCGCGCCACACCGCCTCGACCAGATCGACCGGCTTGCCGACGCCCATGAGATAGCGCGGACGGTCGGCGGGCAGCATGTCGGGGGCGTAGTCCAACACCTCGCACATGGCCTGATGGCCCTCGCCGACGGCGAGGCCGCCGATGGCGTAGCCGTTGAAGCCGATTTCCTGCAGCCGGTCCGAGGACTCGCGGCGCAGGTTCTCGAAGGTCGAGCCCTGCTGGATGCCGAACAGGGCCTGGCTGTCCCGGGTGCCGAAGGCGTCCTTCGACCGTTTGGCCCAGCGCGCCGACAGCTCCATGCCCTCGCGGGCGCGCTGTTCCTCGGCCGGCCATGCGACGCACTCGTCCAGCTGCATCGAGATGTCGGCGCCGATGCGGTCGGCCTGGATTTCGATCGAGCGCTCGGGCGACAGGACGTGCTTCGAGCCGTCGATATGGCTGGCGAAGGTGACGGCGTCCTCCTTCACCTTCGAGATGCCCGCCAGCGACATGACCTGGAAGCCGCCGCTGTCGGTCAGGATCGGCTTGTCCCAGCCCATGAACCTGTGAAGCCCGCCCAGCCGTTCCATCCGTTCGGCGCCCGGGCGCAGCATCAGGTGATAGGTGTTGCCGAGGATGATGTCCGCCCCGGTCTGTTTCACTTGATCGACCGTCAGCGCCTTGACCGTGGCGGCGGTGCCGACCGGCATGAAGGCCGGGGTGCGGATGTCACCCCGGGGAGTCTTCAGCACGCCGGTGCGGGCGCGGCCTTCGGTGGCGGAGATGTCGAAGGGGAAGGTCATGGGGCCGGGCGGAATAGCAGGCTGCCGTCGCCGTAGGAATAGAACCGGTAGCCGTCCTTCACCGCGTGCGCATAGGCCGCCTTCATCGTCTCCAGCCCGGCGAAGGCGCTGACCAGCATGAACAGGGTCGATTTCGGCAGGTGGAAATTGGTCATCAGCACGTCGGCGGCGCGGAATGCATAGCCCGGGGTGATGAAGATGGCGGTGTCGCCATGAAAGGGCCGGACCTCGCCATCCTCGGTCGTGGCGCTCTCCAGCAGGCGCAGGGACGTGGTGCCGACGCAGACGATACGGCCGCCGGCGGCGCGGGCGGCGTTCAGGGCGGCGGCGGTTTCGGCGGACACCTCGCCCCATTCGGAATGCATCTTGTGGTCGGCCGTGTCGTCGGCCTTGACCGGCAGGAAGGTGCCGGCCCCGACGTGCAGGGTCACAGCGTGGGTCGAGACGCCCCGGGCCCGGATGGCGTCCACCACGGCGGCCGTGAAATGCAGCCCCGCCGTCGGCGCGGCGACCGAGCCGTCCATCTGCGCGAACATGGTCTGGTAGTCCGACCGGTCCCGGTCGTCCTCGGCGCGCTTGACGGCGATATAGGGCGGCAGGGGCATGACCCCGACGTCGCGGATCGCCTCGTCCAGCAACGGCCCTGACAGGTCGAACCGCAGCGTCACCAGCCCGTCCTCGCCCTTGTCGATCACGGTGGCGTCGAGCCGGCCGAGCAGGCAGGCGGCGTCCGTCTTCGCCCCGAACCTGACCCGGTCGCCGGGCTTGATCCGCTTGCCCGGCTTCATGAAGGCCGACCAGACATCCGGTGCGTCGCGGTGATGCAGGGTGGCCTCGACGGCGACGGTCAGGGTCTCGCCGTCCGGCCCGACCCGCTCGCGCACGCCAGATAGGCGCGCCGGGATCACCCGCGTGTCGTTGAACACGAGGGCGTCGCCGGGCCGCAGGAAGCCGGGCAGGTCGCGGATGATCCGGTCCTCCAGACTGCCGTCCTTGACCACCAGCATTCGCGCGGAATCGCGCGGCTCGGCGGGGCGCAATGCGATCCGGTCGTCCGGCAGGTCAAAGTCAAAATCGGCGGTCTTCATGAGGCCGGGGTTAAGCACATGGGGCCGCCACCGGGTCAAGCCGATCAATCTCGAAATGGGCCCCGGTCGACGGCGACGGGTTAAATCCTGGTTCAGGGATCACCCGCTAAGGTTTCGGGATGTCCGCACTTCCGGCACCGGCTTTCGCACAGACCTGGGACCGCCTGCGGCGGCCGGTCTGGCTCTACGATCCCCACACCTCGCGGGGGGTCTACGCCAACCCTCCGGCGCTGGCGCTGTGGGGCGCCGAAACGCTTGCGGAATTGCTGTCCCGGGACTTCTCCGTGCTGTCGCCGACCGTCAAGGTCCGCACCGACCGGCTGGTGGCCCTGACCGCCGACGGCGGCGAGGTCAGCGAGCGCTGGACGTTCTATCCCAACGGTGAGCCGGTCACGGTCCAGGCCTCGATTTCCGCCTTCCCGATAGACGACGGCCGGGAGGTCCTGCTGTTCGAGGCGGCGCCGACCGAGGTCGACGCGGGCGAGCGCCGCGCGGTCGAGGCCCTGCGCCACACTTCGGCGGTCATCACCCTGTTTGATCGTGACGGCACCCGATTGTTTGCCAATCCGGCCGCCTATGCCGCCTACGGATCGGACGACTTGGCGTTTGCGGCTCGTTTCGCCGACCCGGCCGAGGGCGAGGCGATGTTCGCCGCCGCTGTCGCTGGCGAGAGCATGGCCGGGGTCTATGTCGTCGTGGCTGGCCAAGGACGCCGCTGGCACCATATGGACGCGCGGCCGGTGTTTGATCCCGTTACCGGGGCCGCGGGCGTGCTGCTGAACGAGCAGAACGTCACCGCCCGGGTCGAGGCCGAGATGGCCCGCAGCGCCTCCGAGCAGAAGGCGGCCATGTCGGATGCCCGACAACGCTTCCTGACCGATATGTCGCACGAACTGCGCACCCCGCTGAACGCCGTGATCGGTTTCTCCGGCCTGCTGGTCGAGGCCGGACTGGAAGTGGCCCGGACCGATCAGGCCCGCCGCATTCACGAGGCCGGCCAGGATTTGCTGACCGTGGTCAATCGGATGATCGCATCGCCGGATGCCGAGGCTGTGGGCATTGAGGACGTCGAGGAGGAGCCGATGAACGAACCCGCCGCGGCGGCCGCGACGGACAGGGCGTCCCCCGGCCTGAGCGTGCTGTATGTCGACGACAACCAGAACAACCGCACCTTGGTCAAGGCCATGCTGGGGACCCAGGGCATCGTCTGCGAGACCGCCAACGACGGTGCCCAGGGCGTGGACGCAGCGGCGGCCGGCGACTGGGACCTGATCCTTATGGACATACAGATGCCGGTGATGGACGGCGTCACGGCGGCGCGCGGCATCCGCAGCCTGAAGGGATTGGTCGGAGCGACGCCGATTATCGCCCTGACAGCCAATACCCTCGACGAACAGGTGCGCAGCTATTTCGAGGCCGGAATGGATGACTGCATCGCCAAGCCGGTCGACATGATTGAGCTGTTGACCAAGGTCGCCCAGTGGGGCGGCAGCGGCTGGCGTGAAACCGTCGGAGCCACACCCCTGACCGCCACAGGCTGAGTCGACGCCGCCCCGAGACGTTGACCCGCCGCCCGTGAGACGGCAAAGCCCGCCCATGCTGCAGAACCTCGAAACCCTCGCGCGCGAAGCCAAATCGTGGCCCTTCGAACAGGCCCGCAATCTTCTGGCCCATGTGCTGAAGAAGCGGCTCGGTGACGCTGACCGGAGCGCGGCGCGGGCCCTGATCGACGCGGGCAAGGCGGATGAGGCGCTGGCGGCGTTTCCGGACCTGCAACGGCCTGTGATCCTCGAGACCGGCTACGGCCCCTCCGGCCTGCCGCATATGGGCACCTTCGGCGAGGTGGCGCGCACGACCATGGTGCGCAACGCCTTCCGGGCCCTGACCGGCGACCACTGGCCGACGCGGCTGATCGCCTTCTCTGACGACATGGACGGGCTGCGCAAGGTGCCTGAGGGCGTCCCCAATCCGGAGATGCTGATCGAGGACCTGCACAAGCCCCTGACCGTGGTGCGCGATCCCTTCGGGACCCACGACAGTTTCGGCGCCCACAATAACGCCCGTCTGCGCGCCTTCCTCGACGGCTTTGGCTTTGAATATGAGTTCTTCTCCTCGACTGAGCAGTACAGGTCCGGCCGGTTCGACGCGACGCTGCTGACCCTGCTGGGGCGGTTCGATGCCGTGCAGGCCATTATGCTGCCGACGCTGGGCGAGGAACGCCGCGCCACCTATTCGCCCTTCCTGCCGGTCAGCGCCGTCACCGGCCATGTGCTGCAGGTGCCGACGCTGGAGCGGAACGTGGAGAAAGGCACGATCACCTTTGACGATCCCGCGGCCGGCCGCACCGAGGTCCCGGTCACCGGCGGCCATGTGAAGCTGCAGTGGAAGCCCGACTGGGCCATGCGCTGGACGGCGCTGGACGTCGACTACGAGATGTCGGGCAAGGACCTGATCGAGAGCGTCCGCGAAAGCTCCAAGGTCTGCCGCGCCCTGGGCGGCGTGCCGCCCGAGGGGTTCAACTACGAGCTCTTCCTCGACGTCGAGGGCAGGAAGATATCCAAGTCCAAGGGCAACGGCCTGACCATGGACGAATGGCTGCGCTACGGCACACCGGAGAGCCTGTCGTGGTATATGTTCCAGTCGCCGAAATCAGCCAAGTCTTTGCATTTCAACGTCATTCCACGCGCCATCGACGACTGGATGGCGGCCATCGAGGCCTGGAAGACCCAAGAGCCGGCCAAGCGGATCGACAACGGCGTCTGGTCGATCCATGCCGGATCGCCGCCGGATCACACTTCACCAGTGTCCTTCGCCTTGCTGCTGAACCTGGTCGGCGTGGCCAATGCGTCCGACAAGGACCAGCTGTGGGCCTATTTCGCCAAATACTTGCCGGACGCCACGCCGGACAACGAACCGCTGCTAGACCAGCTGATGGAGCGGGCGCTGAACTACTACGAGGACTTCGTGAAGCCGACGAAGTCGTATCGCCAGCCGGACGAGAAGGAGAAGGCGGCGCTGCTGGACCTTGCGGGCCGGCTGAAGGCCCTGCCGGCCGATTCGACCGACGGTGAGCTGATCCAGGCCGAGGTCTATGCGGTGGGCAAGGATCACGCGTTCGAACCGCTGCGCGGGTGGTTCGGGGCGCTGTACGAGGTGCTGCTGGGTGCCTCACAGGGGCCGCGCTTCGGCTCGTTCGCCGCCATCTACGGCCTTCCCCAGACCATCCAGCTGATCGAGGCCGGCGCTCAGGGGCAGCTGGCTACCTAGCCGGCCGGGCGACGAGCGTCAGCGCGCTGACCCACATGAACCGAATATAACGGCGCACCTCCGGGAGCCTTCACCTCGGGCATCGCATTGTGCCTGACATCGACCAACTCGATGACAGGAGATGAGCCATGTCGAAGAACAAGATCACCGTCGCTCTGGCCTCGGCCGCCTTGCTGGCCTCGCTGGCACCCGTCGCCCTTCCCACCGCCGCAATGGCCCAGCAGTCCAACGGTGTCACCAGCTGTGACGCCCCGGGCGGCCGCCAACGGGCTGGTGCCCTGATCGGCGCCGTCGTCGGCGGCCTGGCCGGCAGCCAGATTTCAGACAACGAGCGCACGCTCGGTGCCGTGGTCGGCGCGGGAGCCGGTGCCGCCGCCGGCTCCTACATCGGCTGCAACCAGCAGCGGGCGCGGGTTCAGGTCCAGGGCGGCGACTATCGCACCACCTCCAACCTGCGCATCCGTTCGGGTCCGGGCACCAACTACCGTCAGGTCGGCAGCCTCTCGGCCGGCCAGCCCTTCTCGGTGGTGGCCTCGCAGGGTGAATGGGTCCAGATCGCCGGCGGCGGCTGGGTCAGCGCCCATTACGTCACCACCAACTAGGCCGGCGTTCCTCCACGAACGACGAGGCCGTCCCGAAAGGGGCGGCCTTTGCCTTTTTGGGGTGCTATCGCTCCGCTGCTTGAGCGCCGCGCGAAGCGCCAGGCCCCGTCGGGTCGAGGAGGCGGAGCCTTGTGACCGCGGCCACGCTTACTGGCTGACCCAGAGGATGCGGCCCATCCAGATGATGTCCTTGCGCGGCACGACGCGCGCCTCATAGGCCGGATTGACTGATGCGAGGGTCACAGCGCGGGCAGTGAGGACGGCGATCTCCTTGGCCAGGGTCTCGCCGCCGGCGGTTCGGACCACCACCCGGTCGCCCTTGCGCACGTCCGAGGCGTCGCGATCGACGATCACCCGGTCGCCCTCTCGATACAGCGGAACCATCGAATCTCCGGTGACGCGCAGGCTGAGCAAGGAGTCGCGGGGCCGGGGCAGTTCGGTCTGCTCCCAGCCGTCGCCGACCGGCAGGCCTGCATCGTCAAAGAAGCCGTCCTGACCGGCCTGGGCCATGCCGAGCATGGGAATGGTCGCCGGGCGATCCGTTGCGTCATGGGCCAGGGCGGCGAACTCGCCCAGCGACAGGCCTGTGGCGCGAAGGATCCGGGTCAGGCTCTCGGTCGACGGCCAGCGGGGTCTGGGCGGATCGCCGGGCCCGAACCGCTTCGATGGATTGAAGCTGGTGGCGTCCAGGCCCGACCGCCGGGCCAGGGCCGAGGCGCTCAGCCCCTCGCGCCGGGCCAGGCCGTCGATCGCCTTCCACAGCTGGGCATGGGAGAGGGGCATGAGGGGTTCCGGACGCCGAATCACCGGCCACCGCGACGCGATGAATAGGAATATCCGCCTGGGTCAGCGGGCGGTCAACCGGCGGCCTACTCCAGCCCCTCCGCCCGGCGCTCGCGCCACGCCCGCCAGGTGCTGAGCGCCAGCGCCAGCAGGATGCCATAGGCGGCGAGGTTCATCACCGCATAGAAGGCCACGATGGGCAGGCGGACGTCGATCATGGTCAGAACATGGGTCATGACCACGAGCGACTGCAGACCGGCAGCCCAGACCGGCCAGGACCGGCGGCTTTTCCAGGCCAGAACGGCGTAGACGGGGACCATGGCCAGATCGACAGCCATCATCCCCCACTGGGCGCCGTGAAGCTGGGTGTCGTCCTGCAGCAGCCAGGTCGCCAGCAGACTGATCATATAGGCCCCGGCACCGACACGTTCGGGCTCGTCGCCCTTGAGGAAGGCGAAGACGGCGACGGCGACGGCGATCGCGCCGCCGATCTGGGTATAGAGGGTGTCGAACAGCTGGGTCACTCCCCTGCGGGCGGATGGGCGCGGCGGCCCGGCCTACTCCAACCCGGCGGCGCGCCGTTCCTGCCAGGCCCAGAAAGTGCCGACGGCCATGGCGACCAACAGGCCGTAGTTGGACAGGTTGATGACGGCGGCGAACGCGTCGGACGGCGGCCGCAGGTCGGCCGCGACGAGGACGTGGCCGGTGACGATCAGGCCCTGGAACGCCGAGGCCCAGACCAGCCATGCCCGGCGGCTGTGCCAGGCCAGACC
>JBBQOK010000109.1:0-8707 GCA_038330765.1 Caulobacterales bacterium | reverse complement strand
CCCTAGGGCCGGCGGCCCGGGAACACCTGTCCCTATGCGGGGTTTGGACCGCATGACCGAGGGGATCCGACCATTGACGAAGGCCTTTGCGCGGCCCAGTGCGGCGCGATGAAAATCCGTGTCCGCGCCGACCTCGTCTATCGCTTCGATCCCCCGACCGACGCCATCTACAAGATTCAGGTCGCCCACTGGCCCGGGCAGACGATCCTCGAGGAACGGCTGACCACGACGCCGGCCGTCGACTTCATCGAGAGCCAGGACGAGGAATTCGGTGCCCGCACCCTGCGCGCCCACCTGACCGGCGAGGTCGCCCTGACCTATGAGGCGGTGGTCGACAACGGCACCTTGAAGGGTCTGCCGCCCGTGACGGTCCAGCACGACTGGAATGACCTGCCGGCCGAGGTGCTGACCTATCTGTGGGCCAGCCGCTATTGCCCTTCGGACCAGTTTGGCCGGTTCGCCGAGCGCACCTTCGGCGGCACGGTCGGCGGCGATCGGGTGCTGAAAATCCTGGAGTGGATTCAGGCCGAGATCGACTACGAACCCGGTGCCTCCGACAGTGAGACCACCGCCGCCCGGACCTTCATCGACCGCGCCGGCGTGTGCCGCGACTTCACCCACATGGGCATCACCCTGTGCCGCGCCTCCGGCATCCCGGCGCGGGCTGTCAGCGCCTATGCGCATCAGCTGACCCCGCCCGACTTCCACGCCATCTTCGAGGTCTGGCTGTCGAACGGCTGGTGGCTGGTCGATCCGACGGGCCTGGCCCCGGTCGAGGGTCTGGTCCGCATCGCCTGCGGTCGCGACGCCGCCGACATCGCCTTCCTGACCACCCAGGGCCGCTGCGAACTGGTCCGTCAGTCGGTGACGGCCGAAGCCGTCTGAGCGGGGCCTGCGGCCGGCAGCACGATCACGAACCGCGCGCCCCCGCCGGGCGCATCCTCGACTCGCACATCCCCGCCCGCGCGGGTCACCATGCCCTGCACCTGCGCCAGCCCGAGACCGGTGCCCTGGCCTTCAGGCTTGGTGGTGAAGAACGGATCGAACATCCGCGCGCGCATCGCCGGGGGCACGCCCGGACCGGTGTCCTCGACCGCGATCTCAATCCAGCGTCCGTTGAGCGCGGTTTCGACCGTCAGGCCGCCCTGACCCTCCATGGCGTCGCACGCGTTCAGGGCCAGGTTGAGTATGGCCAGCTCCAGCTGATCCCGTTCCGCCAGGGCGGTCTGCGCGTGGGGGTCGGCACGGATGGCGAGGGCGACGCCGTTGCCGACCGACTGGCGGAGCAACTCACTGACATCTTCCAACAGGTCGACGATGTCGACGGGACCGACCTCGGGATGGCCGTCCCGCGCGAAGCCCAGCAGCTGGACGGAAAGGCGGGCACCCCGTTCCGCCGCCTCCAGTGCCATTTCCGCCCGGCGCGCGGTATCGGGCGCGACTTTCGGGTCCGACCGGATCCGCTCCAGATTGCCGATGATCACGGTCAGCAGATTGTTGAAGTCGTGCGCGACGCCGCTGGCGAACTGGCCGATGGCCTCGCTCTTTTGCAGTCGCAGCATCTGTTGCTCAGACCTCCGCCGCGCGGCCAGGTCGATCAGGCCATAGGTAATGACGCCCCCGCCCGCCAACAGGGTCGCCAGGGCTCCACCGACCAGGACAATGAACAGCCAGAAACGGGGTGAATCGATCAACCTGTTGTTCACGGCGACGTGGGCTGACCAGTCGCTGGAGACCGAGGTGAAATAGGCGGAATAGTTCTCCAGCCCCTCATAGGTGCGGCCGCGATAGACGCCGTTGCCACCCTCGGCGACGGCGCGACGGACATAGACGGTAGCCGGGGTTCCAACACGATTGTCGAAGTCCAACGAACGGGCGACGAAATTCCCCTTACGGTCGACGAGGGCGATAACCGCCCCTTCGTCGACCTCGCGCATCAACATCGACTGGAAGTCGCGCGGATCAATCAGGGCGATCAGACCGAGGTCTGTCGTTCCTGGAAGGGGTTGGCGCAGGATCACGCAGGGACAGCCGTCACCGGTACGGGCGATCTCCAGATCGGCGCCGGTAGGAGCGGGACGCGGTGCGCCACCGTCTTCGACGCGGGTGTCGACCACGACGCGGCCGGTGCGCTCGTCGACCACCAGAACGGCGCGCCAGCCTGGATTGACCGCGATGACACTGCGCGCGCGTCCGGTTGCCGCGCGCCAGTCGCGCCGCATCAGCGGTTCCGCAGTTGAAAACGTTCTCAGGGCGCTGCGCTCTACGGCCAGCTGGTCGTCCGCCGCCATGATCAGCGACTCCGCGTCGTCCAGCGCCCGCGCCTCGACGCCGGCCTGCGCGCGCGTGAGGCCCAGGATCAGAGCCCAGGCCAGCAACAGAATGGCGGGCAGCAGCAGCAGGCCGCCGATGATGATCAGCAGTCTCTGTCCAGACCCCGCCGCCATAGGTCGCATTCCTGCGGGCCTCCCCTGTTCCGACCCGTGGTAAAGCTTCACGTCGGGATTGGTTTCATGGCCGCCATGGCTCAGTCCGGCGATCCTGCGGCCTTCCATTTCTCGATCTGCTCAAGCCGGCGCAGGATCTTGTTCCCGGGGTCGATCAGCACATGGGCACCGTCACGGACAGCGATGCGGGCTCGGCCTCCGGTCATCGCCACGGTCTGACGCCGGCCGTCGATCTCGATGTCGACCGGCATCGGGAAGGCACCGCCGTCCCCGGTAACCCATTCCAGCGTCAGCTGCCCGTTCTCGCGGGTCTGGCGCAGGTCGGGCAGGGCGGCCTGATACAGATAGCCGCGGAAGAACCAGGTCAGGTCGCGGCCCGTCTCCGCATTGACGATCGACAGGAATTCATCAGTCGTGCCGAAACGCGGTCGGAACGCGCCCGGCTGCGGTGTCGCTGTGCCGTAGACCAGCCGCGTCACCGAGCGGAAAAAGGCCTCGTCGCCGATCAGCATCCTCAGTGAATGGGCGATCAGCGAACCCTTGGAATAGATGTCGTTCCCCGGCCCGATGTCGCCGTTATAGACTTCCTCTTCGGTCTTCTCGGAGCCCGAGACCACCGGGAACCGGTTGCGCAGGCCCTTGCGCTGGCCGACCAGCGAGGACTGCATCCACGCCTCGCCGTTGGTCCACCGGTCGTAGAGCGGCTGCATATAGCTGCCCAGCCCCTCGTGCAGCCACATGTCGTCGGCGTTGCGGTTGGTCAGCTGGTTGCCGAACCACTCGTGCGACAGCTCGTGATGCAGCAGCCAGTCGAAGCCCCGGCCGTCCAGCCTGTAGCCGTTGCCGTAGGCGTTGATGGTCTGGTGCTCCATGCCCAGATGCGGCGTCTCGACCACGCCCATCTTCTCGTCCGCGAACGGATAGGGGCCGACCGTCGCCTCATAGAAGTCCAGCATCGGGGCGAACTGGGCGAACAGGGCGTCGACCTTGGCCGGGTCGTCCGACGCCAGATACCAGTAGGTCATCGGGAAGGTGTTGCCGAACCGGCTGCGATAGGGCGCGGTGCGCTCCGCATACGGACCGACGGTCAGGGCGATGGCGTAGGTGTTCGGATGCGCCGCCGACCAGTTCCAGGTCGTCCAGCCGTCGCCGTGATCCTGCTTGCCGAGGAAGCGGCCGTTTGACGGGGCCGAGAGGTCCGACGGCACGGTGATGTGCAGATCGACGCGCCCGGGCTCGGCCAGCGGGTGGTCGATACAGGGCCAGAAGATGTCGCAGCCCTCGCCCTGCACGGCGGTGGCGATCCACGGCTTGCCGTCCGGCGTCGTCGCCCACTGGAAGCCGCCGTCCCACGGCGAGTTCGGTGCCACGCGCGGCTGTCCGGCATAGGCGATGCGCAGCCGGGCGGTCTGGCCCGCGCCCAGGGTCCGGCCCAGCTCGACCGTCATCCGGCCTTCGGGATTGGACCAGCGGTCCGCCGGAACGGTCACGCCGTCCACGGCCACCTCCGACACGGTCAGCAGGGTGTCCAGCTCGACCACCAGCCGCTCGACAGGGGCTGTGGCGGTGAAGTCCAGCACGGCGACGGCGTCGATCGCCTTGTCGTCCGGGATGACCCTGATCGACAGATCGGCCTTGTCGAACGTCACCGAAAGCTGTTCCGGCGTGCGCGGCTGGTCGGTACCGAGGGTGAAGGCGGTGGACTCGCGGGCAGGCGGTGCCGCCGGCTCCTGCGCATGGACGGTCGTCGCGGCCAGGGCGGCCACAGCGGTCAGCAGCGCCCGCTTCATCGTTCCAGCCATCAGCGCGCCGCCGCCGTCCGTTCGCGCTGGGTCCGGCGATAGGCCTGAAGTCGATCGACCGCATCGAGCTGGCGGAGCACCTTGTTGCGGGGATCCACGATTACGATCGCCCCCGACGGCGTGTCGATAAAGCCGCGGCCGTTCCGCATCTCGATCATCCGCACCTGCCCGTTGACCTCGACCTCCAGCGGCATCGGGAACACCCCCGCCGGCGTCGACCATTCCAGGTTCAGCCGGTCGCCATCGCGCGTCTGGTTCAGCACTGGCAGCGAGGCCTCGTAGAGATAGGCGTTGAAGAACCAGTCATAGTCCCGCCCGGTCACCTCATTGACGATACGATTGTAGTCCGGCGTCGAGCGCGTCACGGGCTGGAAATTGCCCGGCGCAGGGTCTGGCCGGCCATAAACCAGGATGCGCAGGGCCTCGAAGAAGTCCGCGTCGCCCATGGTCATGCGCAGGGTGTGGGCGATCAGCGAGCCCTTGGAATAGATGTCGCCGCCCGGCCCGGTGGGCCTGTTGTAGACGTCGTCCACGGTCTGGGCCCGCCGCGACACCACCGGTGCCCGATTCATCAGCCCGTCGCGCTGGTTGGCCAGTTCGCGCTGCATATAGGCGTCACCGCGCAGCCAGCCCGCATAGAGCGGCTGCATATAGCTGCCCAGCCCCTCATGCAGCCACATGTCGTCGGCGTTCCAGTTGGTCAGCTGGTTGGCGAACCACTCGTGCGAAAATTCGTGCTGCAGCAGGTCGTCATAGCCACGCTCGTCGATCTCATATTCATTGCCGTAGGCGTTCAGCGTCTGGTGCTCCATGCCGAGGTAGGGCGTCTCGACGACCCCCATCTTCTCCCCGCCGAACGGGAAGGGACCGACGTAGGCCTCGAAGAAGTCCAGCATCTGCGGGAATTCGGCGAACAGCCGCTGCACGTCGTCGGGCCTGTCCGACTTCAGGTGCCAGAAATGCATCGGGATGACGTTGCCGAACCGGCTGCGGTACCCCTCCGTCACTTCCTCGAACGGCCCCACATTGATGTTCACTGCATAGATGTTCGGGTTCTCGATGCTCCAGTTCCAAGTCGTCGTGCCGTCGCCGTTGTCGGTCTTGCCCTGGAAGACGCCATTGCCCGGTGCCGACAGGTTCGACGGCACGGTCACATGCAGGTCCACCCGGCCCGGCTCGGCGTTGGAGTTGTCGATGCAGGGGAAGATCAGGTCGCAGCCGTCCAGCTGGACGGCTGTCGCGATCCACGGCTCGCCGGAGGGCGCGGTCGACCAGACCCAGCCGCCGTTCCAGGGTGCCCGCCGCGCGGTATGGGGTTGGCCGCCGTAGACAATGCGCAGCGACGTCCGCTCGCCGGCGGGGAGCGGGCGCGACAACTGGATGGTCATCCGGCCTTCGGGATTGCTCCACCGGTCGCGGGGAACGGTCTGGCCGTCGACCTTGACGTCGGAGACGTCGAACAGGGCGTCCAGTTCGACCACCAGCGCATTCAGCGGAGCGAGGGTGGTGAAGTCCAGCACGGCCACGCCTCGAATGGCCTTGTCGTCGGGCAGGACGGTGATCGACAGGTCGGCCTTGTCGAACCGGACGGCCTCCTGTTCGGGCGTCCGGGGCTGGTCCGTCTCGAGGGTGAAGGCCGAGGCCTCCGGCCCGCCGGCGGCGTTGCGGTCCTGGGCGACCGTGCCGGTGGCCATCAGCGCCAGCGCGCTGGTCATGACCATGGCCCGTGCGAATTTGCTCGTCATGTCCCGCCCTCCTGTTTGCGGGCGGACGGTAGGGGATGGGTCCGTACCGACAAATGAACTCCCTGTAATGTTCGGCTGTTTCGACCCCGGTCCTTCTGCTGCGATCCGTCTGCTTTCAGCCTCTCACCGCGCGCAAAGAAAAAGGCCGGCGTTTCCACCGGCCTCTTCAGATCTTGATGTCGTCGCCGATCAGGCGGCGGCGGCTTGCTCGGCCAGCTTGGCCTTGACCTGGCGCTTGATGCGCTGGGCCGCGATCGACAGCTGCTCATCCTTGGCCTTGACGATGAACGGGTCGAGGCCGCCCTTGTAGTCGAGGGTGCGCAGCGCGGCGTTCGAGATGCGCAGCGAGAAGGTCTGGCCCAAGGCCTCCGAGGTCACCTTGACCGCCTTCAGCGACGGCAGGAACCGGCGCTTGGTCTTGATGTTCGAGTGGCTCACGCTATGGCCGACCATCGGGCCGATACCGGTGAGTTCGCAGCGACGCGACATCTGACTATCCTTCGGAGCGGTCCACGATACGAAGCGGACGCATGAAACAGGTGCGCGCGGGAGGTCATCCCGCGCGAGAGGGGGGCGTATAGAGGAGGAGTCGTCGTCCCGTCAAGACTCAGGACGGCGAACCGAGCCGTTCAGCCGCCGTTCAAATCCCGCCATATATCCCCTTTAGTCATGAGACCGATGTTCAACCCCGGGAACGCCATGAAGCCCTCCACCCTCGTCCGTGTCGCCGCCACCGTCGCGCCCGTCATTGCCGGTGCCCTGCTGCTGGCCGCCCCGGCTGCGCCGCGCGCCGCCATGGCACCCCAGTCCAGCGAAGACACCGTCCTGCCCGGCTACTGGGAATACACCACCAGCGCCATCGGCGTGCGCGACACCGAGACCAAATGCGTCCGCCCCAGCGAGATCAACCGCTTCTTCGGCGGCCTGTCGACGCGACGCTGGCAGTGCACCTATCCGGTGCGTCAGATCGGCGGCGGCAACGCCCGCTTTGAGGGCGTCTGCACCGACCGCAAAAACCGGCGGGTCAACATCCGCCTGAACGGCACCTATCAGCCGGAGAGCTTCACCTTCCGCGGTGGGGCCCAACTGGCGCGCGGCACGCCCTATCTGCCGGCCTCGATCACGGCCCGCCGCATCAGCGCCCAGTGCCCGGCCAACGCCGAGTATTTCTGATCATCGGGAATGCGGAGCGGCAGGCGATGCCCGCCGCTCCGGAGCCCTCCCGACCTACCAGTAGCCGCCCGGGCATTCGCCCACGGCTTCCAGCGTGAAGAAGGGCGAGGTCGTGCCGTGCACCGGCGAGGCGACCACATTGCCGTTCCAGCACCGGTCGATATACCAGCCGACCTGGGTGGACAGGGTCGCGTCGCTGTAGAACGTCCGGTGGTACATGATGCCGGGCGGTTTCGCCGTCGCCGCGCCGGCAAGGGCCGCCGTCGCCAGCAGAGTGGCGATCACGAGGGTTTTTGCACGTTTCATAGTCATGCCTCCAGGGGAGCCTGTCTCCCATGAGCATGGAGACACGCACGAAGCAGGTCGGAAATCTTGAATTGTATTTTGTCGTTCAACTCATCTTTAAGTGGTGATCGGGCGGTGCCGTCCGGCCGGACCTATGTCGACCAATGAAAAGGGCCCGGCGTCGCCGCCGGGCCCTTCGTTCATTCCAGCGATGCCGAGCGCTCAGGCCGCTTCGGCCGCGGCTTCGGCTTCCTCGGCGGCCTCGGCAGCCGCGATGACGGCCTTCTTGGCACTCAGCGACTTGCCGAGCAGTTCGACGGCGGCGTCCTTGTCGATGCGGTTGGCCGCGGCGACTTCGCGGGCCATGCGGTCCAGCGCCGACTCATAGAGTTGGCGCTCCGAATAGGATTGTTCCGGCTGGCTGTCAGCGCGGTGCAGGTCGCGGACCACCTCGGCGATCGAGATCAGGTCGCCCGAGTTGATCTTGGCTTCGTATTCCTGGGCACGTCGCGACCACATGGTGCGCTTGATGCGGGCGCGACCCTTCAGGGTCGTCAGCGCGCGGGTCACCGTGTCGTCGGCGGCCAGCGAGCGCAGGCCCGCCGTCTTGGCCTTCTTGGTCGGGACGCGCAGGGTCATCTTCTCGTGGTCGAAGGTCACCACATAGACTTCCAGCTCCATGCCGGCGACTTCCTGGACCTCGACGGCCGCCACCTTGCCGACGCCGTGCGCCGGATAGACGACCGCGTCGCCAACCTTGAATTCCAGAACGCTCTTGGTGGTCATGTCATTCCTTTCCTGGCGCGGAGGGCAGGCGAAACGAAAACGCGGAAACGGCGACGCATCGTCCGGCGGCTGGAGGCCGTCGGCGCGAAATGTCAGTCGTCAAAACGGAAACGGATCACCAAACCTCTGGCCGATCCCGCCTGCATGGGCGGGATTCTGTCGCAAACTCGGGCGGCGCGAAGAAATCGCAGACCGCCCGACCCAATGACAGGAACCTATCACAAATCTTCGGAATTTCAAAACGTCCACAGCGTCAGTGTGCGGAGGACTGTAAATCCTCTCCGGACAGCGCGGGCGCGGTCTATCCGTTCGCCCAAACTCGGCGAGCGCGGTCCGCAGCCGAGTTCAGGAACCCTTGCCGGGCTTTTCGGAGAAATATTTCTCGAACTTGCCCGTCTCGCGCTCGAACGCCTCGGCATCGGCGGGCGGCGTGCCCTTGACCGTGATGTTGGGCCAGACCTTGGCATAG
>JBBQOK010000108.1:0-8753 GCA_038330765.1 Caulobacterales bacterium | reverse complement strand
AGATAGTCGCCGAAGCGGATCGACGAGATGTTGTCGAGGCTGACCTCGACGTTGTCCGAGGTGAAGTTGCGCAGGGAGGTCGTCATCAGCCGCACGAGGCGGTCGAAGACGATCTCGAGCATCGGCAGGCGCTCGTAGGAGACCAGGGCCGAGTTGATGATGGCCCGGATGCCGGAGCGTTCCGATCCATCGTCATCGCCGAGGTCGAAACCCAGCAGGCTGTCGATCTCGTCCTGGTTCAGGACCCGCTCGGACGTGGCCGCGGGTTCCGGCAACGCGCCGGCGTCGGGCAGCGGATCGGCTTCGTCGAAGGCGTCCGGACTTTCGGCGAAGGCCGCGTCGGTCATGCCTAGTTCACCAGCATTTCTTCGATCAGCACGGCGTCAACCTTGCCCGGAGCAGCAATCAGGTTCACGCGGCGCAGGATCTCGGCCTTGAGCTGGAAGCTGCCGGCGGACCCGGCCAGGTCCTCGGGCGTGAGCTCGCGCAGGAAGGTCTGGAACAGGTCCTGCATCCGCGGCATCTCGGCTTGCAGATGCTCGGCCAGGGCAGCGTCCTTCATCTCGAGTGTCAGCTTGAGCTTGAGGAAGGTGGGCCGTCCCCCGGGGGCCTGGATGTTCACCACCATGTCCGGCAGGGTGTAGAAGGTGACGCCGTCAGGCCCTTCGGAGATCACGCCCAGCGCCGGATTGGCCTCGCCATCGCTCCCGGACGCAGCGCCATGACCGCCCCCGCCCTTCTTTTCCGCCGCGCCGCCTTTTTTCTCGGCCTTGCCGTGCCCGTCGCCGCTCTCGGCCGCCTCGGCCTTGGGCTGCATCAGGAAGAAGGCCGCGCCGCCGCCTCCGCCCAGCACGACCAGCGCCGCCGGAATGATGATGAACAGCAGCGGCAGCTTCTTCTTGGCGGGCGCACCCTCGGCCTCGCCCCCGGCCTCAGCCGTTGCACCGTCCGTGACAGCCGGCAGGTTGGCGTCCTCGCCCGCCGCCGCTCCCTTTTTCTTGCCGAACTTGAACATGACGCGCGCCCCGAGAATCTCTTGATCCATTCGAGCGGTTTTTGGTTAACGAGGCGCTAAGAACCGGCAAAACCTGCCGGGTGCCAGGGCCGGCTTTGCAGCTGAAAAGCCCGCCACGACTGGGGTAACCCTGTTGGCACGGCCGTTGCGAAGGACCTGGGCGAAAGGAGCCGCCCGTGGAAAACGCCGCCTACGTTGGACTGTCACGCCAGATGACCCTGCGCCGCGAGCTCGATATCGTGGCCAACAACATCGCCAATGCGGACACGACCGGCTTCAAGGTCGAGCAGCTGCTGCTGGGCGAAGAGGTCGGCGACCGCGCCCGCAACGCCTTCGTCCGCCCGGGCGTCAGCTTCGTGATGGATAACGGCGTCGGCCGCGACTACGGCCAGGGCGCGCTGGAGCAGACCGGCCGGACCCTGGACTTCGCCATCGAGGGCGAAGGCGCGTTCTTCAAGCTCACGGACGGTGCCGGCGAGGCCTACACCCGCGACGGGGCCTTCACCATCGGACCGGAAGGCCGTCTGACCACCCAGGCCGGCGCGACGGTTCAGGGCGACGGCGGCGACATCGTGCTGGACCCCAGGCTGGGCCAGGTCGCCGTGGCCGCCGACGGCACGATCAGCCAGAACGGCCAGACCGTCGGACGTCTGGCCGTGGTCCGCTTCGACACCCTCGGGGCGCTCGAAAAGGGCGGCGACGGCCTCTACCGCAACGCCTCCAACGCCACGGCGTCCGAGGCCAACGACGTCCAGGTCCGGCAGGGAATGCTGGAGGGCTCCAACGTCAATCCGATCCTCGAGATCACCAACCTCATCGAAATCCAGCGCGCTTACGAAAGCGTGAGTCGGATGATCGAGAACACCAGCGACCTGTCACGCCGCGCCGTCGAGCGGCTGGGCCGGGCCTAGAAAGGGAGACTGAAACATGCGCGCGCTCAGAACCGCCGCCTCGGGCATGTCCGCCCAGCAGCTGAACGTGGAGGTCATCTCCAACAACATCGCCAACATGAACACGGTCGGCTTCAAACGTCAGCGGGCCGAGTTCCAGGACCTGCTGTACCAGAACGTCGAACGGATGGGCGCGCAGTCGTCCAGCCAAGGCACCGTCGTCCCGACCGGCATCCAGATCGGCGCGGGCGTCAAGGCCGGCTCGGTCTATCGCGTCACTGAACAGGGCTCGCCGACCCAGACCGGCAACCGCTACGACGTCGCGATCGACGGTCGCGGCTATTTCCAGATCCTGATGCCCTCGGGCGAGACGGCCTACACGCGGGCCGGCAATTTCTCCATCAACGGCGAGGGACAGCTGGTCACCGACGACGGCTATGCGGTGCAGCCGAACATCTCGATCCCGCAGGACGCCATCGATGTCGCGATCTCCAAGGCGGGTCAGGTCCAGGTGATTACCCAGGGTCAGACCGAACCGCAGGTCGTCGGCCAGATCGAACTGGCCTCGTTCTTCAATGAGGCGGGGCTGGAAGCGATCGGCGACAACCTGCTGCTGGAGACGGCGGCCTCGGGCCCTGCCAATGTCGGCTCGCCCTCCGAGGTCGGCTTCGGCGAACTGCTGCAGGGCTACACCGAGGCGTCGAACGTGGACGCCGTGTCCGAGATCAGCGCCCTGATCATCGCCCAGCGCGCCTATGAGATGAACTCCAAGGTCATCACCACGGCCGACCAGATGCTGTCGGTCGCCTCGCAGGTGAAATCGTGAGGGTCCTGATCCTCGCCGCCGCGGCGCTTCTGGCCACCGGCCCGGCCCTCGCCGGTGACGTGACGCTGAAAGCCAATCCCGTCGACAGCGACGGCCGCGTGACCTTGGGCGACCTGTTCGACGGTGCCGGAGTGGCGGCGGACGTGGTCGTCGGCGCCCGTTCGGGCCCCTCGGCGGTATTCGAGGCGGGCCAGCTACAGACCCTCGCCCGTCAATCAGGCCTGGACTGGGCAAATCCGACCGGGCTGCGCCGGGTCGTGGTCCGCCGTGCCGCCGTGGCCCCGACCGAGACCGCCGACGCCGCCACGACCGAGGGTCCCGCCCCTGCTCCCGGACCGGTGCGCGCCGCACCGGTCCGGGCTGCCTATGCCGACCGGATCATCAGCCGCAACGACATCGTCGAGGTGGCCTATGAGGCCGGCGGCGTGCGCCTGGCCATCTCGGGCCGCGCCGAAGGCAACGCCGCTGAGGGCCAGCGGATCGCCGTCCGCAACCTGCAGTCCGGCCGCGTCATCGACGCCGTGGCCACAGCCCCCGGCCAGGCCATCGCCGGCCCGGCCGCCCAGGCTTTCCGCACCCAACAGTTCGCCGCCCGATAAAGGGAAGAGTACCGATGCGCACCATCCTGACCGTCTCCGCCGCTGCCCTGTCCCTCACCGCATGCTCGACCGCGATGGAGGCCGTGCGCGGACCTGAACTGGCGCCCATCGGCTATCCGGCGGCGCTGGTGCCGACCAGCCAGGTCTATCTGCCGACCGCGGAGCAGCAACAGGCTGACCGGTCGGCCAGCGCCAACAGCCTGTGGCGCACGGGTGCCCGGACCTTCTTCGGCGACCAGCGCGCGCGCCGCATCGGCGACATCGTGACGGTCAACATCGACATCGACGACCGCGCCCAGACCCAGAACTCGACGCAGCGGTCGCGCTCCAACGACATCTCGGGCGGCATCACCAATTTCTTCGGCCTCGAGAACAGCCTGGGCCGCGCCTTCCCCGGCGGATTTGACGCCGGCAATCTGGTCGGGATGGAAGGCGAATCCAACGCCAACGGCTCCGGTTCGGTGAACCGATCGGAGAAGGTCAGCCTGACCATCGCCGCCGTCGTCACCGGGGTCATGGCCAACGGCAACCTGGTCATCCAGGGTCGGCAGGAAGTGCGCACCAACCGCGAGGTCCGCGAACTGACTGTCGCCGGCATCGTGCGGCCCGAGGACATCAGCTCGGCCAACACCATCGCCCACACCCAGATCGCCGAGGCCCGCATCAGCTATGGCGGTCGCGGCGACATCAGCCGGGTCCAGGCCACACCGGCGGCGCAGTCGCTGGTTGAACGCTTCAGCCCGTTCTGAGCGGCCTACTGAACCTGTGGCCTTTTGGTCCCGCGGGGCGCGGATCGGGGTTTCATCAAGCGGAGCCGTGAACCGTTAACGGAAACAAGCGTTTGCCTGTCAGACGCGAGTACAGTTTCCATGTTCAAGTTCGCCATTCCAGCCGTCGCCGCCTTGGGCCTGATCACGGTCGCCGCCCAGTCGCAGGCGACCATCACCGAGGCGCAGACCTCCCCCATCGCCCCGATGGGCTGGCATCTGAGCCATGAGGGCTCGATGGCCAAACTGGCCTATGGCCTCGCGAATTCGGATCAGCTGGCGCTGATGATGACCTGCGAAAAGGGTCAAGCCGCCGCCACCGTCTATGGCGAGGTCCAGCCCGTCGGTTCGCGACTGCTCAAGGCGTCGATTAACACCACCGCGATCGATCCGCTGAATGGCGATCTGGCCCAGGAAAACCGCATCTCCGTCACCGATCCGGTCATGCAGGCGCTGGCCAGCAGCGGCAAGCTGGCGGTCGAGGGCGATGCCGGTCACTTCGAATTGACCGCCGACGGCGACGAGCGCCGCATCGTCAGCGCGTTTTTCGCCTATTGCGGAACCGACGCGGTCTGATCACATCCGTGGTCGGACTTTCAACGGGGGTTGAGCCATGATCGCCATGCTTGCGAGCCTCGCCGTTCTGTCGGCCCAGTCGCCGCCACCGGAAGCGGCCTGGACCTGGACGCTGTACGCCGATGCGGCGCCGGTGGTTCTGGCCAATGAAGTGCCGGATACAGTCAATCTTCGCTTCACCCTTGAATGCGACCCCGGTGCCGGCGTGGCGCGCGTGACGCTGTATGGCGGCGCGGGCGCGTCCGGGATGGCGCGGGTCACTGCCGGAGACGCCTCAGCCGTAGCCGAGGCCGAGGCTGGCCGCATGGGCGGGATCAAGCTGGCGCTCAGGGCCGATCATCCGGTGTTCGCGGCCTTCGCCGCCGATGGCCGGATGACCGTGGCGGTGGGCGAGGCGCGGCGCGCGGTCGAGGTTCCCCGTCCTCATCTTGCCAAACTGCGCCGCTTCGCCGAACTGTGCTCGGGCTGATCGCCGGAGACACCCCATGCGCACCCCTGCCCTGCTGGCCCTGACGGGTCTGGCCCTCGGTGCCGCCGCCTGCGCCACGGTCGAACCGCCCGCCGTCGAGCCCCCGCCTGTCGTCAGCGCCTCGCCCCGCCCGGTCGAGGGCTATGACTGGTTCTTCCATCTGGACGAGGACGACGCCCGACTGGCCTATGGCCTGGCCGAGAGCGACGACCTGAAACTGGGGCTGGAATGCCGGCGCGCTTCGGGGCGGGTCGGGCTGAACGCGATCGCTGCAGCAGACGCCAGGGCCGAAATCCATATCGAATCGGGCGGCGAGACCGAGCGGTTTCCAGCCCGATCCGAGCCGTCGCAGTTGCACGACGGCGTCTTCCTGAGCGCCGAGGCGGCGACGGCCGAGCCGGTGTTCCAGCGATTCCGCCGGGTCGGCTGGCTGGCCCTGTGGCGCGACGGCGAGCGCGAGGCCTATGCGCCGCAACCCGGCTCGACGCCGAACATCGAACGCTTCTTCGCCTTCTGCGGTTGACGGACGCCGTCGGCTCCGGTGCAGTCCCGCGCCTGTCGGAGGGACACAATGAAGACCGTGATCGCCATCGGGGCCGCCGCCCTGTTCGCCGCCGCCCAACCCGCTCCCGCCGTGGCCGGGTCGGCGCAGACCGGACCGGACGCCGCCTCCGTGGCGCGCAATGCGGAGAGCCCGGCACTGGCGTCGATCCTGGCCGACTATGAAGCCTGGCTGAGGGCCAAGGATCCGGTCTCCGCCGGCATGGAGGGCGACAAGTCCGCGCTGGCGCGGCTGCCAGACGTCTCCCGCGCCTTCGAGGTCGCCCAGACGCCGGCGCTGAAAGGGTTCGCCGACCGGCTGGCGGCGATCAGTCCGGCGTCCCTGACGGACAACGACCGCCTGAACCACGCCTTCCTCAGCGGGATCATCGCGCGCGCGCTGGACCGTATCCCGCTCGATACCGGCCGCATCGGAGCCTTCAACTCGGAAGGCGGGCCGGGCCAGTCGCTCGCCTATATCGCCAGCGGGACCCGGATCACAGGTCGGGAGGACGCCGAGGCGTGGATATCCCGCCTGCAGGCCATGCCTGACTATTATCTGCAGCAGCTCGCCGACGCCCGGCGGGGGCTGGACAGCGGGCTGGTCCAGCCCCGCTCCATCGTCGAGAACGCCCTCAGCCTGATGGAGCCGGAGACGGCCTACACCGCCGCGACCGACCCGCTGCTCAAGCCGTTCGCCACCCTGCCCGCTTCCATCCCCGCCGCCGAGCAGGCGACGCTCAGGGAGCGCGCCTCGCAGGCGGTGGCCGACGGGGTCATGCCGGTCCGCCGCGAATGGGTCCGCTTCCTGCGCGAGGACTATCTGCCCAAGGCCCCCGAGAGCCTGGGTCTGGTCCACCGCCCGGGCGGCCGGGACCTCTACGCCTTCCTGGTGCAGGGCTATACGACTACCGACCTGACTCCCGACGAGGTGCACCAGATCGGCCTGCAGGAGGTCGCACGCATCCGCGCCCGCATGGACACGGAGATGCGGGCCGCCGGCTGGTCCGGTGACTTCGCCGCGTTCCTGGACTTCCTGCGCACCGACCCGCAATTCTACGCCACGACCCGCGAGGGCTTGCTGGAGAAGGCGTCGGAGATGGCCAAGCGGGCCGACGACGGCCTGCCGGCCCTGTTCGGCACCCTGCCCCGCACCCCCTATGGCGTGCGCGAGGTGCCGCGCGAGATCGAGGCCAACTATACCACCGGCCGTTATTTCGGCGGGTCTATGGAGAACGGGGTGGCCGGCGGGTACATGGTCAACACCTCGCGGCTGGATCAACGCCCGCTCTATGAACTGCCCGCCCTGACGCTGCACGAGGCGGCACCCGGCCACCATATCCAGATCGCCCTGGCGCAGGAGGCCGAGGCAGGTCCCTATTTCCGCCGCGACGCCAATGTCACCGCCTTCACCGAGGGCTGGGGCCTGTATGCGGAATTCCTCGGCGAGGAGATGGGCTTCTATCGCACGCCGTATGAGCGGTTCGGACGGCTGAGCTATGAGATGTGGCGCGCCTGCCGGCTGGTGGCCGACACGGGCATCCACTGGCTGGGCTGGGATATCGAACAGGCCCGGGCCTGTTTCCGCGACAACTCCGCCCTGGCCCCGCACAACATCGAGACCGAGCTGCAGCGCTATATCGGCTGGCCGGGTCAGGCGACGGCCTACAAGATCGGGGAGATCCGGCTGCGGGCGATCCGCACGCGGGCGGAGACCGAACTGGGCGAGCGCTTCGACGTGCGCCGCTTCCATGACGCCCTGCTGGTCGACGGCCCCCTGCCGCTGGCCCTGCTGGACGAGCGGATGGACCGCTGGATCGCCGAGGAAAAGGCGCGCTAGGTCAGGCCCAGCGCCGCCCGCGCCTTTTTCGTCAGCTTCGCGGCGATGAGGCCGTGGGCGATGACCAGATGGTCGGCCAGCTCGTCGTCGGCCCAGTCCCCGATCCGCGGCAGGTTCACCCATTTGGCCCGGGCCATATAGGGGGCGGGACGGGCGTGGCCGGATTCGGTCAGCACCTCCCAGGCGATGTCCGAGACCTTGAACGAGATGCCGCCCTGCTCACCGACCATGGCGAACATCTTGCCGCCGACCTTGTAGGTGTCGTGATGCTCGCCGAACGGATGGTCCAGCGTCGCCGCCGACAAGGCCAGGCAGACCTTGCCGACCCCCTCGCGATCCATGATCAGGCCTCGACGCCGACGCCGATCGGGCAGACCACGCCGGTGCCGCCGATGCCGCAATAGCCGGCGGGGTTCTTGGCCAGATAGCCCTGGTGATAGTCCTCGGCGAAATAGTAGGGGCCGGCGGGGGCGATTTCGGTGGTGATGTCGCCGCGGCCCGCCTTCGACAACGCCGCCTGATAGGCATCGCGCGACGTCTCGGCCCCGGCCTTCTGTTCGTCGTTCAGATAGTAGATGGCCGAGCGATAGGTGGTGCCGACGTCATTGCCCTGACGCATGCCCTGGGTCGGATCGTGGTTCTCCCAGAAGGCCTTGAGCAGGTCGGCGTAGCTGATCTCGGCCGGATTGAAGACCACCTGCACGACCTCGGCGTGGCCGGTCTTGCCGGTGCAGGTCTCCTCATAGGTCGGATTGGGCGTGATCCCGCCCGCATAGCCGACCGAGGTGACCCAGACGCCGGGCAACTGCCAGAAGATCCGCTCGACGCCCCAGAAACAGCCCATGCCGAGGATGGCGGTCTCGAAGCCTTCGGGATGCGGCCCCTTCAGCGGCCGGCCAGTGACATAGTGCACCTCGTCGGTGCGCAGCGGCTCGGTCCGGCCCGGCAGGGCCTCGGCGGCGGTGGGCATTTCGTGGGTTTTCTGGAACAACATGGCGCGAACTCCGGGCGAAGGGTCGAACCCCTATATGGGATGCGTTCAGGCGCTTGCCGAGGGGGTCCGGGTGTTCTATCAGCCTCGCCTCGCGCCGGATCGACCTCCGGCGGGACACGAAGGCCTTTGGGCGACGTCGTGGAAACGGACAGGTGGCGGAGTGGTCGATCGCGCACGCTTGGAAAGCGTGTGTAGGTGAAAGCCTACCGAGGGTTCGAATCCCTCTCTGTCCGCCAC
>JBBQOK010000107.1:0-8985 GCA_038330765.1 Caulobacterales bacterium | reverse complement strand
CGGGCGCGTCGGGGCCTATGTGAAGCTGGCCGAGGCGGCGCGCCAGGAGGCCTATGAGGAACTGATCGCCCACGCGCGTGAGATGGGCGCCAACGGCATCCTGGCCATGCGTTACGACGCCAACGAGATCATGCCGGGGATTACCGAGGTGCTGGCCTATGGCACGGCGGTGGTGATTGAGCCCGCCTGATCGGTCGGCCGAAGGGCGGGTCCTCGACTTCGTCGTCCGGCAGACCGATGCCCGACGTCCGCTTCATCCCTCGGATCGCCTCGGCGAGGACCTTGGAATAGACGGGGACGAGGCGGTCGATTTCTTTCAGGCCTTTGAAGCGGAGTTCGAGGTCGATCTGGAGCCCCTCTACCGGAATTGGGTCCGCCACTTTGGCCCAGAGGGCTTTCCGCTGTCCGTCGGACTCGTGATGGTGGTCATCGCCAGCGCCGTCGGGGTGCTCGCCGCCCTCGCTCGCCTGCCGAAGTGGCTGGCGATCGGTCTGGGACTGGCGGCGGTCCTGGGCTGGCTTTTCGGCCTGCGCACCTGGCCCCTGAACCGGGGGAAGACCTGGACGCCGGTGGCCATCGACGACCTGATCCGCGCGGCGGAGGCCGGTCGTTGGCCGGAAGGGCCCTCCTAGCTGAGCGTCGCCATCGCGCCGCGTTCGAAATCCTTGAGCTCGTCCAGCCGGCCGTCGCGGATCTTCTCGACCCAGTGGGGATCGGCGAGGAGGGCGCGGCCGACGGCGACGAGGTCGAACTCGTCCTTCTCCAGCCGGGCGATCAGGCCGTCCAGCGAGGCCGGTTTGGAGCCGGCGCCGCCGAAGGCCGCGATGAACTCGCCGTCGAGGCCGACCGAACCGACGGTGATGCTGGGCAGGCCGGTGACCTTCTTGGTCCAGCCGGCGAAATTCAGGTCCGAGCCCTCGAACTCCGGCTCCCAGAAGCGGCGCTGGGAGCAGTGGAAGACGTCGACCCCGGCCTCGACCAGCGGGGCCAGCCACTGTTCCAGCTCGGCGGGGTCGTGGGCGTTCTTCGCCGCGAAATCGTGCGACTTCCACTGCGACAGACGCAGGATCAGGGCCATGTCCGGGCCGACGCCCTCGCGCACCGCCCTGACCACCTCGGCCCCGAAGCGGGCGCGGTCGGCGATGGTCCCGCCGCCCCATTTGTCGGCGCGGTCGTTGAGGCCGGACCAGAAGAACTGGTCGATCAGATAGCCGTGGGCGCCGTGAATCTCGACGGCGTCGAAGCCGAGCTCGCGCGTGGCGCGGGCCGAGCGGCCGAAGGCTGAGATGGTGTCGGCGATGTCCTCATCGGTCATCGGCTCGAGGCCGCGCTTGCCGGGACTGGTCATGCCCGAGGGGCTGTCGACCTTGCCGAACGGGGCCCAGTCGCTTCCCCGGCCGGCGACCGAGCCGACGTGCCAGAGCTGGGGCGCGATCAGGCCGCCGGCGGCGTGGACGTCCTCGACCACGGTCTTCCATTCCGGCAGGGCCTCGCCGTGGAAGACAGGGACGTTGGCGTCGTTGCTGGCGGCCGGGCGTTCGACGACCGTGCCCTCGGTGACGATCAGCCCGACCCCGCCCTCGGCCCGGCGACGATAGTAGCCGGCCACGTCGCTGGTCGGGATGCCGCCCGGCGAGAAGGACCGCGTCATGGGGGCCATGACGATGCGGTTGGGCATCTTCAGGGAGCGGACCTGGAAGGGGCGGAACAGGGTGTCGACGGACATGGGCGGCTCTCGAGTGACTGGAACACGCAAGGTGGCGATTAGAGTTGCGTTTGAAAACCCTAAAGGCCGAGTTTTTCCGCAACGGCCCCGGCGACGGCGGCGAAGCGGCGGGCGATGTCGCCGTCCGGATCGCTGATCACCACGGGCACACCGGCGTCGCCGCCCTCGCGCACCACGGCGTCGAGCGGCAGGTCGCCGAGGTAGGCGATGTCCAGCCGCGCCGCCTCGGCCTCGGCACCGCCGCGGCCGAACACCGGCCCGCTCATGTTTTCGATCAGGCCAAGGGTCGGGACACCGACCTTCTCGAACAGTTTGTGGGCGCGGCGGGCGTCGGCGAGGGCGACCTCCTGGGGCGTAGACACGATGACGGCACCGTCCAGCGGGGTTTTCTGGATCAGGGTCAGCTGGACATCGCCGGTGCCGGGCGGGAGATCGACGACGAGGATGTCGAGCGGCGCGGTTTCCGTGCCCCAGCGGGTCTGGATCAGCATCTGGGTCAGGGCCTGGGAGGCCATCGGGCCGCGCCAGATCATGGCGTCGGAGGCCTGGGTCAGAAGGCCCACGGACATGGCCTTGAGGCCGTGGGCGAGGTGCGGCTCCATCATGCCGTCGCGGTATTCGGGCTTGCCGGAGATCCCCAGCATGGTCGGCAGGGAGGGGCCGTAGACGTCGGCGTCCAGCACCCCGACCGACAGGCCCCTTGCAGCAAGGGCGGCGGCGAGGTTGACCGCAACGGTGGACTTGCCGACCCCGCCCTTGCCGCTGGCGATGGCGAGGACGCGGCGGACGTGGGCGGGACGGTCGGTCGGGACCGGAGCCTTCGCCCGGGTCTGTTCGACGGCCTGGGGCGACAGGGAGGCGGTACGAGCGGGTTTGGAGGCGGGCGCGGTCTCGGCGGTCAGGACCACGGAGACGCGGGCCATGCCGGGCAGGGCTTTCAACGCGGCTTCGGCGGCGTCGCGGACGGGGGCGTAGAGGGCCGTCTCGCCGGCCGGAACCTCGATCACGAACCCGGCGCGGTCGTCAGCGACGGTCAGGCCCTGAACCAGTCCGGCGGCGACCAGCCCCTGCCCGGTCTTCGGATCGATGACGGCGTCGAGGGCGGCGATGACAGTTGCGCGGTGGGGCATGAGCTCGATGTAGTCGTATCCCTCTCCCAATGGGAGAGGGCTTGAGCATCCGGGATGCGGAGCGAACGGTCATGCGAAAGCGTGAGGGTCGGCGGCGGCCATCCGACCCTCATCCGGCGCGGCGCGCCACCTTCTCCCATCGGGAGAAGGAATTGCGATATGGGACCCTCATGCCCCCTGCCCCCCTGATCACCCTGATCGCCGGCCCGACCGCCTCGGGCAAGTCGCGGCTGGCGCTGGAGACGGCGGAGCGCACCGGGGCGGTGATCATCAACGCCGACAGCCAGCAGCTTTATGCCGACCTGCGGGTGTTGAGCGCGCGACCGTCCGCCGAGGATGAGACGCGGGCCGAACACCGGCTGTATGGCGTGGCCGACGCCGCCGAGGCCTGGTCGGTGGGGCGCTGGAGCCGGGCGGTGACGCCCCTGCTGGAAGCGCTGGCGGCGCAAGGGCGACCGGCTTTGCTGGTCGGCGGCACTGGTCTGTATTTCACTACACTAACCAAGGGCTTGGCGGATATTCCCGATGTACCGGGCGAGGTGCGTGACGCGTCTGGAGCCCTGTTCGACCGCCTGGGCGAGGCCGCCTTCCGGGCCGGGCTGGCCGCGCGGGACCCCGCCGCCGCCGCGCGGATCGAGGCCGGGGACCGGCAACGGCTGACCCGGGCCTGGGCGGTCGTGGAGCACACCGGCCGGGCGCTGAGCGACTGGACCGCCGACACCACGCCGCTGCTGGCACCGGGATCATGGACGGGTCTGGTCATCGAGCCGGACAGGCCGACGCTCTACGCCCATTGCGACGCCCGGGTGGCGCAGATGGTCGGGGCCGGGGCGCTGGACGAGGTGCGGGCGCTGACGGCGCGGGGCCTCGACCCCGCCCTGCCCGCGATGAAGGCGGTCGGGGTGCGCGAGTTCGCGGCCCATCTGGCCGGCGAAACGACGCTGGCGGCGGCGGTGGAGGCGACCCGGCAGGCCACGCGCAACTATGCCAAGCGGCAACTGACCTGGTTCAGGAACCAGACGCCGGAGTGGGGCCGACACCGCCTGTGAACCGTCAGAACGCCCGCGTCACCGACAAGGTCAGCTGGTTGTAGTCGTAGCCGTAGCCGGACGTGACGGGGGTGTTGCTGTGGATCACGGCAGCCTTGACGAACCAGCCGGCCCCGACCGCCGGGCTGGTGACGGAGGCTTCGAAATGGCGCGACGACCGCCAGTCGGAGTCCGCCTCCCTCTGCGCGCCGAGGCCCACCGCGGCCTGATAGCGCCAGCCGTCATGGAAGCGGCGGACCTGCACGACCGGCAGGACCTCGACGTACCATTCGGGCGAGAAATAATCGAACTCGGCCGGTTCGCTGTTGCGGAAATACCGGGTCCGCAGCTGGGCGCTCAGCCCCCAGTCCGGCTTGATCACATGGATATAGCGGGCGCGCAGGTGGGTGCGGACATTCTCTCCGCTGAAGTCCTGCAGGCCGGCCAGAACGGTGAAGGTGTTGCGGTCATCGACCGGCAGGTCTAAGGCGGCGCCGGCGAAGGTGTAGTAGATGTCCTGGTCCAACCCTTGGGCGGTCTCGACGCGCTCGCGCTCGACGAAATATTCCTGGCGGAACGGGGCGTCGTTGTGGACGCTGACCGACCCCAGGGCGGTATCGCCATTGGTCCCGACAGTGCCGGTCCAGGTCCAGTCCGCGCCGGTTTCAGCGAAGCGGTAGTATATCCGCTGTTCGTCCGTGGCGGCCTGGCCAAGCGGCGAGAAGCGCGCAGTCTCCAGCCGGACGCCCCGATAGTCCTCCGGACCACGATAACGCCAGTCGAAGTTGACGCCCGCCTTGAGGGTTTCGGACTCGTCGGCGTCGCTGGAGACGAATAGATCGGCCGCGACCGCAGACGAGTACGGTCGTTCCTGCGCGGCGGCTTCTGGGGACCCGGCGAGTGCGGCCGTGGCCACGGCCAAGGCAAGACAGCTAGCGCTTTTCATTTGGTACCCCAGTTCTTTCTCAGACCAGCCAATTCGGCAAAATACCCGCCGACGCAGACCGGTTGCATCAGCAGGCTGTAGGCGAAGACATAAAAGAGGAAGCCGTCCGCATTGGCCCTGACCCGCATGCCCTGGGCGCGGAACATTCGCCGCTGAACCCGGAAGATGAACCAGTTCCAGACCGCCGCCAGCGGCAGGACCAGCAAGGTCAATGGCCCGGCGATCCAGTAGATACCGAACAGCGCCAGAATGAGGCCCGGTATGAAGGCGAAGGTGTAGACGAGATCGAGTGGTAGAAAGAACAGGTTCCACCAGATGAACAGGGTGGACAGCCGCCATTTGAACAGCAGCGGCCAGTGTGCCTTGAACGCCTCGATCAGGCCGCGCGACCAGCGGCGGCGCTGATTGGCGAACTGCCGGAACTCGTGCGGGACGTTGGTGAACACCAAGGCGTCCTCGGCGTAGCCGACGCGATAGCCCGCCTTCAGCAATGCCCAGGTCACGACGATGTCCTCGCCGACGCAGGGCGGCCAGCCACCAACCGCCTCCAGCCCGCGCCGCGTGTAGAGCGAGAAGGCCCCTTGGGCGACCAGGGTGCCGTGGTACATGCTCTGCATGCGTTTGACGGCGGCGATGCCGTGAAAATAGTCCCACTCCTGGGCGCGGGTCAGGATGTTGCGGCGCGAGTTCCGGACCAGAACGGCACCGGCGACCGCCTCGGTCCCGGGCGGATCCGACAACATCCGCTCGACGATGCGACGCAGGGCGTCGGTGCGCAGCCAGCAGTCGCCGTCCACCGTGGCGACAAGATCGTGCGCCGCGAACGCCAGACCCCGGTTCAACACGGTCGACTTGCCGGCATTGACCTCGAAATTCATCAGCCGGAAGTCGCCCCGCGACCGCGCCTTGAGCCGGCCGATCGCCCGCGCCGCGACCAGCGCGGTATCATCGTCCGAGCCGTCATTGAGGACGATGATCTCGAAACGCCCGGGATAGTCCTGACCGGCCAGGCTGTTCAGCGTGTCCCCGATGTTGAGCGCTTCATTGAAGCAGGCCACAAGGATGGTGACCGGAGGATAGGCGGCGGGCGGCGTGTGCGGCGGTCGTCGATCAAGGATGATCGTGGCCATCATGAAGGCGTTCATGAAGCCCGGCACATAGGCGATGAAGCCGATGATGATCAGGGCGAGCGGCCACGACGCGATCGCGGCCAGATCGTCGAGCCAGCGGAGCGACAGGTAGACGCTAAAGGCGGTCCAGGCGATGGCGAAGCCCGCCGCGAAGACGAATTTGACGTGGACGGGAACATAGAAGGCTCGGCGCGACCGCGCCGGCGCGGTGGGACCCAACGTTGGCCCAGCGACCGGAGTTCCGCGCACCACCAGCGGCCGCACCCGGATGCCAGCGCCGCGCACGGGAGCATCAAACGCGCATCGCGACCGGGCCGACGCCGCAGGACCCAGCGTCGGGCCGGCGGCCGGATTTCCGCGTACGACCAGCGGCCGCCCCCGGGCGGCCCTCGAACTCGGGTAAGCGTTACTGATAGACCTGGACCAACTACCCGGCCAGGCTGGACATCAGCTCACCGTCACTCGCGGCTATCAACACTTTGCATCGAGAATGGGTCCACCTAATGTTGTGCGACCAGAATTATCCAGCGCACCTGGCGCTGGGGCACACCCCGGGCAGCCGCCGCGGCGCGCATCGAGACGGGAGACCATACAGCCGACCGGACCATTGACGCCGGTTCTTCCGTTTTCGTTGGAGGTGCCCTATATTGGTCCTGTTCGGGTTCGCCCGGACTATGGCGATAAACGCGCTTGTAATAAGCGGACCGGACCCGGGTGCGATTCCCGGCGGCTCCACCATTTCCTCCCGTGTATCGGCGGGCGGTGCGGGGCCGACTAGCATCGACGGACGTGTAAAGAAGACTGCTTTCGCCCGTCCTGGCCCACCGTATCGGGCCATTTTCTAACTGCGAACGATAACTTCGCTGGAGAAGTCCGCCTCGCCGCGTAATGCGGTTCGGTTGATTTCGAACACTTAAGTCCTCAGGGATCAGTTCCTGGGGCGGGGCCGCCAGGGGGCCTGCCAACAGAACCCCTGGCACTTTCCCTGTTCTTTAACCCTCTCGCCGTCTTCCGCCCGGGCGGATGCACGGCTAAACCCTCGGACTGCAATGCCGAGGAACCGATGGCCGAAGAGACCCCTCCCGTCGACGAGATGCACTACGAGCAGCTGGCGCAGGACGCCCTGCGCGGCGTGATCCGCTCGGCGCTGGAGCGCGCGGCCCTGCCCGAGGGCATTCCCGGAGCGCACCATTTCTATGTGACCTTCAAGACCCGCGCGCCGGGCGTCAGCGTGCCGCCGGACGTGATGGCGAAATACCCGGACGAGATGACCGTGGTGCTGCAGCACCAGTACTGGGACCTGACGGTCGAGGCCGAACGGTTCTCGGTCATGCTGAAGTTCGGCGGCATGCCGAAGGTGCTGTCGATGCCCTATACCGCGGTGACGCGTTTCTACGATCCGTCGGTGCAGTTCCTGCTGCAGTTCGAGGCCCCGGCCACGATCGAGGACATCGCCGCCGAGGTCGAGGCGACGGCACCCGCCGAGGTCGAGGCCCTGGGCGGCGACGATGCGCCCAAGGTCGTATCGCTGGATCAGTTCCGGAAGAAGTAGCCCCTTTTCCTCGCCGCCGCTTTCGCTAACGTTGAGTCCGTTTTGGGCGGGTGTGTGCATGGGCCGGGGACTGATCCTGCTGATCTTCATTCTGGCGCTGACCGGCGCCGGTCAGTCGTTCGCGCAGGTGCCAGTGAGCCGCTTCGACGGCTGGGCCACGGCGGTGATCGCGGCGGACTGGCGCGACGGCTACGGGCGACCGATCGAGGCCTTCGACAACGCCCGCCGCGACGTGACGGCGGGGTTCCTCGCCGCCGGCATGCCACGGGCGTCGATGGTCGATCTGTCGATGCGGCCCGAGGCCCCCGGCGCGGCGACCGCCTCGGATGTGGTCCAGAAGGTCGGGGCCGCGACCGGCCAGGCACAACGCGGCTGCCTGCTCTATTTCACCTCCCACGGATCGAGGGACGGGATGGTGTTCGGCGAGGAAGACACCCTGACCCCGGCCGGCATGGCCAATCTGGTCCATCGGTGGTGCGGCGCGCGGCCGACGGTGGTGATCGTCTCGGCCTGCTATTCCGGCGTCTTCATCAATGCGCTGGCGGCACCCAACCGCATGGTGCTGACGGCCGCGAGCCGGGAGCGGACCTCATTCGGTTGCAGCGCGGAGGAGACCTGGCCGTGGTTCGACGGCTGCGTCATCGAGAGCCTGCCGGACGCGGCCGACTTCCTGGCGCTGGCGGCGGGAACGCGAGCCTGCGTGGCGCGCAAGGAGCAGGCGGCGGGCATCACCATCCCGTCCGAGCCGCAGTTGTTCGTGGGGGCGGAGATGCAGCTGCGGCTGCCGACGCTGCGGTTCCAGCGAAGGCCTTCCTGATGGACTTCAGGTCCGCGGAAACACCCGGATGGTGATCCGCTCGCGCTCGCCCTCGCGGCGCTCGACCAGCAGACGGGCGACCTGGGCGTCGTCGTGGAACAGATAGCCCTTGATGGCGTCGAGCAGGGCCTTGGCGAGGTTGTCGAGGTCGATGTGCGGCGGATCGCCGACATGCTCCATGAGGATCTCGACCGTGAAGTCGCCCCAGGAGGGGCGTGACGCCCACTCCTTGCGCATGAACTCATAGACCAGCGGCTTGTAGTATCTGGCCTGGGTGGTCAGGCCGTCGATGGTGATCTCGACGGCGTCGCCTGCCTCGCGGAGGCGGACCTTGCCGGTGCCGATCCAGCCCGCCGTCAAGGGCGACACTCGGGCGGAACCTCGCCGATAATGGCCGCCGAGCGGATGGTCACCGGCGGGGTCAGTTGCTCTTCACCGTCGGCGGGCGACATCTGGATACGGCGAGCGACGTCCAGCCCCTCGATCACCTGGCCGAAGACGGCAAAGCCCTGACCGTCCGGATTGCGGCCGCCGCCGAAGTCGAGCGCGGGTGTGTCGCGGGTGACGATGAAGAAGCTGGAGGTGGCGGTGTCGGGGCCGTCGCGGGCCATGGAGACCGCGCCGGCGACATGGGCCAGGCCGGTGTCGCGGGTGCG
>JBBQOK010000106.1:0-9020 GCA_038330765.1 Caulobacterales bacterium | reverse complement strand
CCGGGCGTCGAGGTCCTCGAGCGTTTCCGGCAGCGGCTCGGGATCGGTCCTCGCCTTGCGGACCTTGGCCACGATGGTGTCGGCGTCGTCGGTCAGGTTGATGCGCGACTGGTCCGACGGATCGGACTTGGACATCTTGGCTGCGCCGTCGCGCAAGCTCATGACCCGCGGCGCCGGCCCCTGGGTCAGGGGCTCGGGCAGGGGGAAGAAGCCCGGCGCATTGAAGTCATTGTTGAATTTGGCGGCGATGTCGCGGGTCAGCTCGAGGTGCTGTTTCTGGTCCTCGCCCGTCGGCACCTCGGTGGCCTTGTAGAGCAGGATGTCCGCCGCCTGCAGCACCGGATAGGTGTAGAGGCCGACCGAGGAGCGTTCCTTGTGCTTGCCGGACTTCTCCTTGAACTGGGTCATCCGGTCGAGCCAGCCGAGGCGGGCGACGCAGTTGAGGATCCAGGCCAGCTCGGAATGGGCCCGGACCGCCGACTGCGGGAAGATCACCGATTTCGCCGGGTCGAGGCCTGAGGCCAGATAGGCCGCCGCGATCTCGCGCGTCTGGGCGGTCAACAGGGCCGGATCCTGCCACACGGTGATGGCGTGCAGGTCGGCCACGAACAGGAAGCAGGGCGCGCCGCCGTCCTGCAGCTGGGTGAACCGCTTCAGGGCCCCCAGATAGTTGCCCAGGTGCAGGGCTCCGGAGGCCTGGATGCCGCTGAGCACGCGGCGCGGACCGGTATAGGTGATGGGAGCAGGAGACGCGTCTGACATCAGCGGCAAATGCCCCAGCGGAGCGGCCAGAGCAACCGCCGACCTGGCGCGCCCGATCTAGCGTCCCCGCCGGATCAGGGCGCGCACCTCGGCCACGGTGATGGCCCGGGTGGCGAAGGCCAGCGCCAGATAGGTCAGGCCGCCGGCCGCGGTGACCAGCAGCAGCGCCGCCTCCTTGGCTCCGAAGTCCGCGCCCAGTGCGGCCAGAAATGCGCCGACGGGTGTCTCAATCGTCCCGCGCAGCGTCGCCGCCACGCCGACGACGACCGCCAGCCCCGCCGCCGCCAGCCCGATCCGGACCAGCCGTGACAGCGCCTGCGCCCCAGGACGATACAGCCGCCGGCGCCACAGGGCTCCGCCCAGCAGCAGCACATTGGCCCAGGCCGCGGCGGATACCGCCGCCGCTATGCCCGCGATGCCCCAGCCGAGGTTGAACAGGCCGATCGCCAGGGTGGCGTTGACCACCACCGAGACCAGGGCGAACTTCATCGGCGTCCGCGTGTCGCCCCGCGCGAAGAAGGCCGGGGCGAGGATGCGGATCAGCACGAAGGCCGGCACGCCCCATCCGAACTGGAACAGCGCCCGGGCGGTGTTGACCGCGTCGAAGGTCAGGAAGGCACCGCGGGTGAACAGGGCGTCGATCAGGAAATAGGGCATGGCCATCAGGGCCGCGGCGGCGGGCAGGGTCAGGGCCATGGACAGGGTCAGGGCCTCGTCCATCGACGCCTGCTGCTGGTGGTGGTCCTGCGAGGCGACGGCCCGTGACAGGCGCGGCAGCAGGGCGATGCCGATGGCCACGCCGACGAGGCCGAGCGGCAGCTGGTACAGCCGGTCTGCCGTCGCCAGCCACGTCCGACCGCCGGCCACGAAGCTGGACAGGTTGCCGGAGATGAAGACGTTGATCTGGGTCGCCGAATTGCCGATCGCGGCGGGCACCGCGGTGATGATGATGGCCTTGACCGCCGGGGTCAGCCTCGGCAGCGCCAGGCGGATATCCGCCCCGGCCTTGCGGGCCGCCCACCAGCACAGCCCGGCCTGAGAGATGCCCGCCGCCAGCACCGCCCACGACGCCGCATAGGCCGCGCCGATCTGGTTCCCCTGCGCCGGAATGACAGCGGCCAGCATGATCAGGTTCAGCAGGATCGGATAGGCGCCCGAGACGATGAACCGCCCGCGCGCGTTCAGCACCCCCGACAGCAGCGCCGCGATGGCCATGCAGGGCAGGTAAGGCATGGTGATCTGGGTCAGGATCACCGCCAGCTTGAACCGCGCCGGGTCGTCGAGGAAGCCGACGTTGATGACCGTCATCAGCCACGGCATCGTCAGCTGGGCGACGACCGTCAGCACGACGGTAGCAAAGGCCACGGCGGCGAGGGCGTCGGTGGCGACCTTGTCCGCGACCGCCTCGCCTTCGGACTGGAGGGTCCGGGCATAGGCCGGAACGAACGCCGCGGCGAAGGCCCCTTCGGCGAAGATGCGGCGGAACAGGTTCGGGAAGTTCAGGGCGGTGTTGTAGGCGTCCGCCGCCGGCCCCGCCGAGGCGCCCAGCGCCGCCGAGATGACCACGTCCCGCGCGAAGCCCACGAACCGGCTCACCAGGGTCAGGCCGCTGAAGATGGCCGACGACCGCATCATGCCGCCGCCCTTGCGCGCCGTCGTTCCCGACGCCGGCGGCTGGACGATCGGCGCCGTCGTCGCCGTCGCCGAGGGCACGGGCGGCGCAGGTTCTATCGGTTCCGCGTCGGGCTTCATCCTGTCGGCCATATCAGCGCCTTAACCTGCTTCCGGCGTGCGCGATACGGGCCTGCGGGCCGGGCGCAGCCGGCCGACCTCAGAGACGTCACGGAGACTGGCCCGGACCGGCGCGAAGACCCGCGTGGGGCCCCGTTCGACGTGATCGAGCGCCTGTTCCAGATCGGTCCGCAATCGGTCCAGCGCCGCGCCCGCCTTCGGCTTTCGCCCCTTGCCGTCGGTGACATAGAAGCTGTCCACCGCGCGTTCGCCGAAGCCGGCGATATGGGCCGAGCGGATCGACAGGCGATGCCGGGCCAGCACCCGCGCCAGATCCGCGAGCAGCCCCGGCCGATCCGCGCCCGAGACCTCGACCACCGCGGCGGTCGGGCTCTGCTCCAGGTCGATGATGGTCGTCGGCCGCACGTCAAAGGCGGCCCGACGGGGACTGAAAGGGGCGGGATGCGGTGCGGTCCGGCGCGCCTGGCCCCGCGCGGCGGCCTCCAGCCCCTTGATCAATCGTTGAAGCCTGCGGGGCTCGGCCTGGCCGTAGGGGGCTCCGGCCCCGTCCTGCAACTCGAAGACGTCCAGCGCCATCCCGTCCTCCGCCGTGGCGACCCGGGCGCCGACGACATCCGCGCCCGCCGCCGCCAGGGCATCCACCAGATCGACGAACAGGCCGGACCGGTCCGGTGCCGCGATGGCGACCCGTGTCGCCGCCCGGTCACCCTCCTCGGCCGACGACGCCTTGAGCACGTCAGCGACCGCGCCGCTGACCCGGGCCCGGGCGATCATCTCGGGATAGTCGCCCAGCGGATCGGCGCGGGTCAGGTCCTCGCCCCGGAACACGCCTTCGGTACGCAGATAGAGGTCGCGGATCAGCTGACCCTTCCAGCCGTTCCAGACGCCGGGGCCGACCGCACGGATGTCCGCCACGGTCAGGATCAGCAGCGTCCGCAGCCGTTCGGGATCGCCGACCAGTTCGGTGAACCCCCGCACCGTCTCAGGATCCGACACATCGCGCTTCTGGGCGTAGTCGCTGAGGGCCAGATGGTTGCGGACCAGCCAGACCACGAACTCGGTCCGCCGGGGATCCAGCCCCAGCCGGTCACAGGCGCGGCGGGCGGCGATGGCACCATCCTCGAGCTGGCCGCGGTCGCCTCCCTTGCCCACATCGTGCAGCAACATGGCCAGCATCAGGGCCTCGAAATCGTCGATCCGGTGGACGATCTCGGTGGCGGTCGGATGCTCGGCCTTCAGCTTGCCGCGCCAGATGTCGTTGATGATGCCAATGGCCTGCAGCGTGTGCTCGTCGACCGTATAGGCGTGATACATGTTGAACTGGGTCTGGCCGACAATCCGCCCCCATTCGGGCAGGAAGCGCCCCAGCAGGCCTGTCTCGTTCATCAGGCTGAGGACGCGATAGGGCCGCTGGCCCTGGGCCAGGATGTCGAGGAAGGCCCGCGTCGCCTCCGGGTCGCGGCGCAGCGAGGGGGTGACCAGCGACAGCGACCGGCTGACCGCCGAGAAGGCGTCCGGGTGCAGGTCCAGATCGTGCGCATCGGCGCAGCGGAACAGGATCAACAGCTTCTCCGGTGCCTCGGCGAAGATCTCGGGGCCCTTCACCGAGAGGCGGCCGGCATCCTCGATGAAGCCTTCGACGCCGAGGTTGCGTTTGCGGCCCGGGATCAGCCTGGACAGGCTGAGGGTCGGCTTCTGCTGGCGCGCCTCGAGCTTGGCGGACAGGGCGCGGGTCAGGCCGCCGACATCGCGGGCGACGAGGAAATAGCGGCGCATGAAACGCTCGACCGCCGGCTCGTCGCCCCGGCCCCTCCAGCCCATCCGCCGCGCGACCTCCGGCTGCAGGTCGAAGGTCAGCTTCTCCTCGGCCCGCCCGGCTACGAGATGCAGGTGAGCGCGGGTTCGCCACAGGAAGTCGAACGCCTCCTCGAAGGTCCGGCGCTCGCGTGACGTCAGCAGGTCGTCCATCACCCGGGCGCCCAGCGGGCTGTCGGGGGCCAGCGAACGGGCGATCCAGAACAGGGTGTTGAGGTCACGGAGGCCGCCCTTGCCATCCTTGACGTTCGGCTCGACCCGGTAGCGAACCGCGCCCGCCTTCTGATGTCGGGCGTCGCGCTCCTCGAGCTTGGCGGCGATGAAGGGGCGAGGGTCGGCGCGGGCGACGAAGGTCTGGAAGCGGGCGATGAAATCTTCAGCCAGCCTCTGGTCCCCGGCCAGGGGGCGCGCTTCCAGAAGCGCCGTGCGCACGGTCATGTCGGACTTAGCCAGCGCCAGACACTCGTCGACCGATCGCGCCGACTGGCCGACCTTCACCCCCAGGTCCCACAGGACATAGAGCATGAATTCGATGACCTGTTCGGTGCGCGGGATCGATTTCCACGGCCGCAGGAACAGCAGGTCCAGATCGGACCAGGGTGCCAGCACGCCGCGGCCGTAGCCGCCGACCGCAATCAGGCTGAGCCGCTCGGCCTCCGTCGGATTGGGGGCCGGATAGAGGGTTTCGGTCGTGAAACGCCACAGCTGGGTCAGCATCTCGTCGGCGGCGGCGGCGTGCAGCCGGGCCACCTCGACGCCCCCCAGGCCATGCTCCAGCCGCTGGGCGGCTCTTGCACGCGCGGCGTCCCACGACTTGCGGAGAATCGCCGTGGCCGCGGCGCGGGGGGCCGATGCGGCGGCGGCCTCCGCCCATGGATCGCCGTCGGGTCCGCCTCCTTCAGCGGGGTCGGCCGGGCGGCGTGTGCGGGGGCTCATCGCCTGCATATAGACCGGCGGCCGGACGTGCGCGACAGTGAGATCCGTATGGAGACCGCAGCATGACGAGGACAGCGGGTCTGATCTTCGCCGCCCTGATCGCGGGATGCGCCCCCGTCAGCGTCCCGCCGCCGTCGGTCCCGGAACCCTCCGGCCCAAACGCCGCACTGCACGGCCGGATCGCGGCAGAGGTCAATGCGGCGCGGGCGGATCCCGCCGCCTATGCCCGCAAGGCGCGGGCGCTGCGGACCCTGTTCCGGGGCGACCGGCTTGAGCGCCCGGGCCGGATCGCCCTCGTCACCCGGGAGGGCGTCGCCGCCGTCGACGAAGCCGTCGACTTTCTGGAGCGCCAGACGCCGCTGCCGGCGCTGCGCGCCAGTCCACAGGTCGACCGCGCGGCGCGCGACCACGCCGCTGATCAAGGCCGCACCGGCGAGGTCGGCCACGCCGGCGGCGACGGGTCCAGCCCTTCCGACCGGATGCGCCGCTACGCCCGCTGGACGGCGACGGGCGAGGCCATCGCCTACGGATCGGGCGATGCCGAAGAGGTGGTGCTGCAATTGATCGTCGACGACGGCGTGCCGGACCGGGGACACCGGCGCATCCTGTTCAATCCCGACTATACTCTGATCGGCGTCGCCTGCGGACCGCACCGGGTCTGGCGTCAGGTCTGCGTGCTCGACTTCGCCCGTGCGGGCTGATCAATCCTTGACCGCCTTGAGGCGGTAGAGCGCCTCCAGCGCCTCGCGCGGCGACAGCTCGTCCGGTTCGATGGCGGCCAGAGCGTCCTTCAGGGCCGTTGAAGGCGGCGGCGGCGCGGGCTCAGCGATGGCAAACAGCGGCAGGTCGTCGAGGCTGACCGCCGCCGACTTCTCGCCCTCCAGCCTGTCCAGCACTTCGCGAGCGCGCGCCACCACGGCGGCCGGCACCCCGGCCAGCTTGGCCACCTGGACGCCATAGCTGCGGTCGGCGGCGCCGGGTCGGGCCTCATGCAGGAAGACCAGGTCACCGTTCCACTCCCGGGCGGCCATCGACAGGTTGCAGACATGGGCCAGCCGCGTCTCCAGCCCGGCCAGCTCGTGATAGTTGGTGGCGAACAGGGTGCGGGCCTGGTTGCGGTCGTGCAGCGCCTCGGCCACCGCCCAGGCGATGGCCAGGCCGTCGTATGTGGCGGTGCCGCGGCCGATCTCGTCCAGAACGACAAAGCTGCGGTCGGTGGCCTGGGTCAGGATTGCGGCGGTCTCAACCATTTCGGTCATGAAGGTCGAGCGGCCCCGGGCCAGATCGTCGCCGGCGCCGACGCGGCTGAACAGCCGGTCGACGACACCCAGCCGCATGGCCTTGGCGGGCACAAAGGCTCCGGCCTGGGCCAGCACGACCAGCAGGGCGTTCTGGCGCAGGAAGGTCGACTTGCCGGCCATGTTGGGGCCGGTGACGATCGACAGGCGGGCCGCCGTTTTTTCAGAACTGTCGGCACCTGACCCGTCCAGCTTGCAGTTGTTGGGCGTATAGGGATCGCCTTGCGCCTTCACCGCCGCCTCGACCACGGGATGGCGGCCGGCGGTGACCTCGAAACCGGTGGTGTCGTCCACGGCGGGGCGGACGGCGCCGACCTCCTCGGCCCATTCGGCGAGAGCCGCGTGCGCGTCCAGTTCGGCGAGCGCCTCGGCCACGGCCTGCAGCGGTTGGGCCAGTGACTGCACCGTAGTCCGCCAGCCCTCGAAGGTCTCGGCCTCTATGGCCAGGGCGCGGTGGCCGGCCTGGCTGATCTTCGCGTCCAGCTCGGACAGTTCGACGGTGGTGAAGCGGACCTGGTTGGCCAGGGTCTGGCGGTGGATGAAGGGGCTCTCGCCCGAGGGCCGCAGCAGCGGCTCGGCGGCCTTGGCGCTGGTCTCGAGGAAATAGCCGAGGACGGCGTTGTGGCGGATCTTGAACGGCACTCCGGCCTCGACGACGGCGCGCGCCTCGAGGTCAGCGACGACGCGACGGCTGTCGTCGCGCAGGCGGCGGGCCTCCTCCAGTTCGGGGCGGTAGCCGGCCGAGACGAAGCCGCCGTCTCGGGCCAGATGCGGCGGCTCTGCGACCAGACCCTCGGCCAGATCGACCAGCAGCCGGCCGAGGTTGGGCGACAGGGCCAGCCGGTCGAGGGTGGCGACGATGCGGGCGGGGGGGCCGGTCAGTGGATCGCGGGCCGGCGGGAACAGGCCGGCGATGCCCTCGGCGATCGACAGGCCGGTGCGGATGGCGGCGAGGTCGCGCGGCCCGCCGCGCCCCAGCGCCAGACGGGAGACGGCGCGGGCGACGTCGGGGGACGCCCTCAGCCCGTCGCGCAGGTCGCGGCGCAGATCGCGGCGCTCCAGCAGCCATTCGACGGCGTCGAGTCCATCGTTGATGGCCGCCGGATCCCGCAATGGCCGGGCGATGCGCTCGGCCAGCGCCCGCGCGCCGCCCGAGGTGACGGTGCGATCGATACAGGCCAGCAGGGAGCCGTCGCGTTCACCGCGCTGGGTGCGGTCGATCTCGAGGCTAAGCCGCGTCGCCGGGTCGATGGCGAGGAAGCCGCTGTCGCCCGAGCGGCGCGGCGGCGACAGGGCGGGGATCTTTCCGGCCTGGGTGGTTTCCAGATAGGCGGCGATCAGGCCGAGGGCCGAGACCTCGGCCTCCTCGAAGGCACCGAAGCCGTCCAACGAGGCGACACCGTACAGTCGTTCGGCCCGGACCCGCGCCCCGACCGGTTCGGCCAAGGCTTGCGGCAAGGCCTGAACCACCCCGCCCGAGCCGTCCAGCGCCGCGCGCGCCGCGTCGTCAGAGAACAGCCGGTCCGGGACCAGCACCTCGGACGGTCGGAATGAAGCCAGGGTCGCAGCGAGGTCCTCCAGCGAACAGGCGACCACATCGACCGAACCGGCCGACAACTCGACCACCGCCACCGCCGCCCGGCCCTTGCGCACCGCCACCGCTGCCAGCCGGTTGGCCCCACGCGCGTCCAGCAGACTGTCCTCGGTCAGGGTTCCCGGCGTGACGACGCGGACGATGTCGCGATGGACCACCGCCTTGGAGCCGCGCTTCCTCGCCTCGGCGGGGGCTTCCAGCTGTTCGCAGATGGCAGCCTTGAAGCCCTGCCGAATCAGCCGCGCCAGATAGCCGTCCAGCGCATGGACCGGCACCCCGGCCATCGGGATGTCCTCGCCCTGATGCTTGCCGCGCCTGGTCAGGGTGATGCCCAGCGCCGCCGAAGCGATCTCGGCGTCCTTGAAGAACAGCTCGTAGAAATCGCCCATGCGGAAGAACAGAATCGCATCCGGTACCTGGGCCTTGGCGGACAGGAATTGCGCCATGACCGGCGTCGTCCCCTCGGAGGACGGGCTGGGTTCGGCTTTCGGCGGATGGGTGAGCGGGGCGTTCATGTGAGCGGCGCAGGGTGACGGAATGCGATGGCGCGCTCAAGCGGCGTCTCGAAGCCTTGCACAGCCTTCGCCGCGCTGCGACAAGGCCGGCAGGCGGTTAAGGGAACGCGGTCAGACACCGCGGCTGTGCCCGCAACTGTAGGCGGCGAGACGATCGATCAATCCGAAGCTTCGGCTTCGGCGTCACTGGCCCATTCCTTCGGGAAAGGCCGGGAAGGCGCGATCCTCCGTTTTTGACCCGCAAGCCAGGAGACCTGGCCGCCGACGTCGCTCGCCCGCTGTCCGGGACCAGACAGAGGCGTGGGACCAACCCTTCCGTTTGCGCGGAAGCGGTTCCGTCGAAGCGAC
>JBBQOK010000105.1:0-9151 GCA_038330765.1 Caulobacterales bacterium | reverse complement strand
GGATCGCCCGGCGCACCGGCTCGTTGCCGCGGAAGCTGAACGACACAGTCGATACGCCGCCGGAGACGCGGGCGTAGGGCAGGGTGCGTTTGATCTCTGCTGTCGCCTCGATGAAGTCGACGGCATAGTTGTCGTGTTCGTCGATCCCCGTCGCCACGGCGAAGATGTTGGGGTCGAAGATGATGTCCTCGGGCGGGAAACCGACCTCGTCCACCAGAATGCGGTAGGCGCGGGTGCAGATCTCGATCTTGCGCGCGGCGGTGTCGGCCTGACCCACCTCGTCGAAGGCCATGACCACGACGGCGGCCCCATAGCGCAGGCAGCTGACAGCTTGCTGACGGAACTCGGCCTCGCCCGCCTTCATCGAGATCGAATTGACGATCGGCTTACCCTGAACGCATTTCAGGCCCGCCTCGATCACCTCCCATTTGGAGCTGTCGATCATCACCGGCACGCGGGCGATGTCGGGCTCGGCCGCGATCAGGTTGAGGAAGGTGACCATGGCCGACTTCGAGTCGAGCAGGCCCTCGTCCATATTGATGTCGATGATCTGCGCCCCGGCCTCGACCTGTTGCCGCGCAACGGTCAGGGCGGCGGAATAGTCGCCGTCGATCACCAGCTTCTTGAACCTGGCCGAGCCGGTGACGTTGGTCCGCTCACCGACGTTGATGAAGGTGGGTCTCATGGTCCTATCCCTCTCCCATGGGGAAAGGGCTTGAGCGCCCGGGAGCCGAAGGCGATCGGTGGCGCGAAAGGGTGAGGGGGTCTGGTGCGTTCCCGTTGAGAGCGTAACCCCTCATCCCCCCACGCCTTGCGGCGCGGGTCCCTCCTTCTCCCAATGGGAGAAGGTTCAGACAGGCGCAGCCCATCACGCCACCAGCTCGAACGGTTCCAGCCCCGACAGCCTCATGGCCACCGGCCGCTCCGGAATCTCCCGCGTCGGCAGTTTCGACACCGCCTCCGCCGTATGCCGGATATGCTCCGGCGTGGTGCCGCAGCAGCCGCCGACGATGTTGACCAGCCCCGAGGCCGCCCATTCCTCGATGAAGTGGGCGGTCTGGTGCGGTTCCTCGTCGTAACAACCCATGGCGTTGGGCAGGCCGGCGTTGGGGTAGGCGGCCACAAGCGTGTCGGCGACGCGGCTCAGTTCGGCGATGAAGGGCCGCATCAAATCTGCTCCGAGCGCGCAGTTGAAGCCCACCGCGAACGGCTTGGCGTGGCGCACGCTGTTCCAGAAGGCCTCGGCGGTCTGGCCCGACAGGGTCCGGCCCGATCGGTCGGTGATGGTGCCCGAAATCCAGATCGGCAGGGCCTCCATGCCCTCGTCTTCCAGGTCCTTGATGGCCTTGATCGCGGCCTTGCAGTTCAGCGTGTCGGTGATGGTCTCGATCAGATACAGGTCGACCCCGCCTTCGTTCAGGGCCCGCACCTGATGGCGATAGGCGTCATAGACCTGATCAAACGTCACCAGCCGCGCGCCGGGATCGTTCACGTCCGACGACATCGACAGCATCTTGGTCAGCGGGCCGATCGAACCGGCGGCGAAGCGCGGCTTGTGCGGCTCTTTTTCCGTCCAGCGGTCGGCGGCGGCGCGGGCCAGTTTTGCGCCCTCCAGATTGATGTCCCACACCGACTGGGCGTCCAGCTTGTAGTCGTCCTGGGCGATCACCGTGGCCGAGAAGGTGTTGGTCTCGGAGATGTCGGCACCGGCCGCGAAATACTGGTCATGCAGGTCGGCGATGACGTCCGGGCGGGTCAGGCACAGGATGTCGTTATTGCCCTTCATCTGGCCGTTGTGGCCGGCGAAGCGGTCGCCGCGGAAATCCTCTTCGGACAGGTCCCTGCCCTGGATCATCACACCCCAGGCCCCGTCGAGGACGAGGATGCGTTCGGCGGCGGCCCGGTGCAGGGCGGTGATGCGTTCGGGGCGGGTCAAGCGTCCGCCTTTTGCTCCCGCACGCCCAACACCCGGCAGATGGCGTAGACGAGGTCGGCGCGGTTCAGGGTGTAGAAGTGGAAGTCCTGGAAGCCCTCCTCCTGCAGGCGGGCGCAGGTCTCGGCGGCGACCGAGGCGGCGATCAGCTTGCGGGTCTCGGGGTCGGCGTCCAGCCCTTCGAAATGGGCCGCCAGCCAGTCTGGGACCGCCGCGCCGCAGCCGGCCGACATCCGCTTCAGCCCGGCGTAGTTGGTCACCGGCATCACGCCCGGGATGATGGGGACGGTCACGCCCGCGGCCCGGACCCGGTCGCGGAAGCGCAGGAAGGCGTCGATGTCGAAGAAGAACTGGCTGATGGCGCGGGTCGCCCCGGCGTCGACCTTGGCCTTCAGCACCTCGATGTCATGGGCGAGGGACGGGCTCTCCGGATGGCCTTCCGGATAGCAGCCGACGCTGATTTCGAACCCGCCCCGGCGGGCCACCGCGGCGGTCAGTTCGGTTGCGTTGGCGTAACCATCCGTAGGCGGAGCATAGGCACCGCCGATGCTGGCCGCCGTCGGCGGATCGCCGCGCAGAGCCACGATATGGCGCACGCCGGCTGCGCTGTAGCCCTCAATCACCGCATCGACCTCGTCCCGACTGGCCTCGACGCAGGTAAGGTGGGCGGCGGGGATCAGGTCAGTCTCGGACAGGATGCGCTGGACGGTGCGGTGCGTCCGCTCCCGCGTCGATCCGCCCGCGCCATAGGTGACCGAGACGAAGTCGGGCTTCAGCGGTGCCAGACGGGTCACGGCCCGCCATAGCGTGGCCTCGGCCTCGTCGTTCCTGGGCGGGAAGAATTCAAACGACACCCGGGGGCGGGAGCGGTCCTGTCCGGCGCGCGCCACCGGCCCCAGCGGAGACAGCAGCAGGGCGCGGGCTTCGGCGAGACTGAGGGCCGTGGCGCTCATGCGACCCGAGCCTTCGCCTCGGCCGCGCGTTGGGCGGTCCAGATGACCACGGTCAGGCCGTCGGTGTCGGGGGGCAGGGCGATCGGGGCGGACGGAGTCAGCCCGGCCTCGGCCAGCCAGCGTTTCATCTCGCCATCCGAGAAGCCCAACCGCCGGTGTTGATGCTCCTCGCGCAGATGCTCCAGCGCATGCGGGGCGAAGTCGACGATCAGTAACCGTCCGCCGGGCATCACCAGCCGCGCCGCCTCGGCCACGGCGGCCGACGGATCGGCGAGGTAGTGCAGCACCTGATGCACCAGCACCAGATCGGCGCTCTGCTGCGGCAGGCGGGTCGCGAAGATGTCGCCGTGCCTCAGCTCGACCTTGTCCAGACCGGCGCGGGAGACGTTGGCGCGGGCGATGTTCAGCATGTTCTGGCTGAGGTCGAGGCCCAGCGACATCTTCGACTTGCGGCCCAGCAGGGTCAGCATCCGGCCGGACCCCGTGCCCAGGTCGACGACACGCTCGAACGGGCCCTCGCCCGCGGCCTTCAGGATGGCCGCCTCGACCGCCGACTCGCAGACATAGAGCGAGCGGATCCGGTCCCACTGTGGCGCGATACGCTCGAAATAGGCACCGGCGGCGACCCCGCGTTCAAGCCGTACCTCTTCCAGTCGCCGGTCGTCGGCGTCGCCGGCCGAGGTCTCGAGCAGGTCCAGAACAGTGTCGATCAGGCGGCGGGCGGGGACATCCGATGTCAGCCGGTAGAAGACCCGGGCCCCATCGGGGAACCGTTCGATCAGGCCGGCGTCGGTCATCAGCTTCAGATGCCGCGAGACGCGCGGCTGGCTCTGGTCGAGGATGCGCGACAGCTCCATCACCGACAGCTCCTCGCCGGCCAGCAGCGAGAGCACCCGCAGGCGGGTCGGCTCCCCCACGGCGCGCAGGGCCTCGACAGTCTGGTCGGCGCTCAAGGTCATGGAGAACATATAAAGATATCCTTATATGATTATGCAAGCGGAATCCGCTGGTCAGGCGGGCGGATCAGGCACAATCTGTCTGGATCGGCACAGACTTGCGGACCCGTATCATGACTCTTCACGCCACTGCCCTCGCAGCCTCCATAGGCGGCCTGCTGCTTCTGTCCGCCCCGGCGGTCGCCCAGACCCCGCCCGGCGGTGGCGGTGGCGGTGGCGGTGGCGGCATGATCCCGCGCACCCTGGAGGATATGCCCGGATGGACGGACCGGATCTTCGCCCGGCTCGACGCCAATCAGGATGCGGCCCTCACCGGCGATGAGCTTGCGGTGCTGACCCGCGGACCCGCGGCGGCCATGGGCGGGAGCCGATTGCGCACGGTCATCGCCCAGTCGGATTCCAGCCAGGACGGCCGCATCACCCGCGAAGAGCTCGGCGTGGGCACGGGGCGGATGTTCACCCGCATGGACGCCAACGGCGACGGCCGGCTGTCGGATGACGAACTGCCGCGCCCGCCGCAGATGGAGCGGCCGCCGGCCATCCCGATGCCGGCGCCGTCCATGCCGATGCCCATGCCCGATATGTCGGGCGGCGCTCTCTGATCAGTCGTCCGAAACCGGCGTGTTCAACGGCTCGCTTGCAAAGGCCGCCTGCAGGTTCTGCAGCAACAGCATCAGCATGCCCTGGACGGCTTCGGTGGTCGCGCCGCCGGTATGGGGGGTCAGCACCGTATTGGGCACGCCGGCCCAGCGCGCCGCCTCGGTTGGCTCGTCCTCGAACACGTCCAGCGCGGCCTGACCCAGCCGGCCGTCCTTGAGCGCCGCGATCAGGACCGTCTCGTCGACCAGTTGGCCGCGCGCCACGTTGACCAGCAAGCCCTGCGGTCCCAGCGCCTCGATCACCTCGCGTGAGATCAGGCCGCGATTGGTGTCGTCGGCCCGGCAGGCCACCACCAGTATGTCGCTGTCGCGCGCCAGGTCCTCCAGCGTTGCCGCACGCGGCCAGGCGGCGTCCTTGGGGCGCGGCCCCCACCAGCGCACGCTCATCCTCAGGGCCTCGGCTCGCCGCGCCACGGCCTCGCCGATCGCGCCCAGACCGACGACGCCCAGCCGCTGATCCTTCAGCGAGGCGGTGATCATCTTCGAGTCCGCGGTCCAGCCTCCGGCCCGCAGCGCCTGATCGCCCGCCACGATCCTCCGCCGCGCCGCCAGCACCAGGCCGATGGCGTGATCGGCGACATCCTCGTGATTGACCCCGGGCGCATGGCTGACCGGCAGGCCGCGCGCGCGGCACCACGCAACATCGATCCCGTCGTAGCCCGAGGTGAAACAGGCGATCAGCTTCAGGTTCGGCAGGCTCTCGATCAGATGTTTATCCAGCGGGAACTCGCCGGCCACGACCAGCGCCTGAATCTCCCGCTGTGCCTCCAGCGGTGGCCCTTCCCAGAAGCGATAGACGTTGTAGGCCCCCTCCAGGAACGGCGTCAGCGGTGCCAGATGGCGTTGCATGATCAGCAGGGCGGGACGGTTCGGCATGCCCCGATTAGACCAGCCGCCGCCCGTCTCGCCAAGCGGTCTCGACTATGTTCTGCCGCGTCAGGACCCTTACGCGGCCGGGCGCGGTCCGGTGAACAGCAGGCGGTCGGCCCGGACGGCCTCGCCGATCATCGCCGTTACGGCGCGGATCCGGGCCAGGGCCCGCAGGTCGGCGTGGACGACCAGCCAAAGGCTGCGGTCCAGATGCACCGCGTCGGGCAGGACCCGGCGCAGGCCGGTCTCGCGCGCGGCGATGAAGTCCGGCAACACGCACAGGCCCGCGCCGGCCAGGCAGGCCTGGAGCTGGGCGATCAGGTTGGAGCTCTGCAGGCCGACGTGGATGTCGACATCGGGCGCCTGCATATAGTCCAGCTCGGGCGCATAGAGCAGGTCGCCGATGTAGCCGATGAAGCGGTGCCCGGTCATGTCGGCCCGCGTCTCGATCGCCGGACGTGCGTCCAGATAGGCGGGCGCGGCATACAGGCTGAGGCCGTAGTCGGTCAGTTTGCGTGCCGTCAGCCGCCCCTCGCGCGGCGCGCTGAGGGTGACGGCGATGTCGGCCTCGCGCTTGGACAGACTCAGCACGCCGGAGATGGCCACCAGCTGGATGTCGAGCTCGGGATGACGGTCGGCCAATCGAGCCATGAGCGGGGCCAGCACATAGCTCCCGAAGCCTTCGGGCGCACCGATCCGCACCGTGCCGGTCAGGGCCTGATCGGCCTCGCCCAGTTCGTGGGCCGCCAGCAGGGTCAGGCTCTCGATCCGTTCGGCCGTCGGCATCAACCGCTCGCCATGGGCGGTGAGGGCGTATCCCTGCGGGCTGCGATCGAACAGACGCGCACCCAGCCCCGCCTCAAGCGCCGAGATGCGGCGGCCGACCGTCGTGTGGTCCATGCCGGCCCGCGCCGCCGCGCCGGTCAGCCGGCCAGTGCGTGCCACCGCCAGAAAGGCGCGCAGATCGTTCCAATTGAAGTCGGCCATCCGGCTCTCTGTGCAATAATGCACAATGATAGCGCAATATGTGGCGTCGCCAATGTGAAAATGCTGTGCCATATCGCCGATATCGCAGCTGTTTCGGCTGTCGCAGATGAGCGCCCGCCATGCCCTTCGACTCCATCGCCTTTTCGGTCGCTGACAGTGCCATCGCGCCGGGGTCGACCGTGGGGCTTGCGGCTCTGATCGATGCGGCCGGCGAACCCTGTCCCGACTGGGCCGCGCTGAACCCGGACCGGGCGCTGGCGTTGCTGTTCGTGGCCCCGCGCGACTGCGCGGCGGTCGACGTGCTCGCCCGTCTGTGATCGGATCCGCCATGACCAGGAAGCCAGAGTCTCCGCCAGAGTCGCCGTCAGAGTCTCCGTCGGGGGCCAATCCGTTTCCGGCACCCTTCGTCAACGCACCCGATCCCTCGGTCGTGGCCGGGACGCTGACGACCTTGATGTCCAACGCCGCCGCAGCGATGCAGACCGCCATGGCGCAGGCGGCCACGCCGCAGAGCCTGCCCTATGACCCCAGCACGCTGGCGCGGGCGATGATCGAGTTCAACACCGCGGTGATGATGCGACCCACGGCCCTGTTCGAGGCCCAGGCCAAGGGATGGAGCGACTGGACCGCCCTGTGGCGCGCCATGGGCGAGCGGGCCATGGGCGGCGAGAGCGCACCGGTCGCGGCACCGGCCAGGGGCGACCGCCGCTTTTCCGATCCGGCGTGGACCGAGGAGCCGGTCTATGACTGGCTGAAGCAGACCTATCTGCTGGCCGCCCGCCAGCTGCAGGATTTTGTCGCCACGGCACCGGTCGACGAGGCCACGCGGGCCCAGGTCGATTTCGCCAGCCGCCAGATGATCAACGCCCTGGCTCCGACCAATTTCGCCCACACCAATCCGCAGGTGGCGCGCCGCACCATCGAAAGCGGCGGCCTCAGCCTGATGACCGGCCTGTCGAACCTGCTGGAGGACATGGGCAAGGGGCAGGGGCTGATCACCCGCCGCGCACCCAACGATTTTGAACTGGGCGTCAACGTCGCCGCCACGCCCGGTGCGGTGGTGTTCAGGACCGATCTGTTCGAACTGATCCAGTATGCGCCGACGACGGATACGGTCTATCGCCGCCCGCTGCTGTTCATCCCGCCGCTGGTCAATAAATACTACCTCTTCGACCTGACGCCCAAGGCCAGCTATCTGAAATGGCTGGTCGATCAGGGCCACACGGTCTTCGTCGTCTCCTGGGCCAACCCGGATGAGAGCCACGCCGACACCGGTCTGGACGCCTATGTGAAGAACGGCGTCGTCGCCGCGCTGGACGCCGTCGAGGCGGCGACGGGCGAGCCGGACGTCGATCTGGTCTCCTACTGTCTGGGCGGCACCCTGTCGGCCATGACCCTGGCGTATCTGGCCGCGACGGATCGCGCCGAACGCGTGGCCAGCGCCACCCTGATCGCTACCCTCGTCGATTTCGGCGACATGGGCGAATGGTCGGTATTCACGGGCGAGACCGACCTGAAGGCCTTCGAGCGCTATCTGGACGACCGCGGCTATGTCGAGGCCCATGACCTGACCAAACTGTTCTCGACGGTGCGCGCCAATGACCTGATCTGGTCCTCGGTGGTGAACCACTATCTGCTCGGCGACGAGGCGCGGGCCTCCGACCTGCTGTGGTGGTTCGACGACGGCTCGCGCATTCCGGCCCGGATGCTCAAGGAATACGGCTCTCAGGTGCTGAAGGGCAATCGGCTCAAGGAGGCAGGCGGGGTGTCGATCGACGGTGTCGCGCTCGACCTGTCGGCCATAAAGACGCCGGTCATGATCGTGGCCCTGAAGGACGATCACGTCGCGGCCTGGAAGAATACCTACGCCGGCCGCGGCTTCTTCGGCGGCCCGACGCGCTTCCTGCTGGGCGGGTCCGGCCACAATGCCGGCATGATCAATCCGCCGGCGGCCAACAAGCACGGCTACTGGATCAATGACGCTGCCCCGGCCGACGCCGACGCCTGGCTGGCGGGGGCCGAGCAGAAAACGGGATCGTGGTGGCCGGAATGGCAGGGCTGGCTCGACGCCGCCGCCGGCGACGACAAGGTCAAGGCCCGCAAGGTCGGCTCGGGCAAGTTGAAAGCCGGTGTTGCGGCCCCCGGCGACTACGTCCGGGTCAAACACTAGAGAAAAGGGGCGGCGGTTCGAAACCGCCGCCCCTTTGTTCTTATCGTCCGAACTTCTGGAACTTGATCCGGTGCGGGATCAGGCTCTCGACCCCGAGGCGACGCTTCTTGTCTTCCTCATAGGCCTCGAAATTGCCCTCGAACCATTCCACGTGGCTGTCGCCCTCGAAGGCGAGGATGTGCGTCGCCAGACGGTCCAGGAACCAGCGGTCGTGGGAGATGACCACGGCGCAGCCGGCGAAGCCTTCCAGCGCCTCTTCCAGGTTCTGCAGCGTCTCGATGTCGAGGTCGTTGGTCGGTTCGTCGAGCAGCAGCAGGTTGCCGCCGGTCGCCAGCGTCTTGGCCAGGTGGACGCGGTTACGCTCACCGCCCGACAGCTGGCCGACCTTCTTCTGCTGGTCGCCGCCCTTGAAGTTGAAGCTGCCGACGTAGGCGCGGGTGTTGATCTCGCGCTTGCCGACCATCATCACGTCGGTGCCGCCCGAGATGACTTCCCAGATGGTCTTGTTGGGCTCCAGATCGTCGCGGCTCTGGTCGACATAGGCCAGTTTGACCGTCTCGCCGACCCTGATGGTGCCGCCGTCGGGCTGTTCCTGACCGGTGATCAGGCGGAACAGGGTCGAC
>JBBQOK010000104.1:0-9341 GCA_038330765.1 Caulobacterales bacterium | reverse complement strand
TTTCGGCGTCGAGTTCCTGCGCCCCCTGAACCTCAAGACCGTGGCCGACGCCATCGGCATGCATGAGTCGACGGTCAGCCGGGTCACTTCGAACAAATACGTCTCCACGCCACGCGGCGTGTTCGAGCTGAAATTCTTCTTTACCGCAGCGATCCAGTCCTCCGACGGCGGCGCAACCCATTCGGCCGAGGCGGTCCGGCACCGCATCAAATCGATGATCGACAGCGAAGGCCGCGACGGCGACGTGCTGTCCGATGACCGGATTGTCGAAATTCTCAAGGAAGCGGGCATCGACATCGCCCGCCGAACGGTGGCGAAATATCGCGAGGCCCTGCGCATACCCTCATCGGTCCAGCGCAAACGGATGCTCCGGACGGGCTGACCGGGGCCTATTCCTCTCTTTCTCTCGTTTCTCACCCGCCTGTCGTCGAAATCTCCGTCCAGTCGTCACCGAATTCCTCGCCACAAAACTGTGATCGGCGTTGACACCAAACGCCAACGGTCGCGTTCTATAGCCATGCAAATCCAGGTCAGCGGCAAGCACGTGGATGTCGGCGAAGCGTTAGGCTCCCGCATCTCCCAGGAACTCGAAGACGGGATCGGCAAATATTTCGAACGCGGCGCACAGGACGCCGAGGTCGTGGTGTCGAAAGACGGCTACGGATTCAAGGTCGATTGCTGGGTCCGCCTGGCATCGGGCCAGAGCCTTGTGACTACGGGGCATGGCGGCGACGCCCACGCCGCCTTCACCGACAGCCTCGACAAGATCGAGAAGCGGGTCCGGCGCTACAAGCGCCGGCTCAAGGATCACCACATTGGTCCCAAGGGCCTCTCACCCGAAAAGACTGAGAACGCGGCCCGCGAGGTTGCCCACAGCATGGTCCTGCGCAACCCGGACGAAGTCGGGGACGAGGACTTCGGTCAGGCGGGAACGGCCAACGAGCCTCCGCCCGTTGGCATGGTCATCGCCGAGACCGAGCACGAGATCCGCACCTTGACCGTCGGCCGGGCTGTGATGGAGCTGGATATGACCGGCTACCCGGTGGTCCTGTTTCGCAACGCGGCGCACGGCGGCCTCGCGGTCGTCTATCGCCGTCCGGACGGCAATGTCGGCTGGATCGACCCGGAGCGAACGACAAAGTCGCTCAATGGACACGGTTCGGTAAACGGTCTCGCGTCATAGTGCTTCCCACAACGAGGCGGGTCGTCTAAACGGCGCCCGCCCAACCGGGATGATTGGGTAGAGTCGGGGTATTTTATGGACATCGGTGATTTGCTGGCGGACGGCGGCGTCGTCCTGCGCAGCGGTGCGTCGTCGAAACGTCAGGCCCTCCATACGGTCGCCGAAGCCGCCGCCCAGGCGCTCGGCATGCCGGAGAACCGCCTCATGGAGGCCTTGCTGGAACGCGAGGCCCTCGGTTCCACGGGATTGGGGTCCGGCGTTGCGGTTCCCCACGCCCGGATCGAAGGCATTGACCGGGTGACGGCCGTCTTCGTGCGTCTGGACACACCGGTCGCCTATGGCGCGGTCGACGACCGGCCGGTCGACCTGATGCTGGCCCTGTTTGCCCCGCCGCGGGACGGTGCCGAGCACCTGCGGGCGCTGGCGGCCGTGTCGCGCGCTCTGCGCTCTCCCGAGATGCGTGAACATCTGCGTCAGGCCCGGACCGTTGATGCAATCCGCGCCCTGTTCGTCAGGGATCACTTCCCTGCCACGGCGGCCTGATCAGTGGACTGAAACGGGCTCCAGCTCGTGGGCGAAGGCGGCGGCGAAGGCGGCTTCCCGATCCATCATGACCGCCAGACGTTCGCCGTCGGCACCATGAACGGCGTAAAGCGTCGTCTCGGGATCGATCTCCAAGCCTTTGGCCTCGGGAATCGGCGTGTCGGCCAGAACGTCTGCGGCCCGGATTTCCCGGACGTAGACGAGATCGGGCGCACCCAGTCCCCTGAAGTCTTCCTTGGTCATAGGCATCGGCGTCATCGCGACCGCCTCCTTAATCTGGACTAACGCCCCGAGGGGCGTTGTGGTTCGGCCCCTCGAGTGGCGGCCGTCAAACGACGGCTGGATCAGCCCAATGTGATGGGAATGCGCCGGAGGGTCGGCAGGTCTTCCGGCCGGCTTAGCTCGACGTGCAGGAGGCCGTGCTCGAGCCGCGCCTGATCCACCTCAAGCCCGTCGGCCAGCACAAAGCTGCGGACGAAACCGCGCCCGGCAATGCCGCGGTGCAGGAAGGCCTGATCGCTTTTGCCGCCGTCCTCGCGCTTGCCCGCGATGGTCAGTTGGCGCCCTTCAAGCGTCACGCCCAGGTCGTCCGGGCCGAACCCGGCCACGGCGAGCGTGATCCGTACGGAATGCTCGCTCAGCTGCTCGACGTTATAGGGGGGGTAGCTGTCAGCCGCCGCCCGCGCCGCGCGATCGATCAGGGCTCTGGTGTGATCGAAGCCCAGCAGAAAGGGGCTGTCGAACAGGATGGTGCGCGTATTCATCGTCTCGCCCCCGAAGCAGGCCCTCGACCGTCCCGCCCCCCGTGATCGGCAGGGCGTCGACCGATAGGTTCAAGATGGTGTGTCCCGCGCCCGGCTTCAACGCCCGCGTCCGTGGGGGTGAGCCAGATATGGCGAAGGCCCCGCAGTTTCCCGCGGGGCCTTCGATGGTGGAGCTTAGCGGAGTCGAACCGCTGACCTCTTGCATGCCATGCAAGCGCTCTACCAACTGAGCTAAAGCCCCGAACCTTGACGTTCGGTCGCCGGAGGAGGCCCCCTGCGAGGCGGCGGAACCTATGTCAGGGCCTGATCCTGATCAACCCCGGTCCCGCCATTTATTTTCGTCCCGTCAGAGGCTCCTCACGGCGGCCCCGGACGGGACGAAAAACCTAGTCCTCGTCCTTGCCAGGCTTGACGATGCCGTCGTCGAACGAGTCGTCGTCCTCGTCTTCGATAAAGGGCACGGAATCGTCGTCGTCGTCGTCGGCCAGGACGTCATCATCGTCCTCGCTCGCTTCGCTCATGCCCGACTCTTCGGTCGGGTCGACGGCCGCTTCATCATCATCGTCGTCCGGCGTCAGGATCGGCTCGTGGCCTTCCTCGTCGATCTCCGGAGTGGCGACGGTTTCTTCTTCCTCGTCGTCGTCACCGGCGGGCTTCTTCTTGGCAACTTGATCCTCGGTATCCTCCTCGGGGGTCTCGTCGGCGGCGTAGCCGGCCGGACGGCCGCGGCGGTTGCGCAGCTTCAGCGCCTCTTCGGGGTCGAATTCGGTCGCGCATTTCGGGCAGTGAGCCGGACGGCGGCCCAGGTCATAGAATTTGGCCTGGCAGTTCGGGCAGACCTGCTTCTGGCCCAGTTCGGGATTGGCCACGGGTTCAGACCTTTGGCGGGAGTTGGGAAATCGGGCGCGTCCCTTGCCACCAAGGGGGGCCGCTGTCAAAAGCCATCTCTCGCGCCGCCCGCGCCGTCTGAACTTTCCGGAGACCGCCGGGTGCCGATTCCCTCCACCCTGACTGCCCGAGGCGCGTTCGCGCTATCGGGCGTGGCGCGCGCGCCGGGCGACAAGTCTATGTCCCATCGGGCCCTGATCCTCGGGGCGATGGCGACCGGCGTCACTGAAATCGACGGCCTTCTGGAAGGCGAAGACGTGCTGGCCACGGCCCGCGCGGTCGCGGCCTTCGGTGCCGAGGTCGAGCGGCTGGGCGAAGGCCGCTGGCGGGTGACCGGCCACGGCGGCTTCAGCCAGCCGGACGGCGTGATCGACTGCGGCAACGCCGGCACCGGCGTGCGGCTGCTGATGGGCGCGGCGGCGGGCTATCCGATCACCGTGACGTTCGACGGGGATGCCTCGCTGCGGAAGCGCCCGATGAAGCGGGTGACGGGCCCGCTGGCGGAGATGGGCGCTCGTTACGAATGGCCGGGCGAGCAAGACCGGCTGCCGGTGACAGTGTCGGGCGGAGGCCTTCAGGCCATCGACTACGTCCAGACGGTCGCCTCAGCCCAGATCAAGTCCGCGATCCTGCTGGCCGGGCTGAACGGTGCCGGTGTCACCACGGTGACCGAGTCCGAGCCCAGCCGCGACCATAGCGAACGGATGCTTCGTGTCTTCGGGGTTGAGGTCGGCGTGCTGCCGCTTGATCCGGGCTGGCGGGTCACGCTGAACGGCGGACAGGCTCTGACAGGCACGGCCGTGGCGGTCCCGGGGGACCCGTCGTCGGCCGCCTTCCCCCTCGCCGCCAGCCTCGTCGTTCCGGGATCCGGGGTCACCGTCGAGGGCGTAATGCTGAACCCGCTGCGCACCGGCCTGTTCGAGACCTGGATCGAGATGGGCGCGGACCTGACCGTGTCGAACCGCCGGATGGCCGGGGGCGAGGAGGTCGGCGACGTCACGGCCCGCCACTCGGATCTGAAGGGCGTGATCGTGCCTCCGGAACGCGCCGCCTCGATGATCGACGAATATCCGATCCTCGCCGCCACGGCCGCCTTCGCCGAGGGAGCCACGGTCATGCGAGGCATCGGCGAGATGCGGGTCAAGGAGAGTGACCGCATCGCCCTGATGGCCGCCGGACTGCAGGCCTGCGGCGTCCGGGTAGAGGAAGAGCCGGAGGGATTCACCGTGACGGGTGGTCCCGTCCCGGGCGGTGCGACCATTACCACCCAAGGCGACCACCGCATTGCCATGAGCCATCTGGTGCTGGGTCTGGCGGCAGCTGAGGCGGTCACGGTGGACGAGCCGGGCATGATCGCCACCAGCTTTCCGGGCTTTGTCGAGTTGATGCGTGGTCTGGGAGCGGACATCGGTGGTTAAATCCGTCCCGTCAGCGAAACAGTTCGAGGATGCCGCATTCGTCTGCACCGTCGTGTTGGTCGCGATCCTGATTGGCGGCCTCATCGATGGGTTCGACGGCGTAATCTCGATGAGGTCGCACACGTACCGATTTGAGGATGACCCTGCAGGATTTCGGGGCACGCTCCTCGTACAGTGGGGCTTCCCGGCGATACTTGCGGCTTTCGGTGCGATTGCCATCGGCATCGGCGCCCTTGTGGTGAAGAGCTCCGAAAGGGCATCAACCGATCAATGAACCCTCCCCTGATCATCGCCGTCGACGGCCCCGCCGCCTCCGGCAAGGGCACCATCGCCGCCCGACTGGCCGCGCTCTACGGCCTGCCGTTCCTCGACACCGGCCTGCTGTACCGCGCCGTGGGGCTGGGCGTGCTCGACGTCGGCGGATCGCTGGCGGATGCCGCCGCCGCCGAGGCGGTCTCGCGGGCGCTGGACGCCAGCCACCTGATCGACACCGACCGGCTGACGGACCGGGGAGCTGGCGAAGCCGCCAGCAGGGTCGCCGGCTATCCGGGGGTGCGCGCGGCTCTTTTGGCTTTCCAGAAGACCTTCGCCGCCCAGCCTGGCGGGGCTGTGCTTGACGGGCGCGATATCGGCACCGTCATCGCGCCTGAGGCCCAAGCCAAGCTCTATGTCACCGCCACCGCCGAGGTCCGGGCCATGCGTCGCTGGAAACAGCTGACCGGCCGCGGCGAGATCATCGCCTACGAAGACATGCTGGCCGACATCATTCGCCGCGACGAGCGCGACGCCGGACGCGGCGCAGCCCCGATGGTCCAGGCGGAAGACGCCGTCTTGCTGGATACGACCGAAATGGATATAGAGGCCGCCTTCGATGCGGCCCGCCGTATCGTCGAGGCGGCGCGTGTCCGGAACGGTTCCTAGGGACCCCAAGGCAAATCCAACGCTCCATCCTCGGCTTCCGCGGGCGATCTGGCTTCATCTGCCTCGCATCCCGACGACCTGATCTCACTTTCAATTCACCTCGCGCGGGACCCCTCGGTCGCGCGCCATAACCGTTAGAAACCCAACCCACGCATGACTGACACCAGCTTCTCCCCCTCGCGCGACGATTTCGCCGCGCTGCTCGATGAAACCCTTCAGGGCCGCGACCTCGGCGAAGGCCAGGTCGTCCATGGCCGTGTCGTCGGCATCGAAAAAGACATTCTGATCATCGACGTCGGTCTGAAAACCGAAGGCCGCATCCCGGCCCGCGAGTTCGGCATCGGTGAAGGTGCCGTGATCCCGAAGCTCGGCGACAATGTCGAAGTCTATCTGGAGCGCGTCGAGAACGCCTTGGGTGAAGCTGTCATCAGCCGTGACAAGGCCCGCCGCGAAGAAGCCTGGACCCGTCTGGAAGTCGTCTTTGCCGATGGCCAGCCGGTCAACGGCACCATCATCGGCCGGGTCAAGGGTGGCTTCACCGTCGACCTGGGCGGTGCCTCGGCCTTCCTGCCGGGCTCGCAGGTCGATATCCGCCCGGTGCGCGATGTCGCCCCGCTGATGGGCAAGGAACAGCCCTTCGCCATTCTGAAAATGGACCGTCCGCGCGGCAATATCGTCGTCTCGCGTCGCGCCATTCTGGAAGAGGCTCGCGCCGAACAGCGCACCGAGCTGGTCGGTCAGCTGCAAGAGGGTGAAGTCCGCGAAGGCGTGGTCAAGAACATCACCGACTACGGCGCGTTCGTGGATCTGGGTGGCATCGACGGCCTGCTCCACGTCACCGACATGTCGTGGAAGCGCGTCTCGCACCCGTCGCAGGTCCTGGCGGTCGGCGACACCGTCAAGGTCCAGATCGTCAAGATCAACCCGGACACCCAGCGTATTTCGCTGGGCATGAAGCAACTTCAGGCCGATCCGTGGGACGGCGTGGAAGCCAAATATCCGGTTGGCGCCAAGATGTCTGGCCGCATCACCAACATCACCGACTACGGCGCGTTTGTTGAGCTGGAAGCCGGCGTCGAGGGCCTCGTGCACGTCTCGGAAATGTCCTGGACCAAGAAGAACGTCCACCCTGGCAAGATCGTCTCGACCTCGCAGGAAGTCGATGTGGTCGTGCTGGACGTCGACGCCTCCAAGCGCCGCATCTCGCTGGGCCTCAAGCAGGCCCAGGACAATCCGTGGGACGCCTTCGTCGCCAACAACCCGATCGGCTCGACGGTCGAAGGCGAAGTCAAGAACGCCACCGAGTTCGGCCTGTTCATCGGCCTCGACAACGACATCGACGGCATGGTGCACCTGTCCGACCTGGACTGGAACGTCTCGGGCGAGGAAGCCATCCAGCGCTACCGCAAGGGCGAAACCGTGAAGGCCAAGGTGCTGGACGTCGACGTCGAGAAGGAACGTGTCTCGCTCGGCATCAAGCAGCTGGGTGGCGATCCGATGGAAGGCGACACCTTCAAGAAAGGCCAACAGATCACCGTCACCGTGACGTCGATCGAAACCGGCGGCATCGAGGTCAAATTCGGTGAAGACGACGCTCCTGCGACGGCCTTCATCCGCAAGTCGGACCTGTCGCGCGACCGCAATGAGCAACGCACCGAGCGTTTCTCGGTCGGCGATCGCGTCGACGCCATGGTCACCGGCATGGACAAGGCCTCGCGCCGCGTCTCGGTGTCGATCAAGGCGCTTGAGATGAAGGACGAGAAGGAAGCCGTCGAACAGTTCGGGTCGTCGGACTCGGGCGCTTCGCTGGGTGATATCCTCGGCGCGGCCATGCGCGAAAAAGCGGCTTCGAAGGAATAGTCTCCTCCGTCACCGGCGATACGGGAACAGGCGGCCGGAGCGATCCGGCCGCCTTTTTCCTGACGGGCCCGACAGGGTGAACGTCCACTAACCGACATTTCCGCATATCGGGCCTTTTGCCCTGAGCGGGCGGCGGCTAGGGTGGGGATTGCATTCGGGGTTCGGATGCACCCGTATGGCTCTGGGAAGGGCGTTGGAGGGCGGGGGCCTGACATGATCAAATCTGAGTTGATCGAGAAATTGGCGGCCGAGAACACCCATTTGACCCATGCCGAGGTCGAACGGGTCGTCAACATCGTGCTGGGCCGGATGGTTGAATCCCTCGGCGACGGCGGACGCGTGGAGCTGCGCGGTTTCGGTGCCTTCTCGGTCCGCAGCCGGCCGGCCCGCGCCGGACGCAATCCGCGGACGGGTGAGACGGTCGATGTGCCGGCCAAGGCCGTGCCCTTCTTCAAGAGCGGCAAGGAACTGCGGGAACGCCTGAACGCGGACGGTTGATCATGGGTCTGACGACCGAGTTCAGGGAGTTCGCCGCGCGCGGCAACGTCGTTGATCTGGCTCTCGGGGTCATCATAGGTGCCTCCTTCGGCAAGATCGTCACCAGTCTGGTCGACCAGGTGATCATGCCGCCGGTCGGGCTCCTGCTCGGCAAGGTCGATTTCGCGAAGCTCGAATGGGTGCTGGTTTCCGAAGATTCCGCGACCGAGACGATCGAGAAGGTGGCCATTCAGCACGGGGCCTTCATCAACACCCTGATCCAGTTTCTGATCGTGGCCTTTGTGGTGTTCCTGGTGGTCAGGGGCATAAACCGGCTGCGCCGCAAGCAGGCGGCGGCACCCGAGGCCACGCCCGCAGCTCCGACACCGACAGAAGCCTTGTTGGCGGAAATCCGCGATGAACTGAAGGCCCGGCCCGGGGCCTGACGGTTCAGGCCGCCCTTGGTCGCGCCCGTGAAGGCCCGCATGACGGCCGGCGGGCCAGGTTTGCGATCCTGGATTGAAAGCGTCCGGTCAAAGCCTGGATAATGATTCCCGGTTTGACTCTTCGGTCGCGCGGAACAAAGAATGAACATTCATTCTTCTGTTGGCCATGTCCCCTGTCGCCCATCCTTTCAATCCTGCCTTCCCGGAGGTCGCTGAGCCTCTGGAAGACGCGAGCGCGCCGTCTCCCCGGGACGTGGCGGCCAGCCTGCTGTTCGCCCTGTCGCGTCGACTTCCCGGCGATGGGCGGCCGGTGCTGATGACCGCGCCGCGGGCGTGGTTCGGGGAACATGGCCGTCCCTACGGTCCGGGGATGCGCGGCGTGCCCCTGATCCTGGTGCCGGTCCGGACCCTGGCTGATGCGCTTTGGACGATGGAGCAGGCGCTGCGGTCCGGTGCCGTGTCCCTGACGCTGGGCGCGGTCGAGGGCGCATCCTTGCCGCAGACGCGGCGGCTGGAGTTCGCGGCGCGGCAGGGTCAGTCCGTGGGCGTGATCCTGTCCCGCCGGCTGGACGGTTTGAGTGCGGCCCGCCGGCGCTGGCAGATTTCGGCGCAATCGAGCGCCGTCGAGGCGGAAGACCAACGGGCTCCCGGCCCGACGCGGTTTCTGGCGGAACTAACGCGGTCCCGGAACGAACGTCCCGGCGCCTGGATGCTGGAGCAGGATGATGAGACGCATCGTCTCCGTCTGGCTGATCGACTGGCCGATTTCGGTCCGCCGTCGATCGCTGGAACGGGCGCGCCGTCCGGCCTCGCCGCCTGAGCCGGTCGATGACCCCGCCAA
>JBBQOK010000103.1:0-9387 GCA_038330765.1 Caulobacterales bacterium | reverse complement strand
GAACAGCTCTCTGGCCCTGCTGAACGTGATTCAGGCCGTGATCATGAACATCGGTCTGGGCGTCATGGCGGTCATGGCCGGGTTCGAGGCGGCGGCGGGACGGATGGGGCCTGGCGATGTGACGGCGGCGGTCCTGATCATGATCAGCCTCTATGCACCGCTGAACATCCTCGGCTTCGCCTACCGGGAAATCCGTCAATCCTTCATAGACATGGAAGAGATGCTGAAGGTGACGCGTCAGACGCCGCAGGTGGCCGACGCGCCGGACGCCGTGCCCTTGCCGCGTCCGGCCGACGCCCGGGGAGCGACGCTGGCCTTCGAGCAGGTCGGTTTCCGGCACGACGCCCGGGCCAATGGTCTGGAGGACGTCAGCTTCCTGGCAGCGCCTGGCACGACGACCGCCCTGGTCGGGCCGTCGGGCTCCGGCAAGTCGACGATCGTCAAACTGGCGCTGCGGCTGCTGGACCCGCAGGAGGGCCGGGTGCTGATCGACGGGCTGGACGCGCGGCAGGCAACGCAGGAATCGCTGCGGGCGGCGGTGGCGCTGGTGCCGCAGGACGTGGCCCTGTTCAACGACACGCTCCGGGCCAACATCGGCTTCGCCCGGCCTGATGCCGACGAGGCGGCGATCTGGGCCGCGGCCGACGCCGCCGAACTGGACGAATTCATCCGCGCCCTGCCGCAGGGCATGGACACGATGGTGGGCGAGCGGGGGCTGAAGCTGTCAGGCGGCGAGCGCCAGCGGGTCGGCATCGCCCGCGCCCTGCTGGCCGATCCGTGCATTCTGATCCTCGACGAGGCGACCAGTGCGCTGGACAGCCGCACCGAGGCGGCGATCCAGCGGACCTTGCGCCGGGCCCGGACCGGGCGGACGACCCTGGTGGTGGCGCACCGGCTGTCGACCATCGCCGACGCAGACCAGATCCTGGTCCTGAAGGCCGGACGGATCGTGGAGCGGGGCGCGCACCATGAGCTGGTGGCGCGTCAGGGCGGAGAGTATGCGGCGCTTTGGCGCAAGCAGACCCGGGGCGCGCGGACTGCCGGTCAGCCCGCCTGACCGAATTTCTTCGCGACCATTTCGGCCAGTTGCGCCGAGACGGCCTGGCGCTCCTCGACCGCTTCGGCCGGCAGGGTGTTGAGAAGCTGTAGCGACTGGATGTGGACCGACAGGATGCGCCAGTCGAAGTCGTCCGCGGCGGTTGCCCGATCGACCATGTCACACAGGCTCGACGCCACGGCGCAGATTTCGCCCAGGCCGAAGGGGCTGGCGGCGTCGATGAGGTGGTTGGCGGACTGGTAGATGCGGCGCAGGCTCTCGGCCTTCTCGTCGGGGGTGGTCGGCTGCTGGAGAGCCGCCAGTTCGGTGACGTGGCGGGTCACCTCTTTCAGCGCCTTGCCGCGCAGGCTGGCGATGTTGTCACGGGCGCGGGTCAGGGCAACGCCCACAGCGATCCCGCCGGCGCTGTCGATCATTTTGGAGAGGCGGGACTTGCGCCGGGAATGGGTGATTACGGTCACTGGCTGGTCTCGGCGACGGCGGCTGCGGTCTTCTGGGCCTCGAACTCGGCGCGGCGGATGACGTCGGAACGGCGTTCCTCGGCCGGGGGCTCGCCCTCGCGGAAGCGACGGTCAGGGCCGAAATAATCGCCGACCTCTAGGAAGGGGCGACTGTCGCGGGCGACCCAGACGATGCGTTCGAGCAGGCTGGAGGCGCTGAACGGCTTGGTGACGATGTAGTTGGCGCCGCAGTTACGGGCCTTGTTGACCATCGAGCGGCGGATGTGGGCAGCGGTCATGATGACCGGAACGAAGGCGTTGGGCGGGCCCGAACGGCGCAGCCACTGGACCATTTCGAAGCCGTCCATGCCCGGCATCTCGCAGTCGACCACCAGCAGGTCGATCTCGGCCTCCTGCAGCGTTGCCATGGCCTCGGGCGCGCTGCGGCACGAATAGCGGGTGCGGATGCCGAAGCCGAGGAGGGCACCGGTGGTGATCTCGGCGGAGAACGACGAATCGTCCACCACCATGGTGACGGCCCCTGTCAGATTAATGATCGCGGTTTCCCGCAGGGCCTCGCCAATGGCACTCATACTGATCGCCCCCCGGCTGAATCACGATCTGCAACTCAGACTGTAGGAAGCGTTGGCAGACAACCGTCGCTGAAGGGTTAACGAAACCCTCAGCCCATGCGGCCGATGGCATAGAAGCGATCGGCGCGGGCCTTGCGGATCTTGGCCGGTGACAGGCCGGACAGGGCCGCCAATTCCTCGGCCAGCACATCGCCGACGGCTTCGATGGCGGCGGCCGGATCGGCATGGGCACCGCCGACGGGCTCGGGAATGATCCGGTCGATGATCTTGAGCTCCAGCAGGTCGGGCGCGGTGATCTTCATGGCCATGGCGGCGTCGCGGGCGCGGGCCCCGTCGCGCCACAGGATGCCGGCCGCGCCCTCGGGCGAGATGACCGAATAGATCGAGTGTTCGAGCATCAGCACCCGGCCGGCGGCGGCGATGGCGATGGCCCCGCCGGAGCCGCCTTCGCCGGTCACGGTGGCGATGGAGGGCACGCCGAGGGTCAGGCAGCGTTCGGTCGAGCGGGCGATGGCCTCGGCCTGGCCACGCTCCTCGGCCCCGAGGCCCGGATAGGCGCCGGCGGTGTCGACAAAGGTCAGCACCGGCAGGCCGTACTGTTCGGCCATGTCCATCAGCCGGACTGCCTTGCGATAGCCCTCAGGCCGGGCCATGCCGAAATTGTGGACGACGCGGGTCTGGGTGTCGTGGCCCTTCTCATGACCCATGATTACGACGGGATCGCCCCGGAAGCGGGCGAGGCCGCCGATGATGGCCTGATCGTCGCCGAACTGACGGTCGCCCTTGAGCTCGACGAAGTCGGTGAACAGGCCTTCGACATAGTCGACGAGATGCGGCCGCTGCGGGTGGCGGGCGACCTGGGTCTTCATCCAGGGATCGAGGCTGGCGTAGGTCTTCTTCCTGAGTTGTTCGGCCTTTTTGCGCAGGCCATCGACCTCGGCGTCGAATGAGCCGGAGGTCGCGGAGAGCAGATTCAGCTCCTCGATCTTCGCCTCAAGATCGGCGATCGGCTTTTCGAACTCGAGGTAGTGCGTGGCCATCAAGGCGTCCGGAACAGGCGCGCGCTACGGCGCAACGGAAGGCGGCGGAACCTAGTGGGGTCAACGCCGGGGGGCAAGCGGGGGATCAGAAGGCCTTGGGCAGGCCGGCCTGTTTGAAGACTTCGTTGGCGGTGTGACGGCTCTTCGAGCGGGGGACGATGACAAAGTGGGGCTGAGCCGGATGATGCCATTTCTCGTGGCTGCCCTTTGCGTTGAGCATGCGTCGCCATCCGGCGGCGAAGAGACAGGCGGTGAGTTCAGGATAGAAATCTTTCGGCATCAGCGTCCCAACACGAGTGTGCTGCCAGGTTGGAAGCCGAATAGGGAAGCGGCTCAACGCACGGGTCAGTTCGTTGTAATTCTCTTATGCTGCGACGACGTCGAAGCCACCGGCGGCCTCGAATCGGATCGGCACCGGGCCGTGAATGCCCAAATTTTCCGCCAGCAGCTCCGGTGCGAAATGGCGGGCCAGCGACTCGAATTCGGCCAGCGTCGCGGTCTCCAGCACAAGGCCCTGAATATTGGACTCGCTACACCAGACCTCGGCTTCGGGGTCCCAGATCGCCTTGACGTAGAAGGACTGGCTCATGACCTGAATATGCGCCGCTAGTCATCCCGCGCCAAGGGGTGCTTGCTGCGGACGACTTCGGCCAGACGATCAGTGGCGACGTGGGTGTAGATCTGGGTGGTGGCGATGTCGGCGTGGCCGAGCAGGGTCTGCACCACACGCAGGTCGGCCCCGCCTTCGAGCAGGTGGGTGGCGAAGGCGTGGCGCAGGACGTGGGGGCTGACGCGGGCCGGGTCGATTCCCGCATCGACGGCGGCCTGGTCCAGCAACTGGGCGAAACGGCGCGGGGTCAGGTGGCCCTTGGCCGAGGACGAGGAGGGGAACAGCCACGGGCTGTCGGGGGCCTTGGGGGCGCGGGCGGCGTCGCGGGCGGCCAGCCAGGCCTTCACGGCCTCACGGGCCGAGGTGTTGAGGGGCGCGAGACGCTCCCTGCCGCCCTTGCCGCGCACGATCAGGAAGGCGGGGTCGCGGCGCACGGCCTCGACCCGCAGGCCCAGCAGTTCCGAGACCCGCAGGCCGGAGGCGTAGGCCATCTCCATCAGGGCGACGAGGCGCAGGCCGGCGGCGCCGTCCCGGGCCGCGGCGGCGGTGAGCAGACGTTCGATCTCATCGCGGCCGAGGGTCCTGGGCAGGCTGCGGCCCTGCTTCGGGGCGTCGAGACGACGGGACGGGTCGTCCTGGCGCCAACCCTCGCCGACGACGAAGCGGTAGAACTGACGCAACGACGACCGGCGGCGGGCCTGGGTGGCCGGCGACAGGCCCTGGGCGCCCAGGCCGGCGTACCAGGCCTCGACGTCGGTTTCGCAGGCCTGCATCAGCCCACCGGCCAGCACGGCCTCGGCGTCCGCGAGATCCCGGCCATAGGCCGACAGGGTGTGGGGCGAGGCATCGCGTTCGACCGCCATCATCTCCAGAAAGGCCTCGACCTGCGGCGTCGTCATGCGCGCGACCGCTTTGCGCAGGCGATGCTTGGTGTAGAGGGTGGTCGGGTCATGACGCCTTGCCTGCCGCCGTCCGTACCGCCGTTCGTCCCCTTGTCGGGCCGCTGCCTCCCGCGAGGCCGGTCATGAGCGAGATCGTCTCGGGCGAAGGGCCGGTTCCGGTTCATCAACGCACCATAGCGCTGGTCGGCCTGATGGGGGTGGGGAAATCCACGGTGGGGCGGCGGCTGGCCAAGCAGCTGGGGCTGCCGTTCGCCGACGGCGACACCGAGATCGAGGCGGCGGCGGGTATGACCGTGTCCGACATCTTTGCCCGGCTGGGTGAGGCCGAGTTCCGGGCCGGCGAGGCGCGGGTGATGAAGCGGCTGCTGGAAGGCCCCCGGATGGTGCTGGCGACGGGCGGCGGCGCCGTCCTGAACCTCGACACCCAGGCGCTGTTGAAGGATCGCGCCGTGACGCTGTGGATGCGGGCCGATCTGCAGACGGTGGTCCAGCGCGTGCAGCGACGGGACACCCGGCCGCTGCTGCGGGGCCGCGATCCGCTGACCGCGCTGCAGGCCATGGCCGAGGTGCGCTACCCCGTCTATTCGACCGCTGACGTGACCGTCGACGTCGCCAGCGGGGCGCATGCCCAGGCGGTCGAGGCGATCGTGGAGGCGCTGAAGGGCTATTGGGCGGCGCAGAAGAGTTTGGGCGACGTGGGGGTGAAGACGTGACGACGACGGTGGCCGTCTCGGGCGGCGATTTCCGACCCTATGAGGTGATCGTCGGTCGAGGCCTGCTGGCCGGGCTGGGCGCGCGCGTCGCGCCGCTGGCGCAGGGCCGGACCGTGGTCATCACCGACGAGACCGTGGGCCGCCTGCACGGCAAGGCCGCGCTCGCCTCGCTGGAGGCCGCCGGAGCACCGGGACGGCTGTTGACGGTGCCGCCGGGCGAGGTCTCCAAATCGTTCGCCGAGCTGGAGCGGGTGCTCGACCGGATGCTGGCCTTCCAACTGGACCGCAAGGACGTGGTCGTGGCGCTGGGCGGGGGCGTGGTCGGCGATCTGGCCGGGCTGGCGGCGGCGTTGTTCATGCGCGGCATCGATTTCGTCCAGGTCCCGACGACCCTTCTGGCTCAGGTCGATTCGTCCGTTGGCGGCAAGACGGCGATCGACACGCCGCGCGGCAAGAACCTGGTCGGTGCCTTCCATCAGCCACGGCTGGTGGTGGCCGATATCGACGTGCTGGCGACCCTGCCCGAACGGCAGCTGAGGTCGGGCTGGGCGGAGGTGCTGAAGCACGGCCTGATCTGCGACGCCGACTTCTTCGACTGGCTGGCGGGCGAGGGTGCGGTCGGGGCCGGCGGTGACCCGGAGGCCCTGCATCGTGCCGTGGTGCGCTCGGTCGAGATCAAGAGCGGCATCGTCGGCGAGGACGAGAAGGAGGCGGGGCGGCGCGCTCTGCTGAACCTCGGCCACACCTTTGGCCACGCCATCGAGGCTGAGCTGGGCTTTGACGAGACCAGGCTGACCCATGGCGAGGCAGTGGGTCTGGGCTGCGCGCTGGCGTTCCGGTTTTCGGTGGCGTCCGGCCTGTGCCCGGCCGAGGACGCGAGGCGGGCCGAGGCGGTCATCGCCGCGGCGGGCCTGCCGACCCGGCTTGCGCAGGCGGGCCGGTTCCGCGCCGCCTCGCTGGTCAAGCGGATGGCGGGCGACAAGAAGACCGAGGGCGGGCGGCTGACGCTGATCCTGGCGCGGCGGATCGGCGGGGCGGTCGTTGTGAAGGACGTCGATGCGGCGGCCGTAGGCGCTTTTCTGGATGCGGAGCTGTCGCGCGGATGAGGATCGAGCCGGTCGTGCTGGAGAACCGCTGGGTGCGGCTCGAGCCCTTCTCGCCCGAGCTGAAGGAGGAGGTACGGCGCGCCATCAGTGTTGACCCCGAGGCGTGGTCGATCATGGTCTCGACGGCCTATGGCGAGAATTTCGACGGCTGGTGGGACGGCTTCGTCGAGCGACTGATCGCCGGGCGCGACACCCCCTACGCCGTGCGCCGACGGGAAGACGACCGGGTCGTCGGGACCAGCACGCTGCACGACCTGTTCCCGGTCCACCGGCGGGTGGAGCTGGGGTCGACCTTCTATCATCCGGACGCCCGGGGCGGAGCGGTCAATCCGGCCACCAAACGGCTGCTGCTTGGGCACGCCTTCGACAGCGGCATCGTCCGGGTCGAGATCATCACCGATGCCATCAACGTCCGCAGCCAGGCCGCGATCGTCAGGCTGGGCGCGGTCCGGGAGGGGGTGCTGCGGCGGCACAAGATCACTCATACAGGCCGGGTCAGGGACACGGTGATGTTCTCGATCACAGACGAGGATTGGTTTGAAGTCCGCGCCGGTCTGGATGAGCGGCTGGCGGCGTTCTAATTCCGATCAACATTCATTCTGCCCGGGCATCAAACGTTCCGGAACGCGGCGTTCGCGGCGTCCGGGAGATGACAAGGCACCTGATCCTCGGCCGACTGTCGATTGGACCTAGTCGACGGCGCGGCAGTCGGTGGTCTCGCGACCCGCGCCGGTCCAGCGGGCCATGACGCCTTCGCCGCGAAGTTCATAGCCGGACGCCCGGTACCACAGGCCCGAGGGTGCCTGCTCCTGATACATGTCCACCGCCTCGCCGTTTGAGTTGCGGACGGTGGCCATATTGCGCGGATTGTCGAAATCCACAGTCAGGCGCTCGCCGTTGTTGCACAGATAAACGGTGCGGATGACGCGGTTCAGCGCCCGCTCCTGAATCTCGGCACCGGTGCGTCGCCGGGCCGTTTGGGCCGTCTCTGCCCGTTCGCGCACCGATTCACCATCGGTCGGAGCCTCAGCAGGCTTCTGGCCGCAGCCGGTCAGTATGAGAGCGGCGGCCATGACCGGAATCCAACGCATCTAAACAAGCCTTGCCGTGGGGGATGGCCGGTTGAACGCGCCGCTCAAGTGGCTGTTCCTTTGCGCCGGGCCCGGAAGAAGCCGCGAAGAAGGTCGGCCCCCTGCTCGGCGAGCAGGCCGCCGGTCGTCGTCGGCCGCCAGTGGCAGGTCGGCTGGTCGAAGAAGCGGGGCCCGTGGACCACGGCACCGCCCTTGGGATCGTCGGCACCCCAGACGACGCGGCCGATGCGGGCGTGACTGATGGCCCCGGCGCACATGGCGCAGGGCTCGAGCGTCACATAGAGGGTCAGGCCGGTGAGTCGGTAGTTGCCCCGCCTCGCCGCCGCCGCGCGCAGGGCGACGATCTCGGCATGGGCGGTCGGATCATGGGCACCGATGGGGCCGTTTCGGCCCTCGGCGACGACCTCGCCGGTCGCTTCGTCGACGATGACGCAGCCCACGGGAGTCTCGCCGGCCTCCGCCGCCGCTTGCGCACAGGCCAAGGCCATGTGCATGAACCGCTCATCATGGCCAGCCATCCCCGAGACAACGACAAGAAGCCGCGCCCGCGTCAAGACGGCGACCGCGACGCCCCCCGCAAACCCTACGTCAAGCGCGTCGAAGGCAGCGAGGAACGTGGGCCGCCCAAGGGCGGAAAATCCTTTGGAAAGCCGGGCGGCAAGCCGTTCTCCAAGGACGGCAAGCCCGCGGCCAAGGCTGACGAAGGCCCCAAGCGAAGCGAACGGGTCGCCAAGGCCATGGCCCGCGCCGGGATCGCCTCGCGGCGCGAGGTCGAGCGACTGATCGGCCTCGGCAAGGTGGCGGTGAACGGCAAGATCCTCGATACGCCCGCCGTCCTGGTCACGCGCGACGACGTGATCACGGTCGATGGCAAGGCGATCGGCTCGGCTGAATCCACCCGCGTCTGGCGCTATCACAAGCCCGCCGGCCTGGTGACCTCGCACAACGATCCGGGCGGGCGTCCGACGGTGTTCGACGCCCTGCCCAGCGGCCTGCCGCGGGTCATCTCCGTCGGCCGGCTTGACCTCAACACGGAGGGGCTACTGCTGCTGACCAACGATGGCGAGCTCAGTCGTGCCCTGGAGCTGCCCGCGACCGAACTGGTCCGCCAGTACCGCGCCCGCGCTCGCGGCCGGGTCAGCCAGTCGCAACTCGATTCCCTGAAGGACGGCGTGACGGTCGACGGCGTCCGCTATGGCCCGATCGAGGCCACGCTGGACAAGGCCAAGGAGAGCGAGGGCAACGCCCCCGCCAATCTGTGGATCAGCGTCTCCATCACCGAGGGCAAGAACCGCGAGGTCCGCAAGGTGCTGGAGCATCTCGGCCTGACCGTGAACCGGCTGATCCGCCTGGCCTACGGACCGTTCCAGCTGGGCACCCTGCCGATCGGGTCGGTCGAGGAGGTCGGGCCGCGCGTGATCCGCGAACTGCTGGCTCAGCATATCCGGCCCGAGAACCTGCCGACCGGCAATACGGTGTCGACGCCCGCGCCGATTCCGGGCCGCCGCACCTCGGCACCGATTAACAAGGGGGCCTCGGGTTCGGCCATCTCCGATCCGTCGCGCAAGCCCAGCCGGGTTCGCGCCGCCGGGGCCGCCGCTGACGCCGCGACCGAACGCGCCGCCCGGCCGCAAAAGAAGCCGGGCTGGGCGAAAGCCGCGCCGAGATTCGAGCATCCAAAGAAGAATTTCACTCCGCGCGCCCGGCCCGACGACGAAGCGGCGTCCGGAGAACGGCCAAAGCGGGTGTTCAAGCCGCGCGCGGACCAGTTCATCGACAAGCCGCGCGGTCGCCCGACGGCCGGTCGTTCCGAAGCGCGCGCCGAGGGCGGGCGG
>JBBQOK010000102.1:0-9467 GCA_038330765.1 Caulobacterales bacterium | reverse complement strand
CCCTCCCCGTCGACGGGATGGGAAGAAGTGTGCGCCCGTTCTCCGCTGTGCATGGAACATCGGAGCGAGAAAAGCGGAAGGGGTTGATGTTGCAAAGAATTGTCGGCTGAACCCGACTATAGATTCCAGAATAGTCAACACAGCGTCATGGACCGCGCGTCCCCTCTCCCCGCCGGGGGAGACGGTGGCGCAGGGAGGATTTGGGGAGAAGCACGTGCGGGCGGTCGATTAACCTTTTTCTTCGCGTCAGGCGGGCGCGAGATGGTCAGGGAGCGGTGATAGGGTAAAAGAGCAGTTGGCATAGGTTTTCTCTCGGGGGGCGAGTTGCGGGCAGGCGTCAACGCATTGACGGCGACTTTCGTGGTCGGCGTGCTGGCGGGTCTGCTGCTGACGCCGGACGGACGGGCGTGGCTGCGGCATCCGACGGTGATGCTGGGCGACCGTGCCAACGCCTCGGCCCCGCCCGGGAGCGCGCCCGGGACCGCGCCCCTAGGTCCCGCCTCTGCGCCGGCACCGATCGCCGTGGTCACACCGCTGTCCGCCCGTCTGGCCCAAGGGCCGCTGAGGATCGGCGTGTTCGGCGACTCCATGGCCGACGGCCTCTACACCGGCCTGTACCGCGACCTGCGCGACCAGCCGAAGGTGACGGTGACCAAATTCTCCGAAGTGTCGACCGGCCTGTCGCGCTACGACTACGTCGACATCCAGGCCAAGACCCGGCGCCAGATCGACGAGACGCCGGTCGATGTGGCGGTCATCCTGTTCGGCACCAATGACGCCCAGGGCATCAGCCTGGACGGGGTCGTCCACGATTTCGGCACCGAGGGCTGGAAGGCCGCCTATGCGACCCGGCTCGATAATCTGGTGGCGATGCTGCGCAGCCGCGACGTGGCGGTCTATTGGGTCGGCCTGCCGCGCATGAAGAGCCGCCGGTTCGACGGCCGGATGAGCCTGATCAATGACGTGGTCGAGGCCCGGATGCGGGCACTGGGCGTGCCCTATCTGGACACCATCGATCTGACGTCGAACGCCGAGGGGGCCTATGAGGCCTATCTGCCCAACACCGGCGGACGCCGCATCCTGATGCGGGCCAACGATGGCATCCACATGTCGATGGCGGGCTATCTGCGGATCAGCGCCCCCGTCGCCGCGCGGCTGCAGCGGGACGCAGGACTTCAAACTGGACCCACAACCCCTCTTCCCCGCGAAAGCGGGGTTGAGCGGCAGTGAGACGGGCGCATACAGGTTCATGCTTGGCGGGGACCGCGCTGATCGTCACCCTTCTGGCCGCGGCGCCGGTCGCCGCCCAGACCCCCTATGAAGTCACGACGCCGCGGGAGCCCGGAACGGGCGTCTGCCCCGACGGACTGTGTCAGCCGGAGGCGCTGAACGGCGTGTTCGAGGCCCTGGCCGCCGTCGAGGCGGGAGAACGGACCCGGCCGGTTCATGTGCTGCAGATCGGGGACAGCCATACGGCGGGCGACCGCATCACCGGCAAGCTGCGAGCCGAGTTGCAGAACCGGTTCGGGCGGGCGGGGCGCGGCGTGCTGGCACCCGGCCTGCCCTATGACGGCTATGCGCCCTTCCATGTCGTCGTCGGCTCGGCGGGCTGGGTGACGCAACTGGCCCCGCTGCAGCCGCCGGCGGGTGCGCCTTCGCCGCGCGTGGGGCTGAGTGGTGCCCGCTCGACCGGGGTGGGCGAGGCAGTGATGGGGTTCGAGCTGGAGGCCGGGGCCGCAGCGGCCACGGTCGGGGTGTGCGGACGGGCGCTGGGGCCGGGGCCGGGACTGGCGGTCGAGGCCAACGGCGTCAGCCGGGCGATGGATTTCAACGGCACCGGACGGGACGCAGAGGTGTGCCGCGAGATGGTGCTGGACCGGCCGGCAGCCGATGTGCGCCTGCGGCCGCTGGGCGACGGGGCGGTGGTCGATTCCGTGCGGCTGGACGGGCGCGGGCCGGGGGTCGTGCTGTCCAACCTGGGCCGGGTCGGGGCCACGATCCGCGATCTGGCGGCACGCGACGAAGCGACAGTGGCGGCCGAGCTGGCCGCGTGGCGGCCGCAGCTGATCGTTCTGGCCTTCGGCACCAATGAGGGGTTCGACGACGGGCTGGACGCCGCCGCCTATGAGGCGCTGTTGCGCGGGCAGGTGACGCGGCTGCGCCGCCTGGCACCCGAAGCGTCGCTGATGATGCTGGGCGCGCCGGACAGCCAGAGGAACGGGGTCGTGGACGGCTGCAGCGCCGACCGGCTGAGAGCGCCGCCGCCCGTTCTGGCCGTGGTCCGCGACGTGCAGGGACGAGTCGCCGCCGACATGGGTGTGGCGTTCTGGGACTGGCATGGGCGGATGGGCGGGGACTGTTCAGCGGATCGGCTGGCGCTGTTGACCGAGCCCTTCATGCGCGGCGACCGGGTGCATTTCACCAGCACGGGAGCCGACTGGATCGGCGGCGTTCTGGCTGGCGACCTGATGGCTGCCTACGAGCGCTGGAAGGCCGCGTCGGCATCCACGCCGGCGGCGGACGGGCAGGGGAGCGCGGACTAGATGCTGTTCCCTACCCTGGCCTTCGGCATCTTCTTCCTGATCGTCTATTTCACCGCCTGGTCGCTGGATCGCGAGAACGGCAGGCGCAAGCTGTTCCTGCTGTTGGCCAGCTGGTTTTTTTATGCCCAGTGGGACTGGCGGTTCGTCGGCCTGCTGATCGCGTCGGCGGTGCTGAACTGGGGCGTGGCGGCGCTGATCGCGCGGACCCGCGAGCGAGGCGGCGGCAAGACCGGCTGGCTGGTCGGGCTGGGCGTCGCGGCCAATCTGCTGATCCTCGGCTTCTTCAAATACTACGGCTTCTTCGTCGAGGAGGCGGGCGAGCTGCTGACGCGGTTCGGCTGGGAGCGGGACCTGCTACTGCTGCAGATCGTCCTGCCGGTGGGGATCAGCTTCTTCACCTTCCAGGGCATCAGCTATGTCGTCGACGTGCATCGCGGCAAGACGCCGCCGGCCAAGAGCCTGCTGGACGTCATGCTGCTGATGAGCTTCTTCCCGCATCTGGTGGCCGGCCCGATCGTGCGGGCGTCGGACCTGCTGCCGCAGTTCGACCGCACGCCGCGGCTGACGCGGGTGATGGCCACCCACGGGTTGCTGCTGATCGTCTGGGGCCTGTTCAAGAAGACGGTGATCGCCTCGGAGCTGTCGGCCAATCTGGTCGACCCGGTGTTCTTCGATCCGACCGCGTTCGGGGCGGTGGACATCGCGGCGGCGGTCTATGGCTATGCGGTCCAGATCTATTGCGACTTCTCGGCCTATTCGGACATGGCGATCGGGCTGGCGGCGCTGCTGGGCTATTCCTTCCCGCGCAATTTCAACCAGCCGTACCGGGCGGCGTCGATGCAGAGCTTCTGGCGGCGCTGGCACATCAGCCTGTCCAGCTGGCTGAGGGACTATCTGTATGTGCCGCTGGGGGGCGGCCGGAAGGGGCTGGTCTCAAGCTGTATCAATGTGTTCATCACCATGGTGCTGGGCGGGCTTTGGCACGGGGCGGCGCTGACCTTCCTGGCCTGGGGCGCGCTGCACGGCGGGGTGCAGGTGATCGAGCGGCTGGGGCGGGCATTCTTTGGGCGCAACCGCCCTTCGGGCTATTTGAGCGCGGACGGCGAGGGCGAACGCAAGTCCGTGCTGCTGACCGTGCTCGGGGTGCTGGTCACCTTCCATATCGTCTGCCTGGGCTGGATCCTGTTCCGGGCCGAGAGCTTCGACCTGGCCATGGCCATGCTGCAGGGGCTGGGACGGATCGGGCCGGTGGTCATGCTGACGCCGCTGCTGCTGACGCTGATCGCCGGGGGGCTGGCCATGCACTGGCTGCCGCCGCGGGCCATCGAGGGCGTGGCCGAACGGCTGAAGACGGCACCGTCGCTGACGCTGGGCCTGCTGATCGGGGCCGCCATACTGCTGGTCGAGGCGGTACGGCCCGAAGGCGTTGCCCCCTTCATCTATTTCCAGTTCTAGGACGTTGAAGCGCTGATGACCGACGAACCCGAAGAGCCGAACATCCCGCTGCAGCCGTTTCCGGCGCAGCGTCAGGACTCGCCCTTCCCGCCGCTGGCCGAGAGCGTGGCCGCGCCGCGGCCGGCCGACCCGCCCAGCGACTGGATCGGGACCGCCGACGCGCACGACCTGCCGACGCGGGAGAATGCACTGGTGGCGCTGGGCCGGTTCGCCTTCCCGCCCGCGCCGCCGCTGGACGACGAGGGGGTGGCGGCGCGCGACCGGCGCTGGACCAGCCGGGCGGTGGGGGTGGCGGTCATGTTCCTGCTGGTGTTCAACGCCGTGTCGCCGCTGAACTGGTCGCGGCAGCAGCCGCCGGGCTGGGTTCCCGAGACGGTCCGCCAGCTGTCGGAGGTCTGGACGGCGCAGCTGTCGGTGTTTGCGGCGGACCAGCCGAGGCAGGGCGTGCGCGAGGCCTGGGACGCGATGCGGCGGGCGCGCTTCATCGGCCAGGCTCCGGCCCCGACGGCGCCTTGACCCGACCCGCGCCTGGTCAGGCTTCGACGATCGGCCCCAGACCGCCGGCGGTGCGGGCGACCGTGAAGGTCTTGAGTACGCCCGGCTGGTAAGGCTTGGCGAAGAGGGTCGAGACGGTGCGCAGTTCGGCCCTGGCCTGATCGTGCGTGAGGGTCAGCAGGACAAAGCCCTTGGCCGACTGGTCGCAGAAGACGACTTCGTCATTGGCCTGCATCAGGGCGGCGCCCAGGGGGATCTGCGGCACGGCGTCGCCTGGCGAGGGGCTGGAGATCGCGCTGGTTCCGAACTCGACGCCGCGCCGGACACCGGCGGCGTCCTTCAGGTCGTCGACCCAGAAGGCATGGCTGTCGCCGGCGAGGACGATGGGCTGGACCCCGGCCTCGGCGAAGGCGGCGTAGAGGCGCTCGCGGCCGGCGGGATAGCCGTCCCAGCTGTCGAGGTTGAACGGCACGCCCAGTTTGAACAGGTCGATCGAGGCGCGAACCCGGGCGCGGACGGCGGCGGGCAGGGTGGCCAGCAGCGCCGCGATCTGCAGGGGATTGCCCATGGTGGTGATGTCGGGGCCCTGGACCCGGGCCATGACGACCTGGTTGCCGATAACCTGCCACGGCTTGCCCGATGCGCGGGAGGCCTGGAGGGTGGATTTGATCCAGTCGCGCTGACTGTCGCCCAGCAGGTCGCGGGCCGGGTCATTGCGCTTGGCCTGGAAGGCGGCGACGTCGGGCCCGGCGGCGGTCACCGGCAGGTCGGCCTGATAGCTCAGCTGCTCGCCACGGGCCAGCAGGCGGGTCTCGACCATCAGCAGGCTGGCCAGATCGCCGAACTCGAAGCTGCGGTAGATGGCGTCCAGCGTCAGACCGCCCTGCGGCTCGCGGATCGGCATCCATTCGAAATACGCCTTCAGCGCCGCGGCCTTGCGAGTGGCGAACTCGCCTTCCGTCGCTGGGGTATGGTTCTCGGCACCGGCCTGCCAGGCGTCGTTGGTGATCTCGTGATCGTCCCAGACGCAGATGAAGGGCGCGCGGGCGTGGGCGGCCTGAAGGTCGGGGTCGAACTTGTACTGGGCGTGCCGGGTCCGGTAGTCGGCCAGTGAAACGATCTCGTGCGCCGGCTCGGGGACGCGGTTCAGGCGGGCACCCGAGATCATGCCGTAGGCGTCGGCCTCGGCACCGTATTCGTAGATGTAGTCGCCGAGGTGGACGACGGCGTCGACGCGCTCCAGCTTCGACAGGGCGTCATAGGCGTTGAACAGGCCGCCCGGATAGAGCTGGCAGGAGACGACGGCGAGGACGGCGTCGGGCGTGGGGCCGGCGGGCAGGGTGCGGGTGCGGCCCCGGGGCGAGGCCGTCTCACCGACCTTGAACGCATAGCGATATTCGATGCCCGGCTGGAGACCGCTGACCGGGACCTTGACCGTGAAGTCGCGATCGGCCCCGGTTTCGACGGTGCCCGAGGCGGACGCGGCCCCCTCGTCCTCGGTCCAGAGGGTCCAGTCGACGCGCACCAACCGGGTGGAGGCTTCGGTCGGCGTCACCCGAGTCCAGATCAGCACGCCGTCGGTTTTGGGATCGCCCGAGGCCACGCCGTGGAGGAAGGAGACGGTCGGTGTGTCCTGCGCCAGGGCGGGAGCGGCCGCCCCCGCCACGCCGGTTCCGAACAGGCCGAGAAGGTCGCGGCGGTGCAGGGTCATCGTTGGAGCCCCTAGTAACGAAAGCTGACGGTCGCGCCGTAGGTGCGCGGTTCGCCGGCGATGAAGGTCGGCACGCCCAGGGCGTCGCCGGTGTTGCCGGCGTCCTTGATATATTCCTCGTCCAGCAGGTTGTCGCCGAACAGTTCCACGCCCCAATTGGCGTTCGACGGGGCGTACCGGACCCGCAGGTTCAGCAGGCCGTAGCTCTCCTGCTTCTCGTCCACGACGGTGTCGGGCACGAAATTGCCGGTCTGCAGGTCCGTGCGGTCGTTGTTATCGTCGAAGAAGGTTTCGGACTGCCAGCTGTACGTCGGCTGGATCTCCACCTCGCCGCCGAACAGGGCGGTGCGCCAGGTCAGGCCAAACGAGGCCCGGTTGTCGGGCGACAGGCGGAACCTGTTGCCGTCGAAAATGCCCGCTTCGAAGCGCGAGTGATTCCAGGCATAGGTGGCGAACAGATCGAGGCTATCCGACGGGCTGAAGAACGCCTGCCCCTCGAACCCGTAGGACGTCGCCTCGCCCGCGTTGGTGGTGATGAACTGGGTTCCCACCTGAACCGTCGTCTGGAAGTTTTCGTAGCCGTAGTAATAGACCGCGCCATCCATACGGAGGGCACCGCCCATCATGGCGGTCTTGGCCCCGACCTCATAGCTGTCGACCTCTTCGGCGTCGACGAAGGTAAAGCCAGGTGCGCCGAACGGTGACGACGGCGGGCGGGCGGCCAGAACGGCCGGTCGGCGGCCGCGGGCGTAGTTGGCGTACAGATTGGTATCTTCGGTGACGGCGTAGCGGCCGGTCACGCGCCAGGTGACGCCGTCATCATCGAGATCCTGGCTGACGACCGAGCCGTTGCCGGCGGTCGGCTGGAAGGTCAGGCCGAACAGCGGGAAGGCCGCGGTGACCGGAGCGTTGGCGGCGCCGGGCTGGGCCAGCTGGAAGACCAGTCCGTTGGCGAAGGCACCCAGGGCCGCGGCCTGGGCCAGCGAGGCGGGGGTGCCCTGGGCGATCAGGGCGGCGATCTGGCCCTGAAGTTGCTGCACGGCCAGCAAGCCGCCGAGGATGGAGCGGCCGTTCAGAGCGGCGGTCGAAATGCCGGTGGTCTTGTCATCCTGCGTCCAGCGGACGCCGGCAGCGAGTTCCAGCCGTTCAGTCGGACGCCAGGTCAGGTCGCCGAACAGGTCGAAGGACTCCAGTTCGCTGGAATTGGTCCCCGTCTCGAGGTGCGATGACTTCAGATTGTTGCGGATGCCCGGAATCAAGGGCGCGGGAATGCCGAAGCCGGCCAGGATGGGGTCGATCAGGGCCGGGCTGGAGAAGGCGGCCAGCGGCAGGGCGGTCGTACCGACTGCCAGCGGATTGCCGTCCAGAAGGCCGGCCAGCTGGGCCAGGGCGACGCGCTCGTTGAAATCGGTCGGGGTGCGCTGGAAGCCGTCTTCGTTGAAATAGCCGGCGCCGACGAAGCCGGAGAACGCGCCGCCGCTGTCCCAGTTCAGCCGCAGCTCCTGGCTGAACTGCTTGCCCTGGGCGTCCTCGATGGCGCTCAGCAGGGGCAGGGAGATGCCGTCGGGATCGAACACCTCGAGGGAGTCGAACTCACGATATGCCGTGGTCGAGGTCAGGGTCAGGCTTTCGGAGAGGTCGAAGCGGCCGATGCCGGTGAGGCCGTGAACCGTGCGATCCAGACCGAGCAACTGTCCGCCGTCCAGCGCCGTGGACGGCGTCAGCGCGGCACCGTCCCACGGATCGCGTCCGCCCAGGACCGCGCCGGTGGTCGGATCGGCGGGGGAATAGGCCATGGCCTTGAACGAGGTGCCGGGTGCCTCGTCCGTCTGGTAGTTGCCGATCAGGTCATAACGGAAGACGTCGTTCGGCTGGAATGCGAGGCCGACGCGCCAGGCCCGGGTGTCGAAGCCGTTGTAGTCGTCGCCGCCCAGCAGGTTTTCGACGTAGCCGTCCCGCGTCTTCATCCGCGTGGCGAAACGCAGGGCCAGCATGTCGTTGATGGGGGCGTTCACCATCGCCTCGACCATGGCGTAGTTCAGATTGCCGAAGGAGAGGCGGCCGGCGGCGTCAAAGCCGTCGATGTCGGCCTTGTTCTGAATCACATTGATCGCGCCGATCAGTGCGCCGCGCCCGTAAAGGGTCGATTGCGGTCCCTTGGCGACTTCGACGCGCTCGATGTCGAACAGCTCGACATAGGAGCCGCGCGATTTCGAGATCGAGACGCCGTCCTGATAGACCGAGACGCGGGGCTCGCTGGTGGCTTCGCCCGAGTCCGACGTGATGCCCCGCATCACGAAGCCGGGGTTGTTGGGCGACTGGTTCTGAACCAGCAGACCCGGCGTGAAAGCGGACAGTTCCTCGAAGTCCTGGACCCCCAGGTTCTCCAGGAAGTCGCCGCTGTAGGCGGTCAGGGCGAAGGGCACTTCGGTGGCGCTCTGCTCGCGCAGCTGGGCGGTGACGATGACGTCCTCGACCCTTGCGGGGTCGGCTTCCTGGGCGACAGCCCCGCCGGCGAGGGCCGTGGCGACCCCGAGGGCGCTTACGCCCAGCAACAGCGACGAACGTTGAACGCGATGAATCATGGCAGCCCCCTGCGGTGTGTGCAGCGGGGTTAGCGGTGCTTCGTGCAGGCGAGGCGACAGCCGCGCTTCTTCTGCGTGAAGCTGCGACGCCAGTTCGGCGACGACTGCTCCGTCGGCGCACGAAAATCGGCCCGTCGGAGACGCGCCCGCAACCCATCACGGCGGTGCAACATTCCTGTTGCGTCAGCGCGGGTTATCAGGCCACGCTGCATGTTCATCGCAGCGGGAGCGGCATGGCCTTCGACGAAATGTCAGGTGGGACGCCCGGTTATGGGGGCGAGGTCCGCGAAAGCTATCGCGGTCTGGCGCGCTGGCTGGCTGACGCGCCCGAGGGTCTGCTGCAGGCGCGGTCGCGGCAGGCCGAGCTGTTCTTCCGTCGAATGGGCATCACCTTCGCCGTCTATGGCGAGGCAGAATCGAGCGAGCGGCTGATCCCGTTCGACGTGGTGCCGCGCATCATCGGGGCGGCGGAATGGGCCGGGCTGGAGGCCGGGCTGATCCAGCGGGTCACGGCGATCAACGCCTTCCTGGCCGACGTCTATGGAAAGCAGGAGTGTCTGAAGGCCGGGATATTGCCGGCCGAACTGGTGCTGACCAACCCCCACTATGTGCCCGAGATGCAGGGTCAGCGGCCACCACGCGGGGTCTGGGTGCAGATCGCCGGGGTCGATCTGGTGC
>JBBQOK010000101.1:0-9470 GCA_038330765.1 Caulobacterales bacterium | reverse complement strand
ATACGGCAATATGCTGCGGTTTCTCGAGGAGTATGTCGGGGGCTGCGGCGAGATGCCAGTCGATGAACTTCTTGGATGCCTCGCCCTGAGTGATGACGGTATCTCAATGGACCCTGCTGCCTCTGCCGTTTGGAATAGAATCTGGGCCATGCCTGAGTCCGCTCCCCACCCTTAGCCGACCGTCTGCTCCCGACCCAAAGGGGACCTTGGCGCAGCTACCCTTCGACGACGCGGATCGGCCTTCGCTTGTTGTAGACCCACAGCCCAAGGACGGCCAATCCGCCGAACATGACGGCCTGAAGGGCGAGGATCACTGGAAGCATGATCAAGGGCAGGAACGCGGCGAGAACGGCTCCACTGCCTTCTACTGGCTCGCCGTTCACAAGTGGCGGAACACCTGCGGCCATAAAGGTCACGGTGACGAGCACGAACAGCGGGAGGAAGATTACTCCGGCCCCTAGGAAATAGCCCGTAGCTACCAGTTTGAACGCACCGCCCGGCTTGAGCAATCCGCCCTTTGTTCGCAGTTCCACAACTCACTCCCCAACTCTTCTTTCCGAAGATGCAAGGGTTAGCTCACGAAACGTCCGCTTCCCACCCCGAACGGACCTCTCGCAGGTCCGGTTTCGGGCAGATTGCTGTCGCTGGAATAAAGGCGTGGGGCCGACCCCTCCCGAACGGTGAAGCATCGGACTGCCGGGTCGGACCGCGCACCAGGACAATTCGACCGGGACATCCGGGACAGCGCGGGCCTGGACGTCCCGGACACTGGAGACACGCGGGACAATTGCTGACAATCCGCGATCAGCCCGCCTAATTCCCAGAGCCGAAGGATTGATTCCGCAAGGCTTTTTCAGGCCGACAGCGTCACCAGCCCGCCACAGCCAGCGGCCGTTCGATAATGGCCGGATGAGCGAGACACAGACGAAACCACGAAACCATTATCGCATCCGCGGCAAGCGGATCTGGGCCCTGGCGCAGGCGGGGTATCTGGCGGGCGAGAGCGCACGGGCGGTGGCGGAGCGACTGGGGCTGACCGAATACGCCATCCGCAAACGCATCAGCCGCCAGGGCTGGAGCAAGCGGTCGCTGGCCGAGGCGGAGGAAGCCGGCGTGCCCGATCCGCCGCCGGACCGGGGGTGGTGCCCGGCGGCGATCCCGGAGGCAGTTGAGGCGGTTCCGGAGGGCGAGCCGCTGGAGCCCAGGGCAGCGGCGCGGGCGGCACTGGAGGCGGCGGCACGGCTGATGCGCGAGGGGCGGATGACGGCGGCGGGAGAGGCGGCGCGGCTGGCCGATGTGATGGCGCGGGCGGCGGCGCGGCTGGGGGATGAGGCGGGGGTGGATGAGGAACCGGATGAGGCGGCGTTTGAGGCGGTGCGAAGGAAGGTGCTGGGGATGGTGGCAGACGAAAACCCTCTCCCGCCGGGCGAGGGAGGGACCCGCGCCGGAGGCGTGGGAGGATGAGGGTCGGCTGCGGAATGCCGGACCCAATCGACCCTCATCCGCCCCTCCGGGGCACCTTCTCCCAACGGGAGAAGGAAACGGATGCACGGCTTCTGAACCTGTCACCGGCCGAGCGGGGGCTGCTGGCAGCCGACTGGGCCGTGGCGGCGCATGGGGACCAGAAGGCGCCGGAGGGGGATTGGACCACCTGGCTGGTGCTGGGCGGGCGCGGGGGCGGCAAGACGCGGGCAGGGGCGGAATGGGTGGCGAGGCGCGCGCGAGAGGGAGGACGGATCGCCCTGGTGGGGCAGAGTCTGCACGATGTGCGCGAGGTGATGATCGAGGGGCCGTCGGGGGTGCGCGCCCTGCCCCGCTATGGGTTGGGTGGACGGCCACGCTGGGAGGCGAGCCGGCGCAGGCTGGTATGGCCGAACGGGGCGGTCGGGATGGTGTTCTCGGCCGAGGACCCGGAATCGCTACGCGGACCGCAGTTCGGGGCGGCCTGGGCCGATGAATGGTGCGCCTGGCGGAAACCGGAGGCGACGCTGGCCCTGTTGCGGATGGGGTTGAGGCTGGGGGCGCGACCGCGGCTGGTTCTGACCACGACGCCCAAGCCGACGGCGGCGCTGCGACGGTTGTTGAAGGAGCCGGGACTGGCGCGGACGGACCTGCCGACGCGGGTCAATGCCGACCATCTGGCCCCCGCGTTTCTGGAAGGGCTGGAGGCGCTTTACGGCGGCACACGGCTGGCGGCGCAGGAACTGGAGGGCCGGGTGGTCGAGGGCGACGGGGCTCTGTTCACGATGGAGATGATGGCGGCGGCGCGGGGGGCTGCCCCGGACCGGTTCGAGCGGGTGGTGGTCGCGGTCGATCCGCCGTGCTCGGCGGATGGGGATGCGTGCGGGATCGTGGTGGTCGGGCGGCGCGCCGGGAGGGCCTGGGTTCTGGCCGACCGAACCGTGCGCAGGCTGTCGCCCCAGGGCTGGGCGGGTGCGGTGGCGCGGGCGGCGGCGGATTTCGGAGCCGTGCGCGTGGTGGCCGAGGCCAATCAGGGCGGAGAGATGGTCGAGGCGGTGCTGAAGACGGCGGGGGTGAGCTGTCCGGTCAAACGGGTGCAGGCGCGGTTTGGCAAGCGGGCGCGGGCGGAACCGGTGGCGGCGCTGTATGAACAGGGCCGGGTGGCTCACGCGCCGGGACTGGAGGCGCTGGAGGAGGAGCTGATGGGGCTGGGGCTGGACGGTGGCGGCAGTCCGGATCGGGCCGATGCGCTGGTATGGGCGGTGACCGATCTGCTGGTCGACGGGGGCGGGGCGGGGCCGAGGGTGCGGGTGTTGTAGGTGACGGTTCAGACCACCTCGTTCAGCAGGGCGTCCTTGTAGCCTTCGACCCAGATGTTGCGGAACCGGCAGGAGCGCTCCGCGTGATAGATGTGGGCCAGCTCGGCGTAGCTGCGATCGAAGTCGTCGTTGACGAAGACGTAGTCGAATGTGCCGCAGTGCTCGATCTCGCCCTTGGCGTTGGCGATGCGGCGCTCGATGACGTCGTCGGCGTCCTGGGAGCGGGTCACCAGGCGGCGGCGCAGTTCTTCGAGGCTGGGCGGCAGGATGAAGACGCGGACGGCGTCCTCCGGGCATTTGGCCGCGATGTCGCGGGCCCCCTGCCAGTCGATGTCGAACAGCACGTCGCGGCCCTCGGCCAGGGCGCGGTCGATGGGGGCGCGGGGGCTGCCGTAGCGGCTGCCGTGGACGTCGGCCCATTCGAGGAAGGCGTCGGCCTCGATCATGCGCTGGAATTCGGCGTCGTCGACGAAATGATAGTCGCGGTCGGCGACCTCGCCGGGACGAATGGCGCGGGTGGTCATCGAGACCGACAGCTCCAGCCCGCCATGGTCGGCCATCAGCCGGCGGCACAGGCTGGTCTTGCCGGCACCCGAGGGGCTGGCGACGATCAGCAGGACGCCGCGGCGGGGCGTACGTTCATTCGACATTCTGGACCTGTTCGCGCAACTGCTCGATGACGGCTTTCAGCTCGAGGCCGATGCCGGTGAGCGCGGTCGTAGCCGATTTCGAGCAGAGGGTGTTCGCCTCGCGCATGAATTCCTGCATCAGGAAGTCGAGTTTCCGCCCGGCGGGGGGTTGCTGCAACAGGGTGCGGGCCGAGGCGACGTGGGCCGTCAGTCGATCCAGCTCCTCGCGCACGTCGGCCTTGGTGGCCAGGGCTGCGGCCTCGAGGAAGATGCGGTCCTGCAGGCCGGGCGCGTCGGGTGCCAGCTCGGTCATGCGGCGGGTGAAGCGGTCGCGGATGGCTTCGGTCTGGGCGGCGGCGCCGGTCTCGGCCTGGGCGACGAGGGCCTCGATGCGGTCGATGAAGTCGGTGATCACCGGCAGGAGCTGGGAGCCCTCGCGGTCGCGGGACTGTTTCAGGGCGTCGAAGGCGGCGTCGATGGAGGCGGCCATGGCGGCCTCGACGGGGGCGCGGGCGTCGGCGTCGTCCTCTTCCTCCGGCGCTTCCAGCACGCCGCGCAGGGACAACAGACCGTCGGCCGAGGGCGGGGTCGCCCCCTCCTCCGCCAACTGGTTGGCGAGGGCCAGGTAGCGGGCGAGGATGTCGGGATTGATCTTGAGCGCCGCCGCGCCGGGGTCGGCGCGCCTGGCCTGGACGCCGACGGTGACCTGGCCGCGACTGAGGCGGGACTGGGCGGCGGCCTTGGCGGCGCGCTCGAGGCTGTCGAAGCCGGGTGGGCCGCGGAAGCGGACCTCGAGATTGCGACCGTTGACCGAGCGGGCCTCGACCGCCCAGGTCCAGCCGCCCCCGGCCCCGTCAGCGCGGCCGAAGCCGGTCATGCCCGAGAGCCGGCTCAACGGCTCGGGGCCGGCTGGGGAATGCTGATGACCCGGGCACCCGGCGGGACGACGACGCCCGGAGGCACGGACGCGGCGTCGGAGGCGGCATTGGGCACAAGGGGGGACGTTCCGGGCGCGGCCGGCGCTGAGGCACCCGGCGGCAGGCCGGCCTTGCGGCGCTCGATCTCGCGCCAGCGGGCGACATTGGCCAGATGCTCGTCATAGGTCCGGGCGAAGGCGTGGCCGCCCGAGCCGTCTGCGACGAAGAACAGCTCGTCCGAAGGCGGCGGGCTGAGCACGGCGGCGAGGGCCTCGCGGCCCGGATTGGCGATCGGCGTCGGCGGCAGTCCGTCGATCTGATAGGTGTTCCAGGCCGTCTCGCGGTCCAGCTCGGAGCGGCGGATGCCCCGGCCGAGCGGCAGGCCCCGGGTGATGCCATAGACGATGGTCGGGTCGCTCTCGAGCCGCATGCCGAGGCGTATCCGGTTGGAGAAGACGGCGGCGACGCGGGGCCGTTCGGACGCCACCCCGGTCTCCTTCTCGACGATGGAGGCTAGGATGACCGCCTCTTCCGGCGAGCGGACCACGGTGCGCGGCGAGCGGGTGGTCCAGAGGCGGGCGAGGTTGTCGGCCTGGGCCGTGCTCATGCGGGCGATGACCGAGGCCCGGGTGTCACCGCGGCTGATCTCATAGGTATCAGGCCACAGCGAGCCTTCCTCTGGCACGGTGTCAACCGAGCCGGTCAGGAGCGGCTCACGCATCAGGATGTCGACGGCCTGGGCCGAGGACCAGCCCTCCGGCAGGGTCACATAGTGGCGCACCACCTTGCCCTCGACCAGCAGGACCAGAACCGAGCGCAGGGAAGCCTGGGTCGGCACCTCATACTCGCCGGCGCGCAGCTTGCGGTCGGCGCCGGTCAGGGTGGCGGCGGCCTTGAACATGTCGGTCGAGCGGATGACGCCGGCGGCCTTCAGATTGGCGGCGATGGCGCTGACGCCGGCCCCGCTGGGCAGGGTCACGATGGTCGTGTCGCCTTCGCGCGCCGTCGGCCCGGGCGCGTAGAAGACGCTCCAGGCCGAGATGATGGCGACGATCAGGAAGACGCTGAACGTGGCCGAGGCGGCCAGCAGGGCGGTCGCCCTGCCCGACCTGGGTCGGCCGGATTTCGGGGCCCCCGCCCCCCGGGAGCGTCCGGACATCAGTCGACCTTCCTGAAGATGACGCTGGCGTTGGTGCCGCCGAAGCCGAAGCTGTTCGACATGGCGATGTCGATCTTCATCGGCTTGCCCCTGTGCGGGACCAGGTCGATGGCGGTGTCTTGCTCGGGATGGTCGAGGTTGATCGTCGGCGGGGCGATCTGGTCACGGATGGCCAGCACGCTGAAGATCGACTCAATGGCGCCGGCGGCACCGAGCAGGTGGCCGGTCATCGACTTGGTCGAGGACACCGCAAGCTTGCCCGCATGGTCGCCGACCAGCCGTTCGATGGCGCGCAGCTCGATCCAGTCGGCCATGGTAGAAGTGCCGTGGGCATTGACGTAGTCGAGGTCGGAGGGCTGCAGGCCAGCCCGCTTCAGCGCCGCCTTCATGGCGCGCAGCCCGCCCTCGCCGTCCTCGGACGGGGCGGTGATATGCCAGGCGTCGCCGCTCATGCCGTAGCCGACCACCTCGGCGTAGATTTTCGCGCCGCGCGCCCTGGCGTGCTCATACTCCTCCAGCACCATGATGCCGGCACCCTCACCCATGACGAAGCCGGCGTGGTCCCTGTCGTAGGGACGACTGGCCTTTTCGGGCGTGTCGTTGAAGGCAGTGCACAGCGCCTTGCAGGCGAGGAAGCCGGCGATGCCGATCGGCACGATGGAGCTTTCGGCCCCGCCCGCCACCATGACGTCGGCGTCGTCCATGGCGATCATCCGGGCCGCGTCGCCGATGGCGTGGGCCCCGGTGGCGCAGGCCGTTACGACCGAGTGGTTCGGCCCCTTGAGGCCGTGTCGGATCGATATCTGACCCGAGGTCAGATTGATGAGGGCCGAGGGGATGAAGAAGGGACTGACCCGGCGCGGGCCCTGCTCCTTGAGGATGATGGCGGTGTCGGCGATGGGGCCGAGGCCGCCGATGCCCGAGCCGACCATGACACCGGTGCGTTCCTGGTCCTCGTCGCTTTCGGGCTTCCAGCCCGCATCGGCCAGCGCCTCGTCCGCCGCGGCTATGGCGTAGACGATGAAGTCGTCCACCCGCTTGCGGTCCTTGGGCGACATGATCTTCTCGTGATCGAAGACGCCGGGTTCACCGGCGACGCCGCCACCGCGGCCGTCGACGGAGGGAATCTCGCCCGCGATGGTGCAGCCGTAGCCCTCGGTGTCGAAGCAGGTGATCGGGCCGATGCCGGACCGGCCTTCCACGATCCCCTTCCAGGTGTGTTCAACGCCCCAGCCGAGGGGGGTCAAAAGTCCTAGGCCGGTGACGACGACACGACGCATGCGGCGTTCCTTCGCAGTGAATCTCAGCGCCACAATAGTGACCCGCGCCCTGCCCCGCTAGGCGCAGACCGCAGTGACGCGGATTTGTTGCAATGGTGCCGGCCAGATGCGGGACACAACCGGCTGCGCCGGCACCGTAGGGGGCCGGCGTAAGGGCTCCAAGCCACTGATCCCGGTCGCCTCCGCTGTCCGATGAAGGCGAGGGTTGGACGGATCGTCGATTCCGACCACCCCGCTGTCATCGGTGGCGCGCATGGGGCGGGTCGGAGCCCTGAGCCCGGAAGCCCACAGCGGCGTTGTCGCCTCAGAGCGGACCCGGTGACTGTCCGTTAAGGGTGGGAGGGGACGTTAGGTGTCTCCGGAATGCGACCAACGGAAAGCCCCGGCGCTTAATCGGGGCCGGGGCTCTGACCCTGTGATCGGGTCAAGCCCGATCGTGTCGACCGCGAGGGCGTCAGGGACACCTCGCCAGCCCATCCGACCCGTCCATAAGGAACGGTCACTGAGCCTGACCCCGGAGCGAAGAGCCGGGTTTGGACGCGATCGCGTCCAAACCGATTTCGCTCTAGGCGTGACGCGGGTGACCCGACCACGCGATATCATCAGGACGCGCCAGCTTGGCATAGGTGAAGCCCATCACCGCACCGAAGATCAGGTGCAGGACCAGCGTCATCATTGGTGCCATGATGCCCATATTCATCCCGAAGAGACCGGCACCAGCCATCGGCATCACGACGACCATCATGGCGAGCCACGGGGCAATCAGGAAAACCATGCCTCGGACCCAGGAAGGCCCGGTGGGGATTTTTGATGCCAAGGCGGCGAAGATCACACCCCACACCGCTCCGATCATGAAGTGAGCGATCCACGCCACGGCTGTGGTCGTGCCCATCATAGTGCTGAGCATGGCGATGACGTCGAGTTGGGGCATCAGCCCCATCGCGGACTTCATGAACATGATCGCGGATTGCACGACCGTGGCCACGAGCCCGCCGATCAATCCGGCGGCGTATTTGTTCATCGGTTAGTCCTCCTTGCGGAGAGAACACGCGTCGAATGAACATGGTTGCTTGATGTGGTTTCAGGCTAAAGCCGCGATTGACGACGCTGGTTGAGTCCGAGAAATCGGACGTAAGTTCGCTGCTGATGTCCAACGTGTTACTTGGCTGTTTTCCCTCACATTTTGCACTCGCCGGTCCGGCAAAAGTCGCCGCAAAAAGCTTGTAACCTCAACCTGACAGCACCCACCGGCTCACTGAATTTGGGGTGACGAGCCCTCGCCGCCCGTGGCCAGCGGAACCATTTACCGACCCGAAGTCTTCTCCTGTGAAGCTGACGGGGAGCAAGAGCGATGGCGCGTGCCCAGGGCCACCACGGACGCGGCGGATGGGCGGTCCGGATATTCGGCGGACTGGTGGCGCTGCTCGGCCTCCCCCTCGTGGTCGGCGGGGCCTGGCTGATCGCGCTCGGCGGCTCGTTCTATTACCTGCTGGCAGGACTGGGGCTGGTCGCGTCAGGCGTGATGCTTGCGCGCATGAAGGTCCTCGGGGCCTGGATTTATTTCGCGCTCTTCGGGCTGACCGCAATCTGGGCGTTGTGGGAGGTTGGCCTGAATGGTTGGGCGCTGGTGCCCCGGCTGTTCGCGCCGGCGGTCATCCTGATCGGCGTGATCCTGTGTCTGCCGGTGTTGTTGCCGGGGCGGGGCAAACGGTTCGCGGCCGTGGGCGGGGCCGCCTTCGCGGTCGTCGTGGCGGCGTTCGGGTTTGTGGTGGCGCAGGCCAACCGGGCGATGGCGCCCAATGCGATCGACGGCATGACGCTGGCGAACGCGTCGACCGAGACGGCGGGCGCCGACTGGCCGGCGTTTGGCGGTACCCACGGTGCGCAGCGCTATTCGACCCTCACCCAGATCAATCGCGAGAACGTCAGCGAGCTTGAGCGCGCCTGGACATTCCGGACCGGCGATCTGCCGGAGGACAAGTGGGGCGCGGAGACGACGCCGCTGAAGATTGGCGACACGGTATATCTGTGCAGCGCGCGCAATGTGCTGTTCGCGCTTGACGCGCGCACCGGCGAGCAGCGCTGGCGCTACGATCCGAAGGTGTCGGACGACTGGATTCCCTATACCGCCGCGTGTCGGGGCGTCGCCTATTACGAGACGGTTTCGGCGACGGCCCGGCAGCCCGCCGCCGGCGGTGGTTCGGCACCGGTGCCCGGGCGGGCGCCGGAAACGCCGGCTCCGACAGGCGCGCCATGCGCCGCCCGGATCATCGAGGGCACCCTGGACGGACGTTTGATCGCCGTGGACGCCCGGACCGGCCGCCCCTGTGCCGACTTCGGCGTGAACGGCGCAGTCGATATCAAGGAGGGCATGGGCGAGGTCATTCCCGGCATGGTTTCGATGACCTCGGCGCCGACGATCGTGCGCGGCGTGGTCGTGACCGGGCATCAGGTCCTGGATGGCCAGTACAGCGAAGCGCCTTCGGGCGTGATCAAGGGCTTTGACGCCGTGACCGGGGAACTGCGCTGGGCCTGGGACATGACGCGCCCCGACATCACCGGTTTGCCGCCGCAAGGCCAGACCTATACCCGCGGCACGCCGAACATGTGGACCACGGCGACCGGCGACGACGCGCTGGGCCTGGTCTATCTGCCGATGGGCAATTCGGCGGCCGACTACTACAGCAGCCAGCGGTCCGCGCCGG
>JBBQOK010000100.1:0-9520 GCA_038330765.1 Caulobacterales bacterium | reverse complement strand
CTTGCGGACCTGCGGCTGATAGGCGACGCGGGCGTGTTCGACGCAATAGACGCCTTCCGAGGCGCGGCGGCCGCAGAAGCTGAACTCGGTCGAGGACGGATCGCCGATCGGCCATTTGCACATATGGGCACCCAGGGTCATCACCGTGGCGGTGCCCGGCAGGTCCGGCATCGGAGCCGGGACCGACGCGGCGGCCGGCCGCGGCTGGACCGCCTCGATGCGGCGCGGGGCCGACGGGGCCTGGGTCGGCGGGGCCGCGGGGCGCGGACGCGACGGACGGAAGGTGGCGCGCGCCGGCTGCGACGGGGCGGCCCGGCCGGACAGACCGAGGCGGTGCACCTTGCCGATGACGGCGTTGCGAGTGACGCCGCCGCCCAGTTGTTTGGCGATCTGGCTGGCCGACTGGCCTTCCAGCCAGAGCTTCTTCAGCGCGCCAACGCGATCTTCAGTCCAGCCTGCGGTCATGGCCACCCTCCGGGGTCGTGATTCAACATATGGGGTCCAGGCTGCCCTCCCGGGGCCTCGACCTACCACTAATCGTAAACGAGCCCTTACCGGACGCAAGATGTGCGAATCAGTCCGTCCACAGGAACTAGATGTAGGGATGGTTAATGTGGGCAGGGACGGGGGGCGAGGGATGGGGGGGCGAGGCAAGAACAGGGCTGAACCCCGACCCCAAGGCTTGCACCCACCAGCGGCCAGCCAATCCTCGTCCCCCTCGCCCCCCTTGCATCCGCTCCCGCCACCCCGCATCTGGCCCCCATGACCGACCTGTCTTCCACCCGTCCGTCCGGCCCGCCGCGACCGCGCGTCTATCGCGGCGTCAACTGGGTCGGCGTTCAGACGCTGTATTTCAGGGAGGTGCGGCGGTTCTGGAAGGTCGGGGCCCAGACCGTGGCGGGGCCAGTGGTCACCACCCTGCTCTATATGATGGTCTTTGTGGTCGCCCTGCAGGGCACGCGGCCGCCGCTGAACGGCACGCCGTTCGCGGAGTTCGTGGCACCGGGCCTGATCATGATGGCCATGCTCAACAACGCCTTCGCCAACGCCTCCTCCAGCCTGATCCAGGCCAAGGTGATGAATACGGCGACCGACTTCCTGACCCCGCCGCTCAGCCCGCTGGAGCTGACCATCGGCTTCTCGCTGGGCGCGGCGACCCGCGGCCTGGTGGTCGGGATGGTCACCGCGATCTGCGTTCTGCCCTTCGCGCGGCTGGAGGTGGCCAACCTGGCCGCCATCCTGTGGTTCGGCCTGCAGGCCTGCCTGATCATGGGCATGCTAGGCGTCTTCGCCGGCCTCTGGGCCCAGAAATTCGACCAGCTGGCGGCGGTGCAGAATTTCGTCATCATGCCGATGACCTTCCTCAGTGGCACCTTCTATCTGGTCGAGCGCCTGCCCGAGCCGTTCGCGACCATCAGCCATTTCAACCCCTTCTTCTATCTGATCGACGGGTTCCGCGCCGGCTTCATCGGCCACGCCGAGGGGAACATCTGGATTGGCGTGACCATGAGCGGCCTTCTGACCGTGGTTATGGCCTGGGCCTGCTGGGCGGTGTTCAAGTCCGGCTGGCGGCTGAAAAGCTGACACCACAGTGGGCGCGTGCCCTCGACGAGGCCCAGCCCGGGTCGGACGTTTCTGGCTATGCGTCTGTCTCCGCCGCCGGTGTTGACTAACCCCGCCCCCCGTCCGACAAGGCCTGACCCTTTTTCAAGCGGTCCCGACGCTGTCCGGCGCCGGGGCCGTCTCGCTTTTGGAGGCCTGCCCCGTGTCCACTGAACATCTGATGGGTGTCTACAACCGCGCGCCGCTGGAGGTGGATCGCGGGCAGGGCGCGCGTCTTTGGGCGAAGGACGGGACCGAATACCTCGACTGCGTCATGGGGATTTCCACCAACGCCCTGGGCCACGCCAATCCGGTCCTGGTTCAAGCGCTCAAGGACCAGGCGGAGAAGCTCTGGCACGTCTCCAACATCTTCAAGATTCCGGGGCAGGAGGCCCTCGCCGACGCCCTGTGCGAAAAGTCCTTCGCCGACGTGGTCTTCTTCACCAACTCGGGCACCGAGGCGGTCGAATGCGCCCTGAAGACGGCGCGCAAATATCATTTCGCCAACGACCAGCCCGAGCGGATCGACATCTACGGCTTCGACGGCTCGTTCCACGGCCGGACCTACGGGGCCATCAACGCGGCCGCCAACCCCAGCTACACCAACGGCTTCGGCCCGCCGATGGAGGGCTTCCACCAGCTGGTCTTCGGCGACCATGAGGCCCTCAAGGCCGCCATCTCCAACCCCAACACCGCCGCCATCATCGTCGAGCCGGTGCAGGGCGAGGGTGGCTGTCGCGCCATTCCCGAGGTCTGCCTGCGCGGCCTGCGCGAGATGTGCGACGAATACGGCGTCCTGATCATCTTCGACGAGGTCCAGTGCGGCATGGGCCGGACCGGCAAGCTCTGGGCCCACGAATGGGGCGGCATGGCACCGGACATCATGGCCATCGCCAAGGCCCTCGGCGGCGGCTTCCCCGTCGGCGCCTGTCTGGCCACCACCAACGCCGCCAAGGGCATGGTCGTGGGCGTGCACGGCTCGACCTTCGGCGGCAATCCGCTGGCCATGGCCGTCGGCGGCGCGGCCTTCGCCGAGATCTCGAAGCCGGAGACCCTGGCCCACGTCAATGAGATCGCCGGCTATCTGAAACAGCAGTTGCACGGTCTGGCGCAGCGCTATCCCGACGTGATCGTGGACGTGCGCGGCAAGGGGCTTCTGCTCGGGGTCAAGCTCCACCCCAACAACCGCGAATTCATGGGCTGGGCCCGCGATACGCAGCAGCTGCTGGTCGCCGGCGGCGGCGACAACTGCGTCCGCATCCTGCCGCCCCTGAACCTGACGCTGGAAGAGGCGCGCGAGGCGGTCGAACGCTTCGAGCGCACCTGCGAAGTGGCGCGCGGGAAGATGGCGGGCTGACGATGGTCCGCCACTTCCTCGACCTGCACCGCCTCGACGCCGCCGACCTGCGGGCCATCCTTGACGACGCCCATGCCCGCAAGGTGGCCCGCAAGGGCTGGCCGAAGGGCCGCGTCGACGCCGATGCTCCGGCGACGGATCGCGTGCTGGCGATGATCTTCGAGAAGAACTCCACCCGCACCCGCTTCAGCTTCGACGCCGCCATCCGCCAGCTGGGCGGGGCCTCGATCATCGCCAACGCCGGCGACATGCAGCTGGGTCGCGGCGAGCCGGTCGAGGACACGGCCCGGGTCCTGTCGCGCATGGTTGACGCCGTCATGATCCGCGCCAACGACCACGAGGACCTCGAGAATTTCGCCCGCTTCGCCACCGTGCCGGTGATCAACGGCCTGACCGACCGTTCGCACCCGTGCCAGATCCTCGCCGATCTGATGACCATCGAGGAGGCTCGCGGCCCGATCGCCGGCAAGACCATCGCCTGGGTCGGCGACGGCAACAACGTCTGCCACAGCTTCATGCACGCCGCGCCGAAACTGGGCTTCCACCTCAACGTCGCCTGTCCGGCCGACTATCACCCCGACCTGCATGACCTGGCCAGGGGCGGCGACCACGTCACCCTGACCAGCGACCCGCATCAGGCCGTGGCCGGTGCCGATGTGGTCGTCACCGACACCTGGGTGTCGATGGGCGACGGCGATTATGAGGCCCGTCTGGAAGCCTTCGAGGGCTATGGGGTCGACGACGCCCTGATGGACGCCGCCGCCTCCGACGCCGTCTTCCTGCACTGCCTCCCCGCCCACCGCGGCGAGGAGGTCACCGACGCCGTGATCGACGGCCCCCGCTCGCTGGTCTGGGACGAGGCCGAAAACCGCATCCACGCCCAGAAGGCCGTGCTGGCATGGTGCTTCGCGGGCTGAGCCCTACTGCAGGTTCACGTCCACCACGTCACCGGCGTCAGGCAGGGTCTTCGTCACATTGGCCTTGGCGATCTCATAGGCGAATTTGAAGACGCCGCCCTCGTTGACCCAGACCCGGCCGTCGCCGGCGTCGAAGCGCAGGATGGTCAGGTTGGGATCGTCCTTGCCCTGCGGATACCAGGCGGCCAACACCGGGTTCCAGTAGCGATCGACGATCTCCCGGTCCTGGCCGTGCACCGACAGTTCGCCCTGGATGCAGGCCCAGACGTTCTGGTCCTTCGAGCCGTAGTGGAACATGGCGCTCTGTCCCGAACCGACCGCGGCATCCCTGGCCAGATCGGTGTCCTCGCGGGTGAAGAACCAGATCGTGCCGGTCTCCTTCTCGCGGAAGGCGGTCATCGGCTGGGCGTGATAGCCGGGCTGGTCCAGGCCCAGCATGCCGGTGTTGGACTTCTCGAGGTGGTTCCAGAACTCTTCCTCGGCTTCGCGGACGGTGAGATTCCTGTCGGCCATATGGCGTCTCCTGATATCGGGTGATGGATCAGGAATGGCCCGTGGCCCGACCGGTTCCGCCTACCGGGCCACCTGCGGCACGCCGAGCAGGGCCGCGAGATGGACGACCAGCAGCAGGGTCACGGCCGCCGCAAGGATCATCACGAAGCGCCACGGCACCATGCGAACCCCGAGGTGCGGCTGCGACGGCCGCGACCCGCGCCAGCCGGCGAAGACCGCAAGGGCGATGACGGCGGCGAGCAGGGCGAGGGTCACGGGCAGGGTCATCGGCGCGAAGTGGCCCACCACCGGCCCTGACGCAAGCGTTTGGAGTTCTTTCCGAGTCGTTAATCTTCACGAGACGTTAACGGGTCTGGCCCGAGGCTCGGGACCGGTGTTCGGGCTTTCCACAGGAAGATGGTCAGACCCTACATCTTGGGGTTAACCACGCGTTTACACGCATCATCTTGGCGTCTAGCGTTCGGCAAGTAGGTCGGGAGGCGAATCAGTGAGCGCAGCCGCGCCGTGGAGCGTGAAGGGTATCGAGCCCAAGGCGCGCGAGATCGCCAAGGACCTCGCCCGCCGCTCTGGCATGACGCTGGGCGAGTGGCTCAACACCATGATCATGGAAGACGGCGACGACGATGACGGCGTCGTGCCGCTGTCGCGCCGCCCCCACGCCGCCGACAGTTTCGAGCGCCGTGGCCGTAGCCGCCGCGTCGACGACGCCTACGGTGCGGGCGAAGAGCCCTGGCAACGCCTCAGCGCCTCGATTGACGCCATCGCCGGCCGGCTGGAGGCCGCCGAGCGCCGCTCGACCGTCGCTATCCAGGGGGTCGACCAGGCCGTCTCGGGTCTGGTGCGCCGCATCGATGGCCAGGACGAGTCGGGCCGGTCCTACGGCCGCCGCATCGACGACATCTCGGAAGAACTGCGCGAGGGCCATCGCCGGCTGCGCAAATTCGAGCAGGAGACCGGTCCGAAGACGGCCGAAACCTTCGGCAAGGTCGAGACGACCATGGGCGCGCTCGCCGGACGCCTCTACGACATCGAGGAACGTCAGCGCGGCGGCGTCAACGAACTGCGCCAGCGCATGGACGCGGTCGAGAAGATCGCCGGGCCCGGCGCGGGCGCGGATCTGCTGGCCCAGGTCGGCCAGCGTCTGGATCAGGCCCAGGGCCGGACCACTGAAGCCCTGCGGGGCCTCGAGCGTTCGTTCGCGGGTCTGGACCAGCGCCTGCGCGCCGCCGAGGCTCGCGTCGAGCCGGAAGGCGTCCGCGAGGCCGCGCGGTTCGAAAAGCTGGCCGAGACCCTCAGCCGGCAGGTCGAGGCCAACCGCGCTGAAATGTTGCGCCGGATGGACACGGCCGAGTCCGAAGGCCGCATGGACCGCATCGAGCGCGCGGTCCTGGCCATAGGCGATCAGGTCAAGACGTCCGAGGAACGCTCCGCCCGGGCCGTCGAGGCCATGGGCCGCGAAGTGCTGCGCATCGCCCAGAACCTGAACGGTCGGGTCGGCAAGATCGAGACTGACGGCGAGGGCCTACTGGAGAAGCTGGGCGACAGCCTGACCCGCAAGGTCGAGTCGGACATGAGCCGCTTCGCCCAGGGACTGGAGCAGCGCCTGGTCGCCGCCGACGACCGCCATGCCATGGCGCTGGAGAAGCTGGGCGGCGAGATCACCCGCATCTCCGACCGGCTCAGCGAACGCATCGCCCAGTCCGAGCGCCGCTCGCAGCAGGCACTGGAAGACATCGGCCGCCGGCTGGCCGACAGCTCGAGCAAGATCGAGCAAGGCTACGACCGCGCCTCGGGCGAACTGGCCGAGCGGATGCGCCTCTCCGAAGAGCGGACGGCGGCCCTGATCGCCGAAGCCCGCGAGAATATCGGCCGCCGCGCCGGGCCCGCCGCAGCCGTTGCCGAAGAGGTCCAGCCGGACTGGCGCAGCGCCGCCTTCCCCGATGCCGCCTTCCCGGACGCGCCGTTCAGCAACGCCGGCTTCGACGATCCCGTGTTCGCGGAACAGCAGGCCTGGTCCGCCGATCTCGCGGCGCCCGAACCCGAGGTCGATGCCGGGCCGGCGAAGCCTGAACCGGTCCTGACCGCCGCTACAGTGTTCGACGCGGTGATGCACGGACCGGCGGTCGAGCCCGCGCTTTCCGCACCGTTCGGCAGCCGGGCGCCCGAGCCGTCGCTGGCCGAAGAAGTGGGGCCAGCCCCGCAGGCTCCGGTCTTCGCCCCGCCTCCGGCGCAGGCGCAAGCCTCGACCCCGTTCGGGCAGGGCTTCGGCGGTGCCGACGTGTCGGACGCCCTGGCGGCGACCGCGCCCGCCGCCTTCGATCCGGGCCAGGAGGACTTTGCCGGCGAGACCGATTTCGTCGATCCGCGCGCCCTTCGAGCCGCCGCGGCGCACGGGCGCGCTTCCTCGACCCGGCAGGCGATCGACGCCGCCCGCGCCGCCATGGCCGCCCCGGAAGAGGCGCCGGCCCGCTCGGGCTTCGGTCTCAAGCGCGGCGGAAAATCCAGGCTGCAGGAGCGGCTCGACAAACAGGCCAGGGGTGGCGACACGGTTCGCAAGGCGCTGGGTGCCTCGGCGGTGGCCATCGTCCTGACGGCGGGCGGCGCTGTGGCGTTCGGCGAACTGACCGGAACCGGTCTGAACATTCCGGGGCTCGGCGGCTCCGGCCCCGTCACGGATGCACAGCTGATCGCCGCCCTCGCCGTCGTGCCGGTGGACACCACGCCACAAGACCCGGAGCGCGCCGCCGAACTCTACAGCCAGGCGGTCGAACTGCTCGATGCCGATGACGCCGCGGGCGTCGAGGTGCTGAAACAGGCCGCTGCCGCCGGCAACGCGCCGGCCCAGCTGCATCTGGCCGGCCTCTATCAGGAAGGCGGCAAGGGCCTGAACGCCAGCCCCCGCGAGGCGCGCGTCTGGGCCCGCCGCGCGGCCGACAGCGGCGACGCCCGGGGCATGCACGCCTACGGCATGTATCTGTTCGACGGCGTTGGCGGTTCGCAGGATCGGCTTGAAGCCCTGGGCTGGCTGCGCAAGGCGGCCGAGGCCGGTCTGGTGGACAGCCAGTTCAACGTGGCCAAGCTCTATGAGACCGGTGACCAGGGCATCCAGCCGGACCTCGCCGAAGCCTACAAATGGTATCTGATCGCGTCGCGCGCCGGCGACGGCGACGCCCAGGCGGCGGTCGAACGTATCCGGGCCGACCTCCCGGCTGCCGCGCGCGGCTCGGCGCGGGCCGCGGCGGACGCCTTCCAGGCCGAACCGCTCGCCTGACGCGGGTTCGCCAAGCTTTTCCGGTGCATACGGTGGCGGTAGCTGCGGCATGCGTCTAGGACAGTTTCACCGTCGCCTTTCCGGCGCCTAGCCTCAGTTCCAGCCGAAGGCGCGTCCTTTGGATATCTATCTGCCGATCGCCGAGGTTTCGGTGAACTGGCCCCTCCTGGTCCTGCTGGGAGCGACGGTCGGATTCGTCTCCGGCCTGTTCGGCATCGGTGGCGGCTTCCTGATGGCACCGATCCTGATCTTTCTCGGCATCCCGCCGTCGGTGGCCGTGGCCAGCCAGGCCAGCCATGTCGTGGCCTCCTCGACCTCGGGGGTGATCAGCTACACCAGCCAGAAGGCGGTCGATTACCGTATCGGCGGAGTCATGGCTGCCGGCGGCGTGCTGGGTGCCCTGCTCGGGGTCGAGCTGTTCCGCTACCTGCGCCTGCTCGGTCAGGCCGACCTGGCGGTGGCCCTGTCCTACCTGCTGTTCCTCGGCTCCATCGGTATGCTGATGCTCTACGAGAGCCTCGGCCAGATTCTGCGCCGGGTCCGGGGCGAGGTCACACCGCACAGGGAACGGCGCCGGCCCATGTGGCTGTACGGCCTGCCGCTCAAGATGCGCTTCCCCCGCTCGGGCCTCTATATCAGCGCCATCCCCCCGTTCGGGCTCGGCGTCTTCGTCGGCATCCTGTCGGCGATCATGGGGGTGGGCGGCGGCTTCATCCTCGTCCCCGCCATGCTCTACGTCCTGCGCATGAAAGCCGGGGTGGTGGTCGGCACCAGCCTGTTCCAGATCATCATCGTCACCGCCATGACCACCATTCTGCAGGCGGGCCGCAACCAGACCGTCGATATCGTCCTGTCGACCATCCTGCTGCTGGGCGGCGTGGTCGGGGCCCAGTACGGCGCTCGCCTGTCGGGCCGCTTCCGTGCCGAGGAGCTTCGCGCCGTCCTGGGCCTGATCGTCCTGCTGGTCGGCATCCAGATGGGGCTGGAGCTGTTCGTGCGGCCGTCCGACCTGTTCGCCTTCGCCCCCGGGATCGCGCAATGAGGACCGCGCCATGATCGCCGCCCTGCCGCCCCCCCCGCCCGCCGTCGTGGCGCCCGCGCCCGAACGGTCGGTGGCGACCACGGATCAGGTTCGCGTGGCCGCGGCGATGACCAGCGCCCGGGTCAGGATCGACTCCAGCTTCCAGGGTGCCACCATCGTCCTGTACGGTGCCGTCTTCAATCCGACCAATGCGCCCGTCGACGTCGTTGTGGTTGTGCGCGGGCCGGATGGGCCGATCCGTCTGGCGAAGAAGACGCGGAACATGGGCGTCTGGCTCAACGGCCGCCCGGTGCTCTTTGAAGGCGCGCCGGGCTTCTACATGACCGCTTCGACGCGGCCATTGGGCGACATCGCCGATTTCGGCCAGCTCCGTCGTCTGGGCGTCGGTGTCGACCACCTGCGCATCAATGCGCCGGAGGAGAGCCGCACCGTCACCCGCTATGGCGTGCGCGACGTGGTCGTCAGCCGGCTGGGCGAGGACTATCTGGACTGGCGCCGCGCGGTGATCCGCCTGCGCGAGGCGGCGGCGCTCTACAACACCGATCCGGACGGCGTCGACTTCGTCGACCGGGGACTGTTCCGGGCCGAGATCGAACTGCCCGCTGTCGCCCCGACCGGCCAGTATTTCGCCGAAGTCTGGCTGTTCCAGCAGGGCGAGCCGGTCTCGGTCAGCAACCTGACCCTCACCGTCGAGAAGGTCGGCATCGAGCGCGAGATCTTCGAACTCGCCCACCGCCGGCCGTGGAGCTACGGCATCCTGTGCGTCCTGCTGGCGGCCTTCACGGGCTGGGCGGCAAGCCGGATATTCAGGCGGCGGT
>JBBQOK010000099.1:0-9588 GCA_038330765.1 Caulobacterales bacterium | reverse complement strand
GGTGACGGTCAGCTTGATGTCCGGGTCGAGGATCTTGTGGGTCTCGTCCCACATCTTGGCTTCCTCGTCGGTGTAGCCGTCGTCGCGGAACGACCCGATCATCGGGATGACGTTGAAGGCGATCTGTTTGGGGAACAGTTTGGGCCGGGCGTCGCCGAGGCCGTAGATGGCTTTGGTCTGGTTCCACAGCTCGTCCATGCCCGCCTTGCCGGCGCCGGACACCGATTGATAGGTCGAGACCACGGCGCGCTTGATCTTCGCCGCGTCATGCAGGGGCTTGAGCGCCACGACCAGCTGGGCGGTCGAGCAGTTGGGGTTGGCGATGATGTTCTTCTTGCGGGCCAGCTTGATCGCGTCGGGATTCACTTCCGGCACGATCAACGGCACGTCCGGATCCTTGCGGAAGGCGGACGAGTTGTCGATCACGATGGGGCCGGCCTTGCCGATCCTCTCGGACCATTCGCGCGAGACGTCGCCGCCGGCGCTCATCAGCACGATGTCCATCTTCGAGAAGTCGAAGCCCTCGATGTCCTGGCATTTGATGGTCCTGTCGCCCCAGGCGACCTCCATGCCCTTGGACTTGCGCGAGGCGACGGCGTGCATCTCGTCGACGGGGAATTCCAGTTCCTCGAGGATGTTCAGCATTTCCCGACCGACGTTGCCGGTGGCGCCTACGATGGCGACGCGATAGCCCATCTTTGTATGTCCTTCGGACGCGCTACCGCTCGACGCGCGGCGTCTCGCTGCTTGAGCGCGGAATTGGTTGGAGGCCGGGCCTATCCGGACAGTGAGGCTCTATGTGGGCCTTCGCGGGCGCGAAGCAATCGCTTTTCAGCGGCGGCGGGCGCCGCTAAGCCCGGGATCGATGGGATCACGCATTCGCGCTGCTTATGAGAAGCGGCTGGCCGACGGCCGGCTGACGCCGGACCCGTCACAGGTTCCCGTGGTCGACGCACTGGCGCGGCTGGAGATCGACCTCGGCCGCAAGGGACCGCTGGGCGGGCTGTTTGGCGGGCCGCCGGAGGTGCGCGGTGTCTATCTGTGGGGCCCACCTGGGCGGGGCAAGTCCATCCTGATGGACCTGTTCTACGCCTGCGCGCCGGAGAAGCGGAAGAAGCGGGCCCATTTCCACGCCTTCATGGCCCGGGTGCATGACCTGATGCGGCAGTGGCGCGAGGGCGACGCCGGGGCGCGCAAGGCCGTCTTTGGCCAGTGGAAGGGCGACGACCCGATCCGGCCTGTAGCCGAGCTGATCGCCTCGGAGGCGCGGCTGCTGTGCTTCGACGAATTGCAGGTCACCGACATCGCCGACGCCCTGATCCTGGGTCGGCTGTTCGAGGCCCTGTTCGAGACCAGGGTGGTACTGGCGGTGACCTCGAACCGGGCCCCGGACCAGCTGTATCTGAACGGGATCAACCGCGAGCTCTTCCTGCCCTTCATCGATCTGCTCGAGGCGCGCTGCGAAATGGTGTCCGTCGCCGGGGCGCGGGACTGGCGGCTGGACCGGCTGATGGGCGATCGGGTCTGGTTCTCGCCTGAGGACGCGGCCGCCCGGGCCGGTTTCGAGGCGCTGTGGACCGACCTGAAGGGCGAGCAGGAGGAAAGTCCGGCGCATCTGACCGTGCTGGGCCGCATCGTGGAGATCGAACGTACGGACGGCGGGCTGGCGCGGGCGACGTTCGACGATCTGTGCAAGCGGGCGCTGGGGCCGCAGGACTATCTGGCCGTGGCGGAGCGGTTCCATACCCTGTTCATCGAGGACGTGCCGGTGCTGGGTCCGGCCAACCATCATGAGGCGCGACGCTTCGTGACGCTGATCGACGCCCTGTATGAGGCGGGCACCCGGCTGGTGACGCTGGCGGCGGCCCCGCCCGGGGCGCTGTACCGCAAGGGCGTCGGCGCGTTCGAGTTCGAACGGACGGCGTCGCGGCTGAACGAGATGGCCGGGGCCGAGTGGTTGGCCCGCGAACGCGACTGACCGTCGTGGCACCGCCTTGATTTCGCCGGGCATCCGTCGGTAGGTGGCGGACCGCAGGAGAAAACGATGATCCGTCTAGCTACCCTTGCCGCCGCCGCCGTCATGGCCCTCGCCGCGCCAGCGGCCGCTTCCACGGTACCGGTTTCGGCTTCTGCCTTCGTCCAGACCGCGACCGATCCGGGCGTCTCGATCGAGGCGGTGCGCGCCTGGCTGATATCCAAGGGCGGCACGGTCAGCGAGATCAACCGCCAGGACGGCGAGACCTGGATCAGCATCACCGACGGGGCACTGACCTGGGTGATCTTCTTCTACAGCTGCGACGCCGATGTGTGCGGTGACATTCAGTATGCCGCCAGCTTCTCCAACCCGGACATCAGCCAGGCGATGGTCAACGACTGGAACCGCGACCGGCGCTTCCTGAAGGCCTTCTTCGTGCCGGGAACGGCGGGCGGGGACCAGACGGCGGTGGTCCAGTACGACGTGCTGATCCAGCCGGGCGACGTTGAGCAGCTGACGGATCACACCGCCCTGTGGCTGGATCTGGTCAAGACGTTCGGCACGACCGTCGGCTTCTTCTCGCCCGAAGCCTAGGGTTCGACGCCGCGGCCGGCGGGCGGGCAGACCGCCCGGAAGCCGGCCGCCGCGAACCGGATCATGTAGTCGCAGGCGCTTTCCAGATCGCCGGAGCGGCACAGGCCGCCCGACAGCCGGTCCAGCCGCCCGGTCTCGCCGAGGGTCAGGGTCAGGGCACCCGACAGATTGTGCCAGGCCCAATAGAGGTCGACCTCGCGCGCCTCGGGCAGGACCTGCTTGATCAGTTCGATCAGCCGGCGGATCGACGGGTCGAAATATCGGGCCATGGTCTCGCCGCCGAAGGTCGGGTTGGCGTTGGTCTGGGCCACCAGGGCGGCGTAGTGTTTCCAGCCGGGTCCCCCTTTGAGCGACCACTGGAACGGCGGCCTCAGGAAGGCCTCGAACAGCCCCTCCAGCGTCATGCCGCCGGGTCCCGGCTCGCGGGCGTAGCGGTTGATGGCGTCGACGCGCTCGCTGTTCCAGACCTCGGCCCGGCGCAGGAAGACGGCGTCGAACAGGCCGCGCTTGGCACCGAAATAATAGTGGACCAGGGCGGTATCGACGCCGGCCTCGCGCGCCACCTCGCGGATGGTTACGCCATAGAAGCCGTGTTTGGAGAACAGGTCCTCTGCGGCGTCGAGAATGGAGTCGCGGGTATCGGCGGTTCCGGCGGCGCGGGTTTTCGGGGGGCGGCCGCGCCGCGCGGGCGTCGAGGCGGACTCGGGGGCGGGCGCGTCGAGCTTGGTCATGGCCGGTAGGCTAGGCCGCGTCCGGGCGTGATGGCAACGGCGCCACAGTCCGGCACCGGTTGCTCCGGGCCAAGCGTCGCCGTTTGACAGGTCGCCGAAAACGATTAGGTTCCCAGAAAATCATTGAACGCTGAATAAAAGCGTCTTTCTCTGGAAACACTGGAATGGGGCTTTAGATGAACCGCTACGTAAAGACCGCCTTGCTCGCCGGCGCCGCATGGAGCGCGCTTTCAACCACTGCCCTGGCGCAGGATTCCGCGCCCCAGGCGCAGGAGACCAACGTCGGTGACGTCATCGTCACCGCTCGCCGCCGCGACGAAGCGCTGAAGGACGTGCCGATCTCGGTTTCGGTTCTGGGCTCCGAGCGTCTGGAACAGACCGGTGCCGCGGACATCACGGCGCTGCAGCAGCAGACCCCGAACGCGACCGTCCAGGTGGCTCGCGGCTCGAACTCGACCCTGATCTCCTTCATCCGCGGCGTCGGCCAGCAGGATCCGCTGTGGGGCTTCGAGCCCGGCGTGGGCCTGTATGTCGATGACGTCTATGTGGCTCGCCCGCAGGGCGCTGTTCTGGACATCTATGACGTCCAGCGCATCGAGGTGCTGCGCGGCCCGCAGGGCTCGCTGTACGGCCGCAACACCGTCGGCGGCGCGATCAAATATGTCACCAACGGCCTGTCGAGCGATCCGGAGCTGACGCTGCGGGGTGCCTACGGCAGCTACAACCAGATCGATCTGATGGCCTCGGGCAGCCTTCCCCTGGCCGACAATTTCCGCCTCGGCGGCGCGATCGCCTCGTATCAGCGTGACGGTTACGGCACCAACATCAACACCGGTGCCGAACATTACAACAAGGACGTCCTCGCCGGCCGCATCAGCGCCGAGTTCGACCCGCGCGAAGACGTGTCGATCCGCCTGGCCTATGACCGGGTCCAGGACGACTCCAATCCCCGTCACGGCCACCGTCTGATCGCCGGTGCCACTCCGGCCGGCGCTATCCTGCCCAGCGTCTATGATACCAACGCCGGCCTCGGCGACGACAACTCGGTGATGAGCCAGGGCGCCTCGGCGACGGTCCAGATCGATCTGAACGACAACTGGACCTTCAAGTCGATCTCGGCCTGGCGCGAAGGTGAAACCACCACGGTGATCGACTTCGACAACACCCCGGCGCCGACGCTCGACATCCCGGGCTTCTATGCGGACGACCAGTTCACCCAGGAGTTCCAGTTCCTGTTCGACTTCGACCGGATCCAGGGCGTGATGGGCTTCTTCTATCTGGACGGCCATGCCGAAGGTGCCTTCGACACCATCCTGGGCAACGCGGGGATCGTGATCGGCACCAACGGCCAGGTGAACACTGAAAGCTGGGCGGGTTACGCCGACGTCAACCTCGACCTGACCGATCGTCTGCACCTCGGCATCGGCATGCGCTACACGCTGGACAACAAGGACGGGACGGTGTTCCGGGCCAACTACCTCGGTGCCACGCGCAGCCCGCTGCTGGGCGGCACAGTGCGTCCGCCCCTGCTGGTGCGGTCCAACTACACCAACTCCAATGACTTCACCCAGTTCACGCCCCGCATCGCCCTGTCCTACGACCTCACCGACGACCTGACGACCTATGCGTCCTACTCGCAGGGCTTCAAGTCGGGCGGCTTCGACATGCGGGGTGACGTGATCCTGACGCCGAACACGGTCAACGGCTACGATCCGGAAACGGTCGACTCCTACGAGATCGGCCTGAAGGGTGCCCTGGACCGGCTGACGTTCGCCGGCTCCGTCTTCTACAACAAATACAAGGACCAGCAGGTCACCACCCAGGTACCGGCGGGTGCCGGCATCGCCAGCTTCGTCGACAACGTCGGTTCCTCGACCTTCTACGGCGCCGAGTTCGAAGGCCGGCTGCGCATCCTCGACAATCTGTCGGCCAACTTCGCCGTCGGCTATCTGCACTCCGATTTCGAGGAGTTCCTGCGCTACAACCTGACCACCATGGTGTTCGAGGACATCTCCGATCTGGTGGTGCTGCAGAACGCTCCGGAATGGACCGGCTACCTCGGCTTCACCTGGACCGGCGACGTGGCCGGCGGCTCCCTGGCGGTGACCCCGTCGGTCAGCTACCGCGGCGACTTCAGCATGTTCGAGTTCCCGACCCCGGCGCTGGACCAGGAGGCCTATTCCCTGGTCGACCTGTCGATCGTCTGGACCGACCCGAGCAACCGCTACACCCTAGGCCTCTACGGCAAGAACCTGACCGACGAGGAGTACCGCGTCGGCGGCTACAACTTCCCGGGCGCGCTCTTCGACAACTCGGTGATCGGCTACTACGGCCCGCCGCAGACGGTGACCGCCTCGCTGCAGGTCAAGTTCTGATCTCCTGACGCCTGATCGCAACTGATCCAGGGCGGCGGTTCTCCTGAGCCGCCGCCCTTTTTTTCTGGCGCTGCCGGAAAGCGCCGCTACCGTTCCGTCCAACAAGAAGACCAGGTCGAGGGAAACGCCATGACTGCCACGGACGCTGCCGCGCCCGCCGTTCGGCCCGGATATCGCTTCTACGTCCTGGCGATCCTGATCCTCGTCTACATGCTGAACTTCCTGGATCGCCAGATCATCGGCATCCTCGCGGCACCGCTGAAGGCAGAGTTCGGCCTGTCCGACAGCCAGTTCGGCCTGCTGGGCGGCATCGCCTTCGCCTCGGTCTATTCGACCCTCGCCATCCCTCTGGCCTGGCTGGCGGACCGCTACAGCCGGGTCTGGATCATGACCGGTGCCCTGACGGTGTGGAGTGGCTTCACCGCCCTGTGCGGCGTGGCCACGTCGTTCACCCAGCTGTTCCTGTTCCGCATGGGCGTCGGCGTGGGCGAGGCGGGCGGGGTGGCGCCGGCCTATTCCCTCGTCGCCGACTATTTTCCGCCGCATCAGCGGGCGCGGGCCCTGGCCGCCTTCGCCTTCGGCATACCCCTGGGCACGGCGGCGGGGACGCTGGTCGGCGGGTTGCTGGCCGCGACCTATGGCTGGCGCACGGCCTTTGTGGTCGTAGGCCTCGCCGGTGTGCTTCTGGCGCCGGTCCTCCTGTTCACGGTGCGCAACCCCAAGCGGGGCGGAACCGACATCATAAAGACCGAGGCCGAGCTGGCGGCGATCGCCGCCGCGCCCGTGGTCGGGTCGGGCCGGTCCGGTGCCATCGCGGCGCTGATCATGCTGGGCATCGGCGCGGGTGCCCTGGCCCTGGCGGCCCTGATCCATTTCGGCGGCCTGGTTCTCGGCAACCCCCTCGTATTCGCCTTCGGCGGCCTGCTGGCCATGGTCATCGGCATCTCCCTGACGATCGCGCGTCGCACCGCCTCGGCGGTCATCCCAAAGCCCAGCTTCTGGCTGCTGGCGCTGGGCGCGGCCTCGTCGTCGGTGTGCGGTTACGGTGTCGCCGGCTGGCTGCCGCTGTTCTTCATGCGCAGCTTCGGCCTGACCCTGACCCAGACCAGCTGGTACTATGCCGGCATCGCCCTGATCGGTGGCGTTCTCGGCATCTGGGCCGGCGGGGCCATCGCCGACAAACTGTCCAAGCGCGGCAAGGGGGCCTATCCGCTGACGCCCGCCATCGCCTTCCTGATCTCGGCCCCGATGTTCATCCTGGCGATGAACTCGCCCTGGCTGATCGGACTGGTCATCCCGGGCGGCGGCACCAACGCCCAGCAGCTGATCCTCGCCTTCCTGATCTTCCTGATCCCCACTGGGCTGAACCTCGCCTGGCTGGGTCCGATCACGGCCTCGATCCAGCATCTGGTGCCCGCGCCGATGCGCTCGACGGCTTCGGCCCTGTTCCTGCTGATCAACAACCTGCTCGGCATCGCCGTCGGCTTCTATTATTTCGGCTGGATGAGCGACCTGCTGGCCCCGCGCTTCGGCGACGAGAGCCTGCGCTGGGCGATCTACACCGGCATGGGCTTCTACATCCTCGCCGCCGTGCTGCTGATCGGCGCCTCGCGGACGTTGAAGAAGGACTGGGTGGACTGATCGCGGGGTGACGGTTGCGCCTGCGAAGGCGCAGCCCCTATAAGCGCCGCAACTCCTCCCAGCAGTCCGGCGGCGCCTCCCCATGAACATCCACGAATACCAGGCCAAGCAGGTCCTGAAGGGCTTCGGCGCACCGGTCGCGGCCGGCGTGCCCATCACCTCGGCCGACGAGGCCGAAGCCGCGGCGAAGTCGCTGCCCGGGCCGCTGTATGTGGTGAAGTCGCAGATCCATGCCGGTGGCCGCGGCAAGGGCAAGTTCAAGGAGCTGGGCCCCGACGCCAAGGGCGGCGTCCGTCTGGCCTTCTCGATCGAGGAGGCCGTCGCCCACGCCAAAGAGATGCTGGGCAATACGCTGGTCACGGCCCAGACCGGCCCGGCCGGCAAACAGGTCAACCGCCTCTATATCGAGGACGGTGCCGACATCGACCGCGAACTCTATTGCTCGCTGCTGGTCGATCGCCAGTACGGCCGCATCGCCTTCGTCGTCTCGACCGAGGGCGGTATGGACATCGAGGCCGTCGCCCACGACACGCCCGAGAAGATCCAGACCATCGTCATCGACCCCGAGGCGGGCGTCACCGCCGCCGACGTGACGAAGATCAACACGGCCTTCGAACTGACCGGCGCGGCGGCCAGGGACGGCGAGACGCTGTTCCCCCTGCTCTACAAGGCCTTCGTCGACACCGACATGTCGATGCTGGAGATCAACCCGCTGATCGTGATGAAGGATGGCCACCTTCGGGTGCTGGACGCCAAGGTCAGCTTCGACGGCAACGCCCTGTTCCGCCACCCGGACATCAAGGCGCTGCGCGACGAGACCGAGGAAGACGCCAAGGAGATCGAGGCGTCGGAATGGGACCTCGCCTATGTCGCCCTCGACGGCAACATCGGCTGCATGGTCAACGGTGCCGGCCTGGCCATGGCGACGATGGACATCATCAAACTGTACGGCAAGGAGCCCGCCAATTTCTGCGACGTCGGCGGCGGCGCCTCCAAGGAAAAGGTCGCGGCGGCCTTCAAGATCATCACCGCCGACCCCGCGGTCGAGGGCATTCTGGTCAACATCTTCGGCGGCATCATGCGCTGTGACGTCATCGCCGAGGGCGTGGTCGCGGCCGTGAAGGAAGTCGGCCTGAAGATGCCGCTGGTCGTCCGCCTCGAAGGCACCAATGTCGCCGAGGGCAAGCGCATCCTCAATGAGTCGGGTCTGGCCATCACGGCGGCCGACGACCTCGACGACGCGGCGCAGAAGATCGTCGCGGCGGTGGGGTGATGATCGCCGAGTTCGCCCTCGCTCTGACCCTGTCTGCAGCGCCGCAAGGCTCGGCCGGACTGCGGGGTGCGGACGTGGTGCAGTTGGTGCGGGACGTCTGCATCGACACGGAGCTTGACCGTGCGGCCTTCGAAAGGCTGGGGCGGGAACGCCGCTGGAGATCCGCTCGCCTGACCAACAGGTCTGGTGAGCCGGGCTGGAGCACCGCATTCCGCACCAACGGTGTGCTCGTCATGATGATGGGGGGGCAGGAACCCGGCGGGCCTAGTCGTGGCTCGGCGTTGGTCTGCTCGGTATCGGTCGAGCAAGCTGGCCAAGGGTTGGAGGCCGATTTCGCCGCCCTGGCTGAGAGCCTCGGTCTGGAAGGTGAGAGCGTCCCGGTCGAGCCGCTTCCAGGCTTTGTCCCGCCCCGCATGTGGTCAAGCTTCGGCGGCCACACGCTCACCTACGCCGCCGCCGCAGACGGTCGCGCGGTTATCTCCTTTTCGCGCCAGATCGTGACCACCGAAACGGCCCCTGTCTCTCCCCCGGGAAACTAGAATGTCCATCCTCGTCGACAAGAACACCAAGGTCATCGTCCAGGGCCTGACCGGCAAGACCGGGACCTTCCACACCGAACAGGCGCTCCGCTATTACGGGACCAGGATGGTCGGCGGCGTGCACCCCACCAAGGGCGGGACCAGTTGGACCGGCTCGGAGGGCGAGACCCTGCCGATCTTCGCCTCGGTGGCCGAGGCCCGCGAGGCCACCGGCGCCGACGCCTCGGTGATCTATGTCCCGCCGGCGGGCGCGGCGGACGCCATCCTCGAGGCCATCGAGGCCGAGGTCCCGTTCATCACCTGCATCACCGAAGGGATTCCGGTGCTGGACATGGTGCGGGTCAAGGAAAAACTGGATCGCAGCAAAAGCCGTCTGATCGGCCCGAACTGTCCCGGCATTCTGACGCCGGATGAATGCAAGATCGGCATCATGCCGGGCTCGATCTTTCGCAAGGGATCG
>JBBQOK010000098.1:0-9794 GCA_038330765.1 Caulobacterales bacterium | reverse complement strand
CAGGGCGCGGCGCGCCTTGCGGACCCGCGACTGCCGGGCGCTGAGCACGCCCTTCGACGGGGCGCCGAGGTCGGGCAGGGGCGTGGACGGCAAGGTGCCGTAGCCCTCGATGCGGGCGACCTCCTCGACCAGATCGGCCGGGCCTTCGACGTCGCGCCGCCACGACGGCGGTGTCACGGTCCACGGCAGGTCGGCGCTCTGGCCGCGCGACAGCTCGAAGCCGAGACGGGTGAGGATTTCAGCAATGCGGTCGTCGTCCAGCGACAGGCCGGTCAGGGAGCCGACGCGGGCCGGGGCGAAGCCGAAAGCCGCAGGCGGGGCCAGTGGCTGGCCCACGACCACGACCTCGGACGGCTCGCCGCCGCACAGGTCGAGGATCCGCTGCGTCGCCAGCTCCAGCCCCTGAACCATGAAGTCGGGATCGACGCCGCGCGCGAACCGGTACTGGGCGTCCGAGCTGATCGTCAGGGCGCGGCCGGTCTGGGCCGTGACCAGCGGATCGAACCAGGCGCTTTCGAGGAAGACGTCGACGGTGTCGTCGGAACAGCCGGTCGACTCGCCGCCCATGACACCGCCCAGTCCGATCGGCCGCTCGCCGGCGGCGTCGGCGATGACGCACATGGTCGGATCGACGGTGTAGGTCTTGCCGTCCAGGGCGATCAGATGCTCGTGCTCGCCGGTGTCGCTGGCGACCTGTCCGCCGCGCACGATGATCTCGCCGCCGACCAGCTTGGCCGCGTCATAGACGTGCAGGGGGCGGGCGCGGTCATAGGCGATCAGATTGGTCACATCGACCAGCCGGTTGATCGGACGCAGGCCGATAGCGGTCAGCCGCCGCTGCAGCCAGGCGGGCGACGGGCCGTTCCTGACGCCGCGAATGAACCGGCCGGAGAAGGCCGCGCACATCCCGGGTGCCTCGATGCGGACGGTGACCGGCGACGCGAAACGGCCGGGAACCGGCGTCACCGAGGGGGTCTTCAACTGGCCCAGGCTCGTGGCCGCCAGATCGCGCGCGATGCCGGCGACGCCCAGCCAGTCGGGCCGGTTCGGGGTCACCTCGAAATCGATCACCGGCTCGGCCCCGAACACTCCGGCGGCGGGCGTGCCCACCGTCAGGTCGTCGGCCAGTTCCAGAATGCCGTCGCTTTCATCGGCCAGCTCAAGCTCCGAGGCCGAACACAGCATGCCGTTGGAGACCACGCCGCGCACCGGCTTCTCGACCAGCGTCACGCCCAGTCCCGGCACGAAGGCCCCAATCGGCGCATAGATGGTGGTCAGGCCCGCGCGCGCGTTCGGGGCACCGCAGACGATTTCCTTCATCCCGTCGACGGTGTCGACCTGACAGACCTGCAGCCGGTCGGCGTTGAGGTGCTGCTCGGCCGAAACAATCCGGGCCACGGTGAAGGGGGCCAGGGCCGCGACCGGATCATGGACCTCCTCGACCTCCAGCCCCGCCATGGTCATGGCGTCGGCCACGGCCGCGATCTCCGCGTCCGTGTCGAGGTGGTCCTTCAGCCAGGACAGGGTGAATTTCACGCCGCGGGTTCCTGGCCCAGCTTGCTCATGGGTGTGATCGCCACGGTGAGGTCGTCGAGCAGTTCGTCCGTGCCGGTGAACCCGACCTGGAAGAAGCGGCACCGCACGAACCGGCAGTTGGCCATACCGATCACGCCGCCCATCTTGGTCTGGCCCATGGGACGATAGAGCAGGGTACGCATGTCGTCCGTCGTGCCCATGGCGCAACTGTCGAAGGTCGTGCCGTTCATCACGGCCATGACCGCCGGCCCTTCGATCAGGCAGTCGGTGAAGGTCTTGCCGTCAATGAACATCTGGTCCGCGTTCCAGTGCTGGACGGCGAGCTGCGGCAGCCAGACGGCCTCCTTCTCGAAACTGGTGCGGGCCACCAGGGCGCGCCCGGCGGCTTCTTCCTCGGACATGGTCGGGGTTTGGTCGGTCATGAAGTCAGTCTCTCGAGTTTGGCGTTCGGCCGTCAGTCGACGGTCGTGACCTGTTCGGTGAGCATCTGGAGCAGGTCGTCGCTGCCCGTAATGCCCAGGGTATGGAACTGGCAGTTCCGGAAGATGCAGTTGCGCACCGGGATGGCACCAATCGCCAGCTTGCCGGACAGCGGCCGGAACAGCATGGTCCGGACGTCCCCGCCGGTCGGACCGAAATTGGTCCCGTCGAACTGGTTGCCGTCCAGCACCAGCATCACGGCCGGTCCTTCAATGTAGCAGTCCGAAAAGGTGCGGCCCTCGATCACCGCACCGCCCCCGGCCTGGATGTTGGCGCGATAGAGGTCGAACAGGGCGAAATGGCCGCCGCTGATATCGGTCGCGGTCGGGTCCAGGGTTCGGGACGTCTCCTGCGGGGAGAGGGGCTGGTCGGTCGGCATCAGGACAGTCCGCTTGCTGGGTTGGGGGCCGCGAAGGCCGAGAAGCCGTAGTGGGCCAGCCACCGGGTGTCGGCCTCGAACATCGGGCGCAGGTCGGGGATGCCGTATTTCAGCATGGCCAGACGATCGACGCCCATGCCGAAGGCGAAGCCCTGATACTCATCCGGGTCGATGCCGCAGTTGCGCAGCACGTTGGGGTGCACCATCCCGCAGCCGAGGATCTCCATCCAGCTGTCGCCGGTGTTCAGCTTCAGCTCACCGCCGGACCGGTCGCAGCGGATGTCCATTTCCGCCGACGGCTCGGTGAACGGGAAGTGGTGGGGGCGGAACCGCGCATCGACGTCATCGACCTCGAAGAAGCGCGCGACGAAGGTCTCCAGCGTCCACTTCAGGTGACCCATGTGGACGCCCTTGTCGATCACCAGACCCTCGACCTGGTGGAACATCGGCGTGTGGGTGGCGTCCGAGTCCTTCCGGAAGGTCCGGCCCGGAGCGATGATCCGGATCGGCGGCTTCTGCGTCATCATGGTGCGCACCTGCACCGGACTGGTGTGGGTGCGCAGCACCTTGCGCTCGCCGGTCTCCGGATCGGGCGTCAGGAAGAAGGTGTCGTGCATCTCCCGCGCCGGATGCTTCGGCGGGAAATTCAGAGCCGTAAAATTGTGGAAATCATCCTCGATGTCGGGACCTTCGGCAACAGCGAAGCCCATGTCGGCGAACAGGGCGATCATCTCGTCCATCACCTGCATGGTCGGATGCACCGATCCCTTGCGGCGCAGGCGGGACGGCAGGCTCAGGTCGATGCGTTCGGCGTTGAGGCGGGCGTCCAGTTCAGCGGACTCCAGCTCGGCCTTGCGGGCGGCCAGGGCGGCGGACACGCGGTCGCGCAAGCCGTTGATCATAGGCCCCCGCTCGCGCCGCTGATCGGGGCTCATCGCGCCCATGCCCTTGAGCAGGCCGGAGACCGAGCCCTGCTTGCCGAGGGCCGCGACGCGCAGCTCCTCGACGGCCGCCGCGGTCTCTGCGCCGCCGATGGCGTTGATCAGGTCGAGTTCGAGTTGGGCGAGATCGGTCATGTCGGGTTTCGTCTAGACCATTTTTGCTTCAGGTCGAATCGACCTGAATCCAAAAAATGTTTCAGCATCAATCTGCAGCGAAATCTGACTCTTGATGGGCTGCGTCCATCAAGACCGATTTCGCTCAGGGGGTGGGGCGCAAGGCAAAAAGCCCCCCGGCGCGAACCGGAGGGCTTTTGCGTGTTCCGTTGCCGGAAATCCTAGGCCGTCTTCAGCGCGTCGCGGACCTTGTCGGCGATCGCCTTGAAGACGGTTTCGTCGGCGGCCATGGCGGCCAGGACCTTGCGGTCCAGTTCGATACCGGCCTTGCCCAGGCCGTGGATGAATTGGCTGTAGGTGAAGCCTTCGATCCGGGCCGCGGCGTTGATGCGCTGGATCCACAGGGCGCGGAAATTGCGCTTCTTGGTGCGACGGTCGCGGTAGGCGTATTGCCCGGCGCGATCGACCGCGGCCTTGGCGGTGCGGATGGTGTTCTTGCGGCGGCCGTAGAAGCCCTTGGCCTGCTTAAGAACCTTCTTGTGCTTGGCGTGGGACGTAACGCCCCGAGTGACGCGAGCCATTGTTGTTTTCCCTTGGGGAAGTCCCTCCGCTTGGCCCGCGGGGCCTCGCTGCTTGGGGGACTTTGTTCAAATTCTAGGCGGTGAAGTCAGATCGTGATGCGGCGCGCCCTCAGGCGTACGGCATGTAGGACTTGATCTTCTTGGCGTCGGCGTCGGCCATGACCTTGGTGCCGCGGTTCTGGCGGATGTATTTGCTGTTGTGGCTGATCAAGCGGTGCCGCTTGCCTGCCACGCCAGACTTCACCTTGCCTGTCGCCGTGAATTTGAAGCGCTTCTTGGCGCCCGACTTCGTCTTAAGTTTCGGCATTTTCACTCTCTGTCTTTGAGCGGACTACCGCCTATTGGCTGCTTGAGCCCATAGGAGTCGCCCTGATTGAGAACCGCCCAGGCATGCCTGTTAGCCCGGCGGTTCGGTACGCGAAGGCGCGGCTTCTAGTCCAGGAATGGCCTGAAAGCAAGCGGGATAAGGATTCCGACGGCACCCGCGGTCACCGGGGCGGATTGTGCTCCTCGAGGAATCCGACCGTCGCCTTCAGCATCTCCAGGCGGGTCGCCGGGAAGCTCATGTAGTGATCCTCTCCAGCCAGCGAAACCAGCTCCACATCCTTGCCGGCCGCCCGCATGGCGCGGTCCATGATCCGGCTCTGCTCGAACGGCACGACGGTGTCGTCACGCCCGTGGATCAACAGCACCGGACCGTCGATGCGGGAGATCATGGCGGCGGGCGAGCGCTCGGCCAGCGACGGATCGGTGTCGCTGGTCACGCCCATGAAACGCTGCCAGTAGCGCAGGGTCTCGTTGAAGCGCGACCGGCCGCCCTGACGCCGTTCATTCCCGAGAAACTCGGTCAGATCCGAAATCCCGGCCACCGAGACGGCGCAGCGGTAGACGCCCTGGTCGATGGTCATGCCCGCCAGCGCGGCATAGCCGCCGTAGCTGGCCCCGACGATGCAGACCTTGTCCGGATCGATCATGCCGGCGCTGGCCAGATAGCGCACGCCATCCGACAGGTCGGTCTGCATCTTGCGGCCCCATTCGCCGTAGCCGGCCTCCAGCAGGCTCATGCCGAAGCCTTCGGAGCCCCGGAACTGCGGCTGCAGCACGGCATAGCCGCGCGAGGCCAGGGCCTGGGCCCACCAGTCGAACCCGGCCTTGTCCCGCGCCGCCGGCCCGCCGTGCGGCAGCACGATCAGCGGCAGGTTCCGGGCCTCGCGCCCGGACGGCTTGGTCAGAAAGGCCGTCAGCTCCATCCCGTCGGCGGCGGTGTAGCGGATGGCGCTGACCTCCGCGACACTGCCTGCCGTCAAGCCCGGATACTCGCGGCCGATCAGGTTGACGCTCTGGCGCTCGGCATCGAACAGATAGGTCGAGCCCGGCTCGCCCGCGCCCTCGGCCCGGAACACCAGCACGCTCAGATCGTCGTCGGCGTCGGTCAGGAACAGCTCCCGTCCGGCCAGCCCCTGCACCAGCCTGTCCCAGCTCGCCTGATGGGCCGGATCGAACAGGGAGTAGGACTGGGTCAGCCCCTGCCGCGAAATGCCGACCATATGGCCCGCGCCGTCGCGGACGATGCTCTCGGCACCGGCGTTGTCGTGCTGGGCGACTTCAGAGCCGTCCGCCAGGCTGATCTCGACCAGCACCGGACCGTCCTCGCGGTCCTCGCTCAGCAGGACGGTTTCGTCGCTGCGGCCGAAGCCGAGAATCGAGGGCCGGTCCAGCAGCGACCGGCGGGACAGCAGTTCGGTCCAGTTGCCGCCGCGCGGCACCAGCAGACGCCACACGCCGGTCTCGTCGTCATAGGTCGTGCGCGCCATCACCGTGCCGTCCGTGCGGACGACATAGGCGCTGGTGTCCTCGGCACCGGTCTGGTGCAACCGGCCGCGGCCGTCGTCCAGATCCACCCGATAGAGGTCGTAGGTGTAGGCGTTGTTCTCGACCGTGATGGTCCGCAGATACATCACCGGCCGCCCGCGGTAGGTCCCGACGGTGGCCGGGCCGAAGCTGGCGGTCAGGATCGCCTTGTCCGCACTGCGCAGGGCCCGCGCCACCCGGCGGGTGCGGACGTTGACGATATCAAGCTGCGTATAGAGCGCCGCCGCCGAGGTGAAGGGCAGTTTGTCATTGACCGTGCTCGAGATCACGACGTGGTCGGGCGATGCCCAGAACACCGCTCGCGCCGCGCGGTCGCTGACATCAATGGTGACGAGGGCCTCGCCGGCCCGGTTCATCGCGATGACCGCGTCCCCCGCGGGATCGCGCCGGATGTAGGCCAGGCTGGAGCCGTCGGGCGACACGGAGACGCCGTCGATGGCGGGCAGGGCTGCATAGGCCTCGATGGGCGCTGACTGGGCATAGGCGGCCGAGACGCCGAACGGTGCCGAAGCTGCGACCGCCACGGCGAACAAGAGATTTCGAATGGACATGCGTCCCCCGCACTGAACTGATGAGAAACTCTAGAGGGTCGGGGCTTCGCCGCCAAGCGAAACGCCGCCGGCTACGCCGCCGGTTGCGCGTCGACAGCGGCCTGACGCCGTTTGAAGGCACGCCCCGCATTGACCGCCATCACCGCGGCCGGGATGGTCAGGGCGGCACCGATCAGGAACGGCCAGTCGTGGCCGAGGCCGGAGAAGATCGCCCCCGCCGCCATCGGGCCGAAGATGCGGGCGCTCGAACTGACCGCCATGTTCAGCCCCAGCATGGCGCCCTGCCGGTCCGGATCGACCGAGCGCGAGATCAGGGCCGAGATGTTCGGCATGGTGATCGCCATGCCGAAGGCCCCGCCCGCCATCACCACCGGCACCAGCCAGTCGGCGTGCGGCAACAGCCGGCTGACCGCCACCTGCCCGACCAGTCCGGCACCGAAAACCAGGCATCCGACCGCCAGCACCCGCGCCTCGCCGAACCGTCGCGCCAGCCGTCCCGCGACCAGACCCTGACAGATGGCCGACACCACGCCCACGGCCATGAAGCTGAACCCGACCTCACGGGCACCCCAGCCGTATCGGGCCTCGGTCCAGAAGCCGAAGGTCGACTCCATGCCCGAGAAACCGGCCATATAGATCAGGGTCACCAGCAGCACCCGCGACACCACGGGATTGGCGACGGCGTCATGCACGCCGCCGAGGAACGGCGGACGCGGCGTGGCCGGATCCGCCTTTGCCCGGCTCTCTTTCAACAGCACGACGACGCCCAGGGCGGCGAGCAGGCACAACCCGGCCGCAACGAAGATCGGCAGCTGATAGCCCAGCGCCCCCAGATCGGGCCGCGTCAGCAGTCCGCCCAACCCCGGCCCGACGATGAAGCCCAGCCCGAAGGCCGCGCCGATCAACCCCATCCGCCCGGCCCGCAGCGCCGGCGGCGTCACGTCGGCGACATAGCCCTGAACCGTCGAGATGTTGCCGGCACCCAGACCGGTGAACAGGCGCACGGCGATGGCCAGCCAGATGTTGGGCACGAAGGCGAGCGCCAGATAGCCGGCGGCGTTGGCCAGCACGGTGATCAGCAACACCGGCTTGCGCCCGATCCGGTCCGACAGCCGGCCCCAGAAGGGCTCGCCCACGAACTGGCCCAGTGAATAGGCCGAGAACATCAGCGCAACCTGCCACGGCGGCGCGTCCAGCGTCTGGCCGTAGAAGGGCAGCAGCGGAATGACGATGCCGAAACCGACCAGGTTGATGAACACCACGCCGAACAGGACAAACAGCGCCGATCGCGACGGAGGCGGGGGCAGGGCGGCTGTCGTCACGGGGCGGTTCTCGGGCGGGGGGCGACCCCTGTGTCAGTCAGATCGCGCGGGGGTGCAAGGCGAGATCCGCAAACGAAAACGCCCCGGCCGTCGCGGCTGACGTCGGCCTGACGTTGGGGATGTTGGCTTCCGGCAAACGCCCTCGGAGGCGCGGTCCCTCCCCGTAATCTCCTGTCAGTCCGCCCGGCCCGCCGGATTGTTCGCCTCGAGGAAACGAACAGTCTCGACCAGCATCTGCCGTCGCGTCGCGGACCGCGACAGCCAATGATCTTCGCCCGGCAATTCCACGAACTCGACAGGCTTGCCGGCCCGACGCAGAGCCTCAACCATGACCCGGCTCTGTTCGATGGGCACCACCGTATCGTCCTTGCCGTGGATCAACAGCAGGGGGCTGTCGACCGAGGCCGCGAGATAGGCCGGGGACAGGTCGTCCAAGGCTCGGTCATTAAGCCGTGCCGCCCCCATGAACCGGTTCCAATAGCGTACGGTCTGGCTGTCTCTATGGCGCTCGTGCCGCGCCTCCCGGTTGACCATGCGGCGTAGGTCCGACACGCCGCCGACAGATACTCCGCAGCGATAGACGTCGCTGTCGAGGGTCAGGCCCGCCATCGCCGCATAGCCGCCGTAGCTGGCGCCGACGATGCAGACGCGGGCGGGGTCGATGATGCCCTCAGCCGCCAGCCAGCGCACGCCGTCGGACAGGTCCGTCTGCATCTTGCGGCCCCATTCGCCATAACCCGCCTCGAGAAATGCTCGGCCGTAGCCGGTCGAGCCCCGGAAATTGGCCTGCAGGACCGCATAGCCCCGCGAGGCCAGCGCCTGAGCCCACCAGTCGAAACCCGCTACGTCCCGGGACGCCGGCCCTCCGTGCGCCAGGACCACCAGCGGCAGACCTGAAGGTTCGGACACCCCCGGCGGCAGGGTCAGATAACCGGGAATATTTAGCCCATCCTGGGCGGCGTAATGGATGGACCGCACGGCACCCACCTGCTCGGGCGCGATGGCGGGATAGGCGTCCGACAGTATATCGGCGGTGCGACGATCGAAATCGACCAACTGATACTGGCCCGCCTCGCCCGTGTCGGTGAAGACGACAACCCGGCTCAGCGCGTCGTTCCACGACACCAGTTTCGGGGCCTTGCCCCTGAAGGCCCGTTCAACGGACTGCCACCGCCGCGAGGCCAGCGGGTCCAGAAACTCGTACCGGGTGCCGTCCTCTTCAGTGCGGCCGCCGCCGATCAGCAGGCGGGTCTGAGGATGATGCACCAAGGAGTCCGGGTGGTGGTCAAACGGCAGGCGGCTCCAGTCGCCGGTGTCTACATTGACCTCGAACAAGACGTCCGAAATCTCGGACCCGGCGTCTTCCGACGCGAGGTCTGGCCGATCGGCGCCAATGACGATGGTGCGGGCCGTGCGCCCCATGCCGTGGAACGCCGGAGTGTCCACCGGCGCGTCGACCGCCCAGACCTCGCGGTGGCCCTGACCGTCTGGCAGGCGCAACGACCAGCGACCGGTTCGCTCGTCGTAGCGTGACAGGGCGATGATCTTGCCTTCGCCGTCCAGCACATAGTCATCGGTGGTGTGGTCCATGTAGGCCACCGAGCGGCCGCGCCCGGTCCTGAGGTCGATGCGGTACAGACTAGTCTGGTCATTCGAGACGTTGACGCCGCGCACGGACAGGGTGTCGCCGTCGCTGGTGTTGCGGACCGAGGCAGGCCCGTAAAGCACCGCCAAAACATCCGGCGTGCGATCCAGCACCTGGACCACGCTCTGGCTCTCCAGGTCGAGCACCTGACCGAAGAACAGCTCTGACCGCGGCACACCCAGTGAGGAGATGCTGCGCGTTTGCGAACTGACCACCAGAACCCGGCCTTCGCCGATCCAGCGCAGGTCTCGCACCTTGCTGACGCTGATCTCGCCGACAAAGATGTCCTCACGGGTCGCAAGCCGGGTGACCACGACGGCGCGCGTTTCGCCCGTGACCGTGATGCGGGCAATCAGTTCGCCGCTGGGCGACA
>JBBQOK010000097.1:0-9827 GCA_038330765.1 Caulobacterales bacterium | reverse complement strand
GCGAAGCCCAGAATGTTCAACGGCGCATACAGCGAGATCATGATCAGCACGGCGGCCGTCACGTCGCCCGGCCCCATCCGACCCGCCGCCGCCTCGAACCCCGCCATAACCGCCATGACCCCCAGGCCGACGTTCATGATCAACGCCTGGATCACGTTCAGCAGGGCCAGCGAGCTGTTCGCCTTCAGCGCCGCCCGCGTGTAGTCGCCGAGCGCGTCGTCATAGCTGCGCGCCGCCCTCGCCTCGGCTCCGAACGACTTGACCGTCTCATAGTTCAGAAGGGCGTCGACCGAGACGCCGGCCGCCTGGGTATCGGCGGCGTTCATCTCGCGCCGATGCTCGATCCGCCAGTTCGACAGGGCGAAGGTCGCGACCGCATAGACGGCCACCACCACGACCGCCACGGCCCCGAACCGCCAGTCGTAGGCCGCGGCCAGAACCCCGGCGGCCAGCACCAGCTCGACCCCCGTGGGGACAAGATTGAAGGCGAGGATGCGCAGCAGGAAGTCCACAGCCCGCGATCCCCGGTCCATCGTCCGCGACAGCGCGCCGGAGCGCTTGGTCTGGTGAAAATCCAGTGACAGGCTCAAGGCGTGGGCAAAGGTCTCCGCCGCCGCCGTCCTCTGGGCCGCTGACCGCACCGGGGCGAAGACGACGTCAGACAGATTGGGGGCGATGGCCGACAACAGTCGCACAAAGGCCCAGCCGACCGCGAAGGCCCCGAAGCCCCAGGCGATGCCGACCGCGGCCCCCTGCCCCGCCGCCAGCCGGTTGACCGCCGCGCCCAGCACCAGCGGGGCCAATACGCCCAGCGCCTTGCCGCCCAGGGTCATGCCGATGGCGCCGATCAGGCGCCGATGAAGCTGCGGCGCGTTCGACCGGCGCACCAGATGAATCAGGTCCAGTAGCGCCCGGCGCGTGGGCGGGCCCTGCGGCGGTTCAGCCGGAGGCGCGCCCTGCGCGGCCTTGGCCACCGAATCTCCCCGCCGTCCGATCCGCTCGCCCGTTCTCGCCATGGCGCAGATATGGGCCGCGCCGCCCGCTTCGCAAAGCGCGATCGACGGCGGATGAAGCGGTCCACGGCCTCGGACGGATCAGATCACAGCCGTCCGCGACCCGCGGCCCATAGCAGCCGCAGCCGCCTCTCCAGCGGTCCCGCCGCGGGCCGCCGCGCCAGCGTGGCCGGCAGCACCGCCGGAAAGGCCTCTACCGGCAAGGCCCGCGCGCGCCGCGCCGCTATCGGCAGAGCAGCCCTCGCCTCATCGAACCGGCCGGTCTGCACGAGGCCCCGGACCCGGCCCGCCTCGGCGACCCTTGCCTCATGTCCCGCGCCCGCGAGAATGCGCACCGCCACCTGCATCGGCCCGACATAGAAGGCCTCCAGATCATGCGGCTCGCCGTGCACCCGCCCGACGTGGGCCTCGATCAGGGCGTCGAACGGCGCGCGATCCAGGCCCCGCCGGGCCACGATGTCGGTCAGGGCCTCCAGCACCGGATGGCCCTTGCGCGCCACGCCGGCGAACACCCCGTCCATCTGCTCGCGCCACCAGACATAACGCATCTCGGCCAGCAGGGGCTGGGTCACCCGCGTCGGAATGGCCAGCAGTTCGGCCTCAAGGGCGTAGAGGGCGATCAGGTCCGCCCGCGCGCCCGCGCCCGCGACAAACCGGCTCGACAGCCAGCGGTCGGGATCGGCCGCGCGGACCTGGTCCTCCAGTGATGACGCCGGATCAGCCAAACAGCGTCTGGTACATCGCCATCGACGTCAGCATCGGCAGCGACAGCAGCATATTGGTGCGGCTGCCCAGCATGGCGATCCGGGCGGCCTTGGCCTTGGCCGCGTCATCGACGACGACGATCCCCAGCGCGCGTTTCTGATTCGGCCAGATGATCCCCCAGACGTTCAGGAACATGACGATGGCCAGCCAGACGCCGATGCCCATCAGGGTGTAGCCCTTCTGATCCTCGGTCAGACCGCCGACGAGGCCGAAACTCAGCACCTCGACGGCGTAGGCGTGGCCCCGGCTGAACGTCAGCGCGAGGCCGGCGACCACGGTGGCCAGCGCCGACCAGCGGAACCAGAACAGGGCCTCCGGCGCGATATGCTTGCCGACGGCCGGCTTCAACTCGGCCGGGATCAACGGCATGACCCGGATCTGGACGAAGTTGAAATACCACAGCAGCCCGATCCACAGGATGCCCGCGACGACGTGGGTCCAGCGGAACACCGCCTGCCAGAAGATCAGGTCAAAGCCGCCCGGCGCGATGCTGCCGAAGGCGTAGATCATCACCCCCGCCAGCACGAGGCTGAGCAGGACGGTGGTGCGGAAATTGGAAAGAAGATTGCCCATGGTTCGCCCCTCCCCGGGCGAGAATCGTTGAAGCGCGACCATAGCGCCGTGCTTCCCCGACAAAAACCGAAAGAGTTTGTGGGTTCTCCTCCCTACATCGCGGTCAGGGAGACCGCGACCCGAAGGTCGGGCGCGCGGAGCAGTCAAGCGGTGGAGGGGCCTCCTCGCGCGCCTACGGCCGGCTCGCCATGCCCAGCTTGATCGGCCTGGCGTCATCCGTCGCCCCGCCGCGCTTCACGCCCCACAGCAGGATGATCGGCGCGCCGACATAGATCGACGAATAGGTGCCGATGATGATGCCGAACATCAGGGCGATCGAGAAGCCGAACAGGCTCTCCCCGCCGAGGAAGGCCAGCGCCGCCAGCACCATGACCGCCGTCAGACCGGTGATGATCGTCCGTGACAGGGTCTCGTTGATCGACAGGTCGATCACGTCACGCAGGGGCATTGTCTTGTATTTGCGCAGGTTCTCACGGAGGCGGTCGAACACGACGACGGTGTCGTTCATCGAATAGCCGATCACGGTCAGGATGGCCGCGACCATGTTCAGACTGAACTCCAGCTTGAACAGCACGATCAGGCCGAAGGTCAGGATCACGTCGTGCAGCAGGCCGGCGACCGCGCCGAAACCGAACTGCGGTTCGAACCGGAACCAGATGTAGGCGAACATCAGGACGACGGCGAGGCCCAGCGCCGTCAGACCCGCCTGGAACAGCTCGCCGGACACCTTGGAGCCGACCACGGCCACGTCGGAATAGGTCACCTCGCCGACCGCCTCGGTCACCGCGGCCTCGACCTGTCGGACCACCTGGGTCTGGTCGCGGCCTTCGGGGATCTGGAAGCGAAGCAGGGCGGTGGAGCCGTCATTGGTGTTCGATCCCAGCCGGGCGATGCCCTGCACCTGGACGTCGCCGAGGCCGAGCTCGGCGGCCGCCCCACGCAGGTCTTCCAGCGACAGCACCTGTCCGGCCGGCTTGGCCACCTCCATCGAGGCACCGCCCCGGAAGTCGATGCCCATGTTCAGGCCGGGATAGAAACAGGCGACGATCGACGTGATCACCAGCACGACCGACAGCACGCCGAACATCCTGGCGAACTTGACAAACTTCAGGTCGGTCTTGACCGGCAGCAGTTTGATGAGGGGCCATCCACGCATCGCCATCACTCCGCGATCGGCAGTTTTTTGGGCTTGGCGACCTTCAGCCACCACGCCAGTCCGACCTGTGCGACCAGAACGGCCGACAGCATCGAGGTGAAGACGCCGATCGTCAGCGTCCAGGCGAAGCCGCGCACCGGTCCGGCCCCGAAGGCGAACATGATCAGGGCCGCCACCAGCGTCGTCAGGTTGGCGTCGATGATCGTGCCCATGGCCTTGTTGAAGCCGGCGTCCAGCGAGGCGATGACGGATCGACCCGCCCGCGCCTCGTCGCGCATTCGCTCATAGATCAGCACATTGGCGTCGACGGCCACGGCGAAGGTCAGCACCAGACCGGCGATACCGGGCAGGGTCAGGGTCGCGCCGGTCATCGACATGGCGGCGATGATCAGCAGGCCGTTCAACAACAGGCCGATCACCGAGATGCCGCCGAACAGCAGCCCGTAGGCACCCAGCATGAACACCACGATGATGCCGAAGCCGACGGCGGTCGACACTGCGCCCTTGGCCACGGCGTCGGCGCCCAGTTCGGCGGTGACGGTGCGGCGCTCCTCGACCTTCAGCGGTGCCGGCAGGGCCCCGCCGTTCAGCAGCTTCACCAGCCGCGCGGCCTCCTCGATGTTGAAGCCGCCGGTGATCTGGCCGCTGCCGCCGGAGATCGCGCCCTGGATCGTCGGCGATGAGATCACCTCACCGTCCAGCAGGATGGCGAACCGCTCGCCGATGTTCCTCGCGGTGATGTCGCCGAACCGCCGTCCACCGGCGCTGTCGAAGCGGAAGTCGATGGCGGTCTGGTTGCGCTCGTCCGTCCCGACCTGGGCTCGAGCGAGGTTCTGACCGGTCACGATACTGCGTTTTTCGATCAGGATCGGCTGGCCGAAGTCATCGACCGTCAGCTCAAGGTGCGGCGGCACGATGCCCGCCTGCGCGTCGCTGATGGTCAGCGGGTCGCTCTCGACCATCTGAAAGGTCAGCTGCGCCGTCTGGCCGACCAGACGCTCCAGCTCGCTCGGGTCGTTCTGGCCCGGGGCCACGACCACGATCCGGTCCGAGCCCTGGCGGGTGATCGAGATTTCCTTGGTGCCGGTTTCGTCGACCCGGCGGCGGACCACCTCGATCGACTGGCTGACGGCGTCTGCGGCCATGGAGTCCATGGCCTGTCTGGTGAACTCGTAGCGGATGCGGTCGTCGCCGGCCCGCCGGACTGTGCGGTCGGCCGCCGCGCCGCCGGTGACCCGCGTCAGCTCGCGCATCAGCTCATTGGCCCGGCCCATCGTGGCCGGATCGGCCAGGGTCACCGTCACGCCCGAACTGTCGCGGGCGATGTTCGAGATATTGATGCCCGCCTCGCTCAGCTCCGTCCGGGCTTCCTCGCCCAGATTGGTCAGCCGCTTCTCGCGCATCGCCGGCAGGTCGACCTCGAGCAGCAGGTATGAGCCGCCCTGCAGGTCAAGCCCGAGGTTCAGGCTCTGGCTCGGAACCCAGCCCGGCAAGGCCTCGCGCTGGGCAGGCGTCAGCATGTTCGGATAGGAGAACAGCAGCCCGAACAGCAGCGACAGGGCGAGAAGGATGACCTTCCAGCGCGACAGATGGATCATGCGGGCTTCCCCGACCTTTCAGAACGCAGAGATCAGGCCTTGGAGATTTGTTTGGTGTCGTTGGCGGCGACCCCGGTGCGGTCGCGCACCTGGGTGATCATCGACTTGACCACGCGGACGTTCACGCCCTGGGCGATCTCGACCATGGCCTCGTCGTTCTCGACGCGGGTGACCTTGCCGATCATGCCGTTCGACAGGACGACCGTGTCACTGCGCTTCAGGCCGGCGACCAGCTCCCGGTGAGCCTTCATCGCCTTCTGCTGGGGGCGGATCAGCATGAAATAGAACAGGATGATGACCGGGACGAAGAAGATCAGGGTGCCGAACGGCCCCGCCATAAGTTCCTGCACGATAGTCTCCGCAATGCGTCGGGCCGCCCCACGGCGCCCCCGGAAAATGAGGCGCGGAACCTAGGGCGGGCCGTCACACTTTGCAACGCGCCGTGTTGCCTAAGACGCGCCTCTGCGTCAGCGCGGCAACACGCTCAGCGGATCGATGGCCGTCGGCTCGTCGCCGCGCATACGCCAGGTCTCGAAATGGATCGAAGGCCGACCGTCGCCGGCCGTGGTTCCGACCGTGCCGATCGGCTGTCCAGCCTCGATATTGTCGCCGTCGCGCACCACCGCCGAGCCCAGATGGCCATAGACCGAGCGCCAGCCGTCGCGGTGCACCACCAACACGGTCAGACCCTGCCCGGCCAGGTCGTCACCGACATAGCCGACCCGGCCCGCGGCCGCGGCGCGCACTTCGCTGCCCTGCGGCGCGCCGATGTTCACCCCGTTGTTGCGCTCGCCCATGCCGACCGGACCGAAGCGCCGCAGGATGTCGCCGCGCACCGGCCAGTCCAGCGCCACCGTGGTCGTGGCCGGCGGTGCCCCCACCGGTCCGGCGGTCGCGGCCGGCTCGCGCGGCGGCGGCGGCGTCGCGACATTGCCCGACGGCGGAGGCGGCGGCGGCGGAGGCGGGGTGCCCCCCTCCGGCACATAGACGCCCACCGGCGACGGTCCGGTGGCATAGGGATCGCCGCCGATGTCCACCGCCGTCGCCGGCAGGATCACCCTCTGACCCGGCGAGACGTCCGCCCGCGGGCCGAGGCCGTTCAGGTCGATCAGCATCTGCACCGGCGTCTGGAAGCGCCGTCCGATGCCGGAGATCGTGTCCCCGGCCTGAATCTCATAGGCCGCGCCCGGCGCGACCATTCCGCCCCGCGCGGGCGGCGGCGGGCTGGAGAAGCCCTCATTGGCCGGTCCGGCGGCGGGCATGGCCCCGGATAACGCATAGGATCGGGTTGCGACCGGCGCATCCAGCGACCCGCCCTCGATCTCGCCCACCGGCGCGGTCGACGGCGGCGCGGATTCAAAGGCGGGATTGGTCGCGCCCCGCACGGCGTCGCCCGAAGGCACCGGGGTCGTCGGATAGACCGGGCCCGTCGGTGCCGCGCGCTCGGGGCCGTTCGGCTGATCGGCGTAGATCGAATAGCGCGGCTCGGCCGGATAGCTGGCGCAGGCCGCCGTCAGGCTCAAGGCCCCCAGCACCGCCAGCGCCTTCAACGCCGTCCTCATCCCGATCATCGCCCGCTCCTCAACTCATTCCGGCCCCGTCGGACCAGACCCTGCAAACCGCGCCAAAGTTGGGCGCGAAGGTTAATCGGACGTTGCCGCGCTCAAGCCGCGAGCGATAGCGCCCCTCCGCGCTCAAGCCGCGAGCGACCGCGTCGCGAGCGATAGCGCCCAAAAACCACTCACCCCTCCTTCGCCGTCCCCTCGACCAGCGGCACGAACCGCACCTCGGCCAGACTCTCGCGCCGGAATGAGCCGTCCTCAAGGCTGACATAGCGGTGCAGCCGCTGCACCGAACTGCGCCCCACCGGACAGACCAGTATCCCGCCCGGCTTCAGCTGGTGCAGCAGTTCCGTCGGCTCGCCCGGCGACGCCGCCGTGACCATGATCCGGTCGAACGGCGCCTGTTCGGCCCAGCCCAGCCCGCCGTCGCCGTGGCGGGTGATGACATTGTCGATCTTCAGTTCCTTCAGCCGCCGTTCGGCCTCGGTCAGCAGGCTGCGATAGCGCTCGACCGAATAGACATAGCGCGCCAGCCGGCTCAGCACCGCGGCCTGATAGCCGCTGCCGGTGCCGATCTCCAGCACCCGGTGGCGCGGCTGCACGTCCAGCGCCTGGGTCATCAGGCCGACGATATAGGGCTGCGAAATAGTCTGGGCGCAGTCGATCGGGAGGGCCTGATCCTCCCACGCCTGATCGAGGAATTTCTCGTGCACGAACACGGCCCGGTCGATCGACTCCATCGCCTCCAGCACCCTGGGCTCCGTCACCCCCTGCTGCCTCAGGCCCAGGATCAGCCGCCCGGCTCGGTCGTCGTTGAGTTTCAAGTCCTTCTCTCCTCGGGGGAGAAGGTGGCAGGCGGAGCCTGACGGATGAGGGGGCTGTGTCCGTCACGCACCTGTCCGATCAGAGAGTCTGAATGGGGCATCCCCCTCATCCGAGCGGCTATGCCGCCCACCTTCTCCCCCGAGGGGAGAAGGACATGCGAGTTCGCTCTCACGCCACCACCGTCTTCGGCGGGGCCCCGCCCAGCACGCCCTTCAGGTCGTGGATGCTGGGCGCATGGGTCAGGTCGATGTGCAGCGGCGTGACCGAGATCTTGCCGTCGTCCATCGCCCGCAGGTCCGTCCCCGGCGGATGATCGTGCTTCGTGCCCCGAAAGCTCATCCAGTAATAGTCGCGGCCCCGCAGGTCGGTGCGTTTCACGGCATGCATCTCGCCGATGTCGCGGAACCCCTGTCGCGTCACCTCGACCTCGCTCACGGCCTCGGGCGGGCGGGCGGGGAAATTCAGGTTCATCACCACGCCACTGGCCCACGGCTGGGCCAGCAGGCGCGAGATGATGGCCGGCGCGAACGCCTCGGCGGTTTCCCAGTGAACGACCACATCGTCATGGAACCGCTCGAGGCTCTGGCTCAGGGCGATCGAGCGGATGCCGAACGCCATCCCCTGCAACGCCCCGGCCACCGTCCCCGAATAGGAGCAGTCCTCGCCCACATTATGCCCCCGGTTGACCCCCGACAGCAGCAGGTCCGGCTTGTCCGGCATCAGGCCGTTGACCGCCAGCACGACACAGTCGGTCGGCGTGCCCGTCACCGCGAAGCGGCGCTCCGAAATCCGGTTGACCCGCAGCGGCTCGGTCAGGGTGATCCCCCGGCCCTTGCCAGACTGTTCGGTCTGCGGCGCGCAAATCCAGACATCGTCGGACAGACTCCGCGCGATCCGCTCCAGACACGCCAGACCCTCGGCCTCGATCCCGTCGTCGTTGGTCAGAAGGATTCGCATGCCGCTCCGTCTAGAGCGAAATCGGTCTGGACGCGACCGCGTCCGAGCCCGGATTTCACTCCAACATCATGCTGGAGCCTGATTCACGGCATCGGCGGTATCGCGAAGCGATTCCTTCTCAACCGATCAGGCTCCGGCCTAGTTCGCCGGGCCTATGTCGTCCGCCAGGATCACGAAGGCCCCGCCGCAGTCGTTGCGGATGTCCGACCCCGCGTGCTCGATCCGCGCCGCCTGCGCCTGCGACCACGGCGCGGTGCGGCCGGTGACGCGGACCTTGGCGTTATTCAGGTCCTGCACCGCCTGACGCATCTCGTCGCGCGACGCCGCGCCCGACACACAGGGCCGCGCGAAGGGCTGCAACACCTGGTCCTGGTCGCCGTACAGCTGGAACTCGCCATTGGCGAACCGCACCCAGCCGGTGAACGACGTGTCGGTGGCGGCATGGGTATAGGTGTTCGACGACGGTCCGGCGGCGCAGGCCCCGAGGGCGAGCACGGCGGTCATCAGGACAAACTGTTTCATCGCAAATACTCCTCTGTTCCGCTCATCCCGGCGAAAGCCGGGACCCAGTTCTTTGGATGACGGGTGTCAACCGGTTGAAACCGCTGCCGGTCCCACGCGCAAGGCCCCACGAAAGCACTGGGTCCCGGCTTTCGCCGGGATGAGCGGATATCAGAGAGGCCCGCCCACATGGGTGACCCCGCCCATATAGGGCAGCAGCGCCTCCGGCACCGCGATCCGCCCGGCCTCGTCCTGATAATTTTCCATGACGGCCACCAGCGTCCGCCCGACCGCCAGACCCGAGCCGTTCAGCGTGTGCACGAACTCGGTCTTCTTCTCCCCGTCCCGCTTGAACCGCGCATCCATCCGCCGGGCCTGGAAGTCCCCGCAGTTGGAGCAACTGCTGATCTCGCGATACGTCCCCTGCGACGGCAGCCAGACCTCCAGGTCAAAGGTCTTCTTCGCCGAAAAGCCCATATCGCCCTTGCACAGCAGCATGCGCCGGTACGGCAGTTCCAGCTTCTCCAGCACGACCTCGGCACAGCGCACCATCCGCTCGTGCTCGGCCTCGGAGTCCTCGGGCCTCGAGATCGAAACAAGCTCCACCTTGTGGAACTGGTGCTGCCGGATCAGTCCGCGCGTATCCCGCCCCGCCGACCCCGCCTCGGCCCGGAAACAGGGCGTCAGGGCGGTCAGCCGCATGGGCGTGGCCAGCTCGCTCTCGGACAGGATCTGCTCGCGCACAAGGTTGGTCAGCGAGACTTCGGCGGTGGGGATGAGGTAGCGGCGCTCGCCCTTGTATCCGTCGATCACCTCTTCTCCGGCGTAGCCAAGCATCATGTGCGCGACATCGGTTGCGAACTGGCGCAACGCTACA
>JBBQOK010000096.1:0-9879 GCA_038330765.1 Caulobacterales bacterium | reverse complement strand
GGCAGGCGCGGCCGGGCCTCAAGGGAGACGGATAGACCGGCAGGGCACGCGATCGGTTGCCTTCCGGGGCGACGCCCGCCAAACGTCAGCGCGTGACACATCAAGCCCTCATCATCGATTGCGACCCGGGCGTGGACGACGCCGTGGCGCTGATGCTCGCGTTCGGGGCGGGCGAGCTGGAGCTGCTGGCCATCACGACGGTGGGCGGCAATGTGCCGCTGGAGAAGACGGCGCGGAATGCGCGGATGCTGCGCCAGATCGCCGGGCGCGAGGACGTGCCGGTGTTCATGGGCGCAGACAGGCCCCTGAGGCGCGAGCCGGCGGGAGCGGGCGAGTTCCACGGCACCGAGGGCCTCGGTGACATGACGCCGTTCGAGCCGGACGCTCCGTGTGCGGAGGGTCACGCGGTGGACGCCATCATCAAGCGGGTCATGGCGCGGCCGGCGAAGGCGGTGGCGGTCGCGGTGGTCGGGCCGATGACCAATCTGGCGCTGGCGCTGCGCAGGCAGCCGGGGCTGGCCGGGCGGCTGGGGCCGGTGGCGGTGATGGGCGGGGCGCGCTCGGAGGGCGGCAACATCACCGCCTCGGCGGAATTCAACATCTGGGCCGACCCGGAGGCGGCGGCGGAGGTTCTGGCCAGCGGCTGCGACGTAGTGCTGTTCGGGCTGGACGCGACGCACCAGGTGCGGGCGACGGAGAAACGGATCGTGGCGCTCGAGGCGATCGGGACGGCGAAGGCGGACACGGCCGCGGCGATGATGCGGTTCTCGCAGCGGATCGAGCGCGACATCGTCGGCTGGCCCTCTTTGCCCGACTGGGGGCCGCCGGTACATGACCCCTGCCCGGTGGCCTGGCTGCTCAAGCCCGCGCTGTTCGAGCTGGCGGCGTGCCGGATTCGGGTCGAGACGGAGAGCCAATTGACGCGCGGACATACGGCGGTGGAGTTCCGTGAAGACGTCGCCGGGTCGATGCCGCACCGCTGGGCGACGGCGGCGGACGCGGACGGCGTGTTCGCGCTCATTACAGGGGCCTGCGCGTGAAGCTTGCCCCCTCCACCACTTCGTGGTCCCCCTCCCCCTTGAGGGGGAGGAGACCCTGATGCGGATCACCGTCGTCGGTTCGATCAATCTGGACATGGTCGCCTCGGCGCCGCGGCTGCCGCGCGCCGGGGAGACGGTGACGGGCGCGGTGCTGGCGCGGCATCCGGGCGGCAAGGGCGCCAACCAGGCGCTGGCGGCGCAGAGGCTGGGAGCCAAGGTCTATCTGATCGGACGGGTCGGTGACGACGCCATGGCCGAAGAAGCGACGGCGCTGCTGGCGGCGGGCAGGGTCGACCTGTCCGGGGTCGAGACCGATGCGGAGGCTCCGACGGGCGTGGCCCTGATCGCGGTCGATCCGACGGGGGAGAACCAGATCGTGGTGGCGGCGGGGGCCAACCACCGGTTCACGCCGGAGCAGCTGCCGGCGCGGATCGAGGGGCCGCTGATCGTCCAGCTGGAGCTGCCGGTCGAGACGGTCGAGGCGGCAGTGGGGCGGGCCACGGACTTCGTCTGCGTCAACCTGGCCCCGGCGCAACCGGTGTCGGACCAACTTCTTCGGCGGGCTGACCTGCTGATCGTCAATGAGACGGAGGCGGCGTTCTACGGCGACCTGCTGCACCACGGCGGCGGCCGGGTGGTGACCACGCTGGGCTCGCAGGGCGCGGTGATGCACCAGCGCGGGGCGGAGATCGCCCGCGCCGCGCCGCCGAAGGTCAGGGCCGTCGATGCGACGGGGGCCGGCGATTGTTTCGTGGGCGCGATCTGCGTCGCCCTGTTGGAGGGGATGGAACCGGAGGCGGCGCTGGTCTTCGCCTGCACCGCCGGAGCCATCGCGGCGACGCGGCCGGGGGCCCAGCCGTCCCTGCCGACGCGGGACGAGGTCGCGTTTTTCATTACAGCGACGTAACTATGGCCCGCGCCGTCGGCTGATAGGGTCCGGCCCTCCGTTCAGACGCTGATCCCGGGAACCGCCGACATGACACGCACCGCAGCTCTTCTGGGCGCCTCGCTCCTCGCCCTGACCGCCCTGGCCGGCGCGGCCTCGGCCCAGACGGTGTCCGCGCCGATCAGCGTGCCGCCACTGGACTATACCCACCGCGAGCTGGCCAACGGGCTGGATGTCTATGCCATGCCGGACGCGACGGCCGGCACGGTGACGGTGACCCTGTGGTACGACGTCGGCGGCAAGGACGATCCCGAGGGCCGCAGCGGCTTCGCCCATCTGTTCGAACACATCCTCAGCCGCAAGACGGTCAACCTGCCCTACGGCCAGATCTCGACCCTGGTCGAGAATGCGGGCGGGTCGCGCAACGCCTCGACCGGGCAGGATTTCACCAACTACTACGAGACGGTGCCGCCCCAGTATCTGGAGACCATGCTGTGGACCCACGCCGAACGGATGGCGCGGCCGGTGGTCGATGAGGCCGTGTTCCAGGCCGAGCGGTCGATCGTCAAGGAAGAGCTGCGCCAGCGGGTTCTGGCCCCTCCCTACGGACGGTTCCAGCGCTTCGTGATCGGCGACAACGCCTTTGATGAAAGCATCTATCGCCGCAGCGTGATCGGCTCGATCGAGGAACTGGACTCGGCAGTGATCGAGGACGCGCGGGCCTTCCACGAGGCCTACTACAGGCCGGCCACGGCGACGATGATCGTGTCGGGTAATTTCGATCCGGCGCAGCTGGACCGCTGGGTCGACCAGTATTTCGCTGACATTCCGAACCCGGCGCGGCCGGTGCCGGTGTTCGCGCGGCCGGTGGAGACGCCGCGGACCTCGCCCCGGACGGTCGACGCCTATGCGCCGAACGTGCCGCTGCCGGCGGTGGGGATCATCTATCCCGGCGTGGCGGCGAACCATGCCGATTCGGCCGCGCTGGACGTGATGCAGGGCATCCTGTCGCGGGGCGAGAGCTCGCGGCTGTATCAGGCGCTGGTCTATGACACCCAGCTGGCCTCGAACGCGGGCTTCGGCGTCGGCAGCAACGAGGAAGACGGCTCGATCACCGTCTCCGCCACCGTCGCGCGGGGCAAGGCGATCGCCGACGTCGAGGCCGCGCTGAACGCCGAACTGGCGCGGATGCGCGACGAGCCGGTGACGGCGGCTGAACTGGCCGAGGCCAAGACCGAGATCGTGGCCGGTGCCCTGCGCCAGCGCGAGACGGCGTCGGGTCGGGCCTTCATCCTCGGCCAGGCCATCGTCAGCGAGAACAATCCCAGGGCGCCCGACGAAAATCTGGTGGCGGTTCAGGCCGTGACTGCGGCAGACGTACAGCGGGTGGCGCGGACGTATCTGAACGATCAGGCGCGGGTGTCGCTGCGTTATCAGGACGAGAGCGCGCGTCCGGCGGGCACGCCCGAGGACAGCTGGCGCAACCCGGCACCGGTCCCGACCTTCCTGACCGTGCCGCCCGCAATCCTGGCGGCCAATGAACTTTTGCCCGAGGGCCAGCGGATGGCGCCCCCGGCGCCCGGCGCGGCGCGGGCCATGGCGACGCCGCAGCTGGCCGAGCGCCGTCTTCCGAACGGCCTGCGGGTGATCGCGGCCAAATCGACCGATCTGCCGATCATGAACGCCCAGCTGGTCATCGCCGGCGGGGCGGCGGCCGACCCGGACGACCGGGCCGGTCTGGCCTCGATGACCGCCAGTCTGGCGACCCAGGGTGCGGGTGGACGCACCGCCCCGGAGATTGCGCGGACGCTGGAAGCGCTGGGCGCCAACATCGGCGGCGGCGCGAACGCGGACGGCACGACCCTGTTCTTCTCGGCCCCGATCGCCTCGGCGGCGGCGGTGGGCGAGGTGGCGGCTGACGTGGTCATGGAGCCGACTTTCGCGGCGGAGGAACTGGAGCGCAGCCGGACGCAGGGGATCAATGCCCTGACGGTCAACCTGCGTCAGCCGGGGCCGCTGGCCTCGCTGGTGCTGAACCGGCTGGCGTTCGGCGGCGCGGCCTATGGCCGTCCGGCCTCCGGCACGCCCGAGAGCCTGGCGCAGCTGACCCGCGCGGACGTGGTGCGCTTCCACGACACCTGGTGGCGGCCCGACAATGCGACGTTGATCGTCACCGGCGGCATGACCCCCGAACAGGCCTTTGCCTTCGCCGAGGAGACGTTCGGTCAGTGGACGCCGCAGCGCGCCGGCCTGCCGACCCTGCCGAACCGGGCCGGGCAGGTCCTGGCTCCGAGGGTGGTGGTGGTCGATCTGCCGGGGGCCGGACAGGCAGCGGTGGCGGCGGCGGTGCGCGGACCGCGCCGCTCGGACGACGCCTGGTATCCGCTGTCGGTGGTCAACAGCATCATCGGCAACGGTCAGAACGGACACCTCTTCCAAGAGATCCGGGCCAAGCGCGGCCTGTCCTACGGAGCCTATTCGGCTCTGGGGGCGCGGGTCGACGGCGGCCTGCTGAGCGCCACGACCCAGACCAAGAACGAAAGCGCCGCCGAGGTGGTCGGCCTGGTGCTGGCCGAGTTCGACCGGCTGCGCACCGAGGCGGCGGCCGGGCAGGAGGTGACCGATCGTGAAACCTTCCTGACCGGCGGCTTCTCGCGCTCGATCGAGACGACGGGCGGGCTGGGCGGGTTCATCGCCGACGCCGTGACCTATGGCCTGCCGCTGACCGAGATCGAGGCCTATCCGGGCCGGATCAACGCCACGACGCCGGAGACGGTGATGGCGGCGGCGCAGGCGGTCAGTTCGGAACAGGCCTATGTCGTGGTGGTCGGCCAGGCAGAGATGTTCATCGATGCCCTGCGGGCCGCGCATCCCGATGTGGTGGTCATCCCGGCGGCGGAGCTGGACCTGAACAGCGCCACGTTGGGGCTGTAGGAGGCGGCTCCAATTTCCTCCCTGCGCCCTCCCCATGGCTTCGCAACGGGGAGGAAAGATCAGCGCGTCGGGTGAGCGAAAGCTAGAGACTGCTGCCTATCGGGGGTTGATCAGCGCGCCCGGAAGGCCGCGATGGCGTCGACAGTCTTGCGGACGCTGGCCTCGACCCCGGCCCAGTCGCCGGCCCCGACCGCCGCGTCGGTGATCAGTTTCGAGCCCATGCCGGCGGCGACGATGCCGGAGCCGAACCATTTGGCGATCGAGGCTCCGTCGGGGTCGACGCCGCCCGTGGGCATGATCTTCGTCCACGGCATGGGGCCCATAATCGCCTTGACGAAGTCGGGACCGCCGACCGATGCGCCGGGGAACAGCTTGACGATCTCACAGCCCAGTTCGTGGGCCTGGCCGATCTCGGTGACCGAGCCGCAGCCGGGGAAATATGCCGCCATGCGCCGGTTGCAGACCTTGGCCACGTCCGGGACGAGGCAGGGGCTGACCACGAAGCGGGCCCCCCGGTTCAGATAGAGGCTGGCCGTGCCGGCGTCGATGACCGAGCCGATGCCGAGGATGATGTCGGGATCGGTGCGCTGAAGTTCGCGGGCGATGTCGCCGAACAGGTCGCAGGCGAAGTCGCCGCGGTTGGTGAACTCGATCACCGGCGCGCCGCCGCGGGCGCAGGCGCGGATGACGTTGAGGCAGACCTCGGCGTCCGGGTGGTAGAAGACGGGGGCCACGCCCTGGGCTTCGAGGGTGGTGAGGACGGTGAGGCGGTCGTGGCGCATCGCAGGCTCCGGTTTCATCTCTTGCTCGTCCGTGATGGGCGGTGCGTCAAGGGACGGCGCATCAATCCGTGTGTCACGATCATGCCGTTGATGTCTGACCCGCCTGCGCAAACCCGCTATGCCTTCGGTGGTCCAGTGTCCTCGTCCGCAGGCTCCGTGCGCAGGGCCGTGCGGAGGCCGGGCAGATCGCGGCGATAGCCCTTTCCGTCGCCGAAATCGCTGAAGCGGTCATAGCGCAGGTGCGCACCAACGACCCGGCGCGTGTGTTTGATCGGGCACCAATACTGCTCGGTCCGCGCCCCGATCTCGCGGGCATAGGCGATGACGCCGTTCACATAGGAACAATAGGCGCAGTTCAGCTTCTCGAGCGCGTTGAGGTAGGGCAGGCCGGTCCGGTCGAAATTCATCATGCGTCCGCGCCGGACCTGGGGAATGCCGTACACGCGGAAACAGACGGCTTGGTAGAGCGACACCCAGAGGTCGACCAGCAGAAACGGGATCAGCAGCGAGTAGATGACCGGCGCGGTCACGGCGACCAGCAGCGGGGAGCTGAACACATATTTCAGCAGGCGGGTGCGGCGCTCCCTCAGCCGGCGGATGGCCTCTTCCTCGAACCGCGCCCGCCCGTGTTCGAGCCCGAACCGAAAGCCCGAGCGCTGTTTGGCGAACTCGACCTCGAGCTCATGCTCAAGCGACTGGATGCGATCGATGAGAGCGTCGACGCGGTTGGGCATGCACGGACCAGTTCAACGACGAGCCACACCGGGACGCGGACCGCGCCGAAGGAGCCTGACGCGACCATAGCACCCCGGGCCTCTCAACCGCATCAGCCTATCGAACCGCCCGACAGTTCGACCAGCCGTCTGACCAACGCGCTGTCCTCGTCGAACAACGGGTCCAGCACGGTGAAATGGTTCAGGCCCGCCATCGCTTCGTAGCGGGTCTCGACGCCGTTGGTGCCCCAGAGGTCGGCCATCGTGTGCGACTGGCGCAGGAATTCCGGGCTCTCGTCGGCACCGACGATACAGTCCAGCACCGTGCCGCCGGGGGTGGAGCCGTTGGGGACGGGCCAGTGGATCGGCGACAGGGCGGCGGCTTCGCGCTCGTCGAGGCGCAGGGCGATGTTGAGCGAGGTCGGGATCAGGGGGGCGAGGTCGAAGACTCCACTGATGGAGACCGCGGCGGAGGTGCGGCCTTCGCTCAGCATGCAGGCCGCCATATGGCCTCCGGCGGAGTGGCCGAAGACGACCGGGCGGGTGCCGGTGCGTTGGCGCACGGCTTCGACGGCGCTGCGGACCTGACGCAGGATGGTGCCGAGGCGGACGGCGGGACAGAGGTCGTAGGAGGGGATGGCGAGGCTGACACCGTGGGCGAGGAGCGCCGGGGCGAGGCCCGAGAACCAATCCTTGTCCAGCGCCTGCCAGTAGCCGCCGTGCAGGAAGACGGCGATGGGGGCGGCGGCCCCGGAATCGGACCTGGCCTCGAACAGGTCCATGACCTCGCGGGGGCCGCGGCCATAGGCGATCTCGAGCGGGGGGCGGGCGGCGCGGGCGGCCTCGGCGGTCTCGCGCCAGCGCTGCATCACGGCGGGGTGGTCGGGCACAAGGGCGCGGTTGTTGTACTCGGCCTCAAGATCGATCTTGCCCGTCACGCCATCATCCGACTTGCTGGTGCGCGAACATCTGAGCCCGGATGCTGTCGCATCCGAACCGATTTCGCTCTAGACAGCCTCCGAACATCGGAGACACCGCCGCCATGATGACCGCCATCTTCGTCTTCATCAAATGCGAGCTGGGCCACGCCAACGACGTGGCCGCCGATATGGTGGACAATGTCGAATACGTCTCGGAGGTCTATTCGACCTCGGGCCAGTACGACCTGCTGGCCAAGTTCCAGCTGCCGAAGGACATGGACATCGGGACGTTCGTGACCAAGTCGGTGCAGACGCGGGCGAACATCCGCGACACCTTCACCGTCATCACCTTCTCGCCCTTCCTGCCGACGAAGGGCTGACGCAGCGTCAGCCGTGAATCGCTGCTAACGTCGCCGTCACGGAGGCTGCGAATGACCGACCTGGAAACCTTCCGCGCCGAGACGCGGGCGTGGCTGGAGGCAAACTGCCCGGCCGAATGCCGCGGGCCGGTGGCCAGCGACGAGGACCGGGTGTGGGGCGGCCGCAACGCCAGCTTCCCGACGCCGGCCCACAAGGTCTGGCTGGAGCGGATGGGCGCGCGGGGCTGGACCGCGCCGGAATGGCCGGCCGAATACGGCGGCGGCGGGCTGAGCCGCGAACAGGCCAAGGTGCTGGGCTCCGAAATGCGCCGCCTCGACGCCCAGGCCCCGCTGGCCAGTTTCGGGGTCTGGATGCTGGGGCCGGCGCTGCTGCAGTTCGGCACCGAGGAACAGAAGCAGCGTTTTCTGCCCGAGATCGTGCGGGGGGAGATCAGATGGTGCCAGGGCTATTCCGAGCCCGGCGCGGGGTCCGATCTGGCGGCGATCCAGACGCGGGCGGAGGATCCCGTTCCAGGAGGAGGGGGCGACCACTGGATCGTCAACGGTCAGAAGGTGTGGACGTCCTACGCCGACAAGGCCGACTGGATCTTCTGCCTGGTGCGGACCGATCCGGAGGCCCCCAAGCATCTGGGCATTTCCTTCGTGCTGTTCGACATGGCCACCAAGGGCGTCTCGACGCGGCCGATCACCCTGATCAGCGGCAAGAGCCCGTTCTGCGAGACCTTCTTCGACGATGTGCGGGTCGAGAAGGCCAACCTGGTCGGGACGCTGAACCGCGGCTGGGACGTGGCCAAGGCGCTGTTGGCTCACGAACGGACCATGATCGGGGCCATGGGCGAGCTCGGCGGCGGTCGGCCGATCGGTCAGGTGGCGACCGGGTCAATCGGGATGGATGACGAAGGCCGGCTGGACGACGGTATGCTCCGTGGACGGATCGCCGAACTGGAGGTGGACGCCGCTGCCTTCCGGCTGGCCATGGAGCGAACCGGCGATCTGGCCAAGGCCGGTCAGGCCCATCCGGCCATCGCCTCGATGCTGAAATACTATGGGTCGGAGCTGAACAAGCGTCGGCACGAACTGCTGATGGCGGCGGGCGGCTCGGACGCGCTGGAGTGGGAGAGCGAGCGGTCGAAGGGCGGCAAGGCGGCGCGCGACTGGCTGCGCACCAAGGCCAACTCCATCGAGGGCGGGACCTCGGAGGTGCAGTTGAACATCATCGCCAAACACCTGCTGCAGCTGCCGGGGGCCTGACGGATGCGTCGGCCTGCAATGGTCGTGATCTGGCTGCTTGCCAGCTTGGGCTTTTTCGCCAGTGTCGCCCTCGCCTACTATGCTTGGTCATGGGCATTGTGGGGTGGGGGTGGCGAGCTCAAATCCCTGAACGCGCCGTTCGTTTTGTGGGTCATGCTGGCGAGCCCATTGGTTTCGCTCGTCGTTGCATTGCGAACGCTTCAAACCCGAGCACGTTCGGCCGTTCCCCCACTATTCATCGCCTTGTCAGCGCCGCTCCTGGTGCTGCTCGGCAACCTAGCTGGTTGATTGCCTCATGCCCCTGATCCTGACCGAAGAGCAGACGATGCTGAAGGAGGCCGCCGACGGTTTCCTCAACGAACACGCGCCGATCGCGCACCTGCGCAAGATGCGTGACTCGAAGGATGCCGACGGCGTCTCGCGCGACCTGTGGCGGGCCTTTGGCGAGATGGGGTTCGCGGGGGTGATCATCCCCGAAGAGCACGGCGGCTCGGGCCTGGGCGCGGTCGAGGCCGGGGTGGTGGCCGAGGCGCTGGGACGGACGCTGACGCCGTCGCCGTTCCTCGGGTCCGGGGTGCTGTCGGCGAGGGTGCTGGTGGACGGCGGCTCGGCCGCGCAGCAGGCGGCCTGGCTGCCGCGGATCGCGGCGGGCGAGGCGATCGTCTCGCTGGCGGTCGATGAGGGGGCCAAGCACGCGCCGTCACGGATCGCCACGGTGGCCGAGCGGTCGGGCAACGGCTTCAGGCTGAACGGGGCCAAGGGCTTTGTGCTGGACGGCCATGTCGCCGACGCCCTGATCGTGGCGGCGAGGACGGATGAGGGCATCTGCCTGTTCCTGGTCGATCCGAACACGGTCGGGGTCGAGATCGAGCGGACCGTCATGGTCGACGCGCACAATGCGGCGCGGGTGACTCTGACGGACGTCGAGGTCGATGCGGACGCCGTGATCGGGTCGGTCGATGGCGGCGAGGCC
>JBBQOK010000095.1:0-9963 GCA_038330765.1 Caulobacterales bacterium | reverse complement strand
GTAATAGGCCAGCAACTGCACGGGGACCGCATAGACCAGCGGCGCGATCAGCGAGTGGCATTCGGGCGCGTCGACGCGGCGGATGCCGGCGCCGTGCGGGTCGGGGGCCGACTTTGGGGCGATCATGATCACCGGCCCGCCGCGCGCCGCCACCTCCTGCAGGTTGGACGCCGTCTTCTCGAACACCTCGTCCATCGGGGCCAGCGCCACGATCGGCGTGAATTCGTCGACCAGGGCGATCGGCCCGTGCTTGAGTTCGCCGGCGGCATAGCCCTCGGCGTGGATGTAGCTGATCTCCTTCAGCTTCAGCGCCCCCTCCATGGCCAGGGGGAACATCGCCCCGCGGCCGAGGAAAAGGACGTCGGTGGCCTTGGCCACATCCTGCGCCACGGCCTTCAGCGCATCTTCCATCAGCATGGCCTCGGCGATCAGGCGCGGGGCCTCGAACAGCGCCTTGACCAGTTCGGCCTCTTTCGCAGCGTCAATGCGGCCGCGCTGGACGCCGGCCGTCACCGCCAGCGCCAGCAGGGCCGCGACCTGGGCGGTGAAGGCCTTGGTCGAGGCGACGCCGATCTCCGGCCCCGCATGCGTCGGCCAGAGGGTCCCGGCTTCGCGCGCCATTGAAGACGAGTGGACATTGACCAGCGCCGCCGTCTTCAGCCCGGCGGCCTTGCACCACGACAGGCTGGCCAGCGTATCCGCCGTCTCGCCCGACTGGCTGACCGCGACGGCCAGGGTGCCCGGCGTCAGGGCCGGCTGGCGATAGCGGAACTCCGAGGCGATCTCGACGTCGCAGGGCAGGCCGGCCAGCTTTTCGAACGCATAGCGGCCGATCTGGCCGGCGTAGAAGGCGGTGCCGCAGGCGACAATCTGGATCCGGTCGATGGCCGCGAAGTCGGTCGCGCCGGTCTTGGCCTTGCCGTTCACGAAATCGAGGTAGTGCGACAGGGTGTGCTGGACGCTGTCCGGCTGCTCATGGATTTCCTTCTCCATGAAGTGCCGGTATTCGCCCTTCTCGACCAGGGCCGAGGAGGCCGAGACCTGGACGATGGGCCGGTCCACGGCCTTGCCGCTGACGTCGAACATGCGCGCGCCCGAGCGGTCGATGCTGACGTAGTCGCCCTCCTCCAGATACGAGATCTTCTGGGTGAAGGGTCCGACCGCCAGCGCGTCGGAGCCGAGATACATCTCGCCCTCGCCCCAGCCGACGACCAGCGGGCTGCCCCGCCGCGCGCCCATGATCAGCCCCTCCTCGCCCTCGACCAGCACCGCCAGCGCATAGGCGCCGGTCAGCCGGTCCAGCACGGTCTTGAAAGCGACCAGCGGATCGTTGGCCCGCGACAGCTCGCGGTCCAGCATATGCGCCACCACCTCGGTGTCGGTCTGGCTCTCGAAGGCGTGGCCCTCGGCACTCAACTCGGCCTTCAGCTCGGCGAAATTCTCGATGATGCCGTTGTGGACCAGCGTCACCCGGCCCGCCTTGTGCGGATGGGCGTTGGTCGTGGTCGGTGCGCCGTGGGTAGCCCAGCGGGTGTGGCCGATGCCGATTGTGGATTCCAGCGGTTCGGCCGCCAGCACGGCCTCCAGTTCGCGGATCTTGCCCTTGGCGCGGCGCCGTTCAATGCGGCCATCGACCAGCGCCGCCACCCCGGCGGAGTCATAGCCGCGGTATTCCAGCCGCTTCAGGCTGTCGATCAGACGAGGAACCGCCGGGCCCGTCCCGGTCACGCCGATGATGCCGCACATGGAAAAGACCCTCGAAATCCGGATTCCCGCGCTTTGCGCGCGGGCGGGTAACGGGCTAAGCCGACCCTGACTGCCTGGTGCCGATGTAGGCGACGGGCGGCCCCGATTGCACCTAAAAAGCGGTTTCGCAAGATTTCTGCGCCGCGCCACGCAAGGAAGACGACGCTTGGGCGAGAGACGCTATTTCGGCACCGACGGCATCCGCGGCCGCGCCAACACCCATCCGATGACCCCGGAAGTGGCCCTGCGCGTGGGCCTCGCAGCCGGCCGCCTGTTCATGTCCTCCGACAACCGCCGCCACCTGGTGGTGATCGGCAAGGACACCCGCCTGTCCGGATATATGATCGAGCCGGCGCTGGTGGCGGGGTTTTCGTCGGCCGGCATGGACGTCCGCACTTTCGGCCCCCTGCCGACGCCGGGCGTAGCCATGATGACCCGTTCGATGCGGGCCGACATCGGAGTGATGATCTCGGCCTCGCACAACTCCTATCTGGACAACGGCATCAAGCTGTTCGGCCCGGATGGATACAAGCTGTCGGATGAAGTCGAGTTGAAGATCGAGTCGATGATGGATCAGGCGCTCGACGTCGATCTGGCCGCGCCGGACTCCCTGGGCCGGGTCAAACGCATCGACGACGCCCAGGCCCGCTATGTCGAGATCGCCAAGGCCAGCTTCCCCAAGGGCCTCAGCCTGCAGGGCCTGCGCATCGCCGTCGATTGCGCCAACGGGGCCGGCTACAAGGTCGCCCCGACCACCCTGTACGAACTCGGAGCCGAGGTCTGCGCCGTGGGTGTCGAGCCCAACGGCCTGAACATCAATGCCGATTGCGGCTCGACCTATCCGGAAACCCTGGCCGAGGCGGTCAAACGCTATCGGGCCGACATCGGCATCGCCCTCGACGGCGACGCCGACCGGGTCATTATCTGCGACGAGAAGGGCCAGGTCGTCGACGGCGACCAGATCATGGCTCTGGTCGCGCTCGACTGGGCCCGCCGGGGCCTTCTGGTCGGCGGCGGCGTCGTCGCCACGGTCATGTCCAACCTCGGGCTGGAGCGGGCGCTCAATGCCGCGGGCCTGACGCTGGAGCGGACCAAAGTCGGCGACCGCTACGTCATGGAGCGGATGCGCGAGGGCGGCTTCAATCTGGGCGGCGAACAGTCCGGCCACATCATCCTGCGCGACCACGCCACCACCGGCGACGGCCTGATGTCGGCCCTGCAAGTGCTGGCCGTGCTGGTCGAGAGCGGCCGCCCGATGAGCGAGCTGGCGAAACAGTTCGAGACTGTGCCGCAGAAGCTGGAAAACGTCCGCTACACCACCGGCAAGCCGCTCGAGAACGCCGGGGTCAAGGCGGCTATCGCCGAGGCTGAGGCCCGGCTGGCCGGTCAGGGCCGCGTGCTGGTCCGCCCGTCTGGCACCGAGAAGCTGATCCGCGTAATGGCCGAAGGCGATGACGCGAAGCTGGTCAAGGCCGTGGTCGCCGACGTCGTCGCGGCGGTGAAGGCGGCGGGTTAGGCGGACGGGTGGCGGGCGGACGGGGCAAGTCTCAGGCCGCCTCCGGAAGCTAGTTCCCCACCGGCTCCACTTTCAGCACCACCCGGTCCGGCGCGCCCAGCTCGCCGCCCGGACAGGCCGTAGGCTCAAACGCCGTATCGTGGCACAGCCGCACCTCGCGCAGCCGGTTGCCTGAGGCCACGGCGACATAGACAGCGTCCCGCGGCAGGTCGGGGTTGGCGGCGGCGAAGGCGTCGCGCAGCTGGCCGGCGGTCGGGCCGCGCGCACCCGGTGCCAGCCTGGTCGGGTCGGGCTTGTTCAGCCCGTCGTAGAGGGCGGCAGACCGCGCGAAATAGGCCTCCGGCGTGTCCCATCCGCAGACCCCGTGGGCCGCCCACTCATGCTGGACCAGATCGACGGACGGCGTCCGGCACAGATTGGCGCGGATCGTCGCCTCGCTGACCCGCGTCGCCGGACGGCAGAAGCGCGGATAGGGCTTGCCGTCGGCGTTGGGCCACAGGCCGTGCAGTGTCCAGCCGAAGCGGTTCTCGCTGTCGCAGGCCAGGTCGCCCTGCCCGTCGCCGCCGGTCCGGCAGGTCTCGGGCATCCAGGTCACGGCCAGCAGTTGATGGCGGATGGTCCGCCCGGCCACCACCTCGTCGGGCCGCACCCGCTCCATTTCGGGTGCCGGCAGGCGCTCTGGCAGGACGCAGCTTTCGGCTCCGGCGACGGCGACCGGGACCGGATCGGCCGCCGGTCGATCAGCCAGGCCATCGCAGGCGGCGATAAGCAGCAGCCCGAGGAACGGGAGAGGCCCTCTCATGCGACGGTTCCAGTCTGGATCACAGCCACGTCCTCGCCCGGCTTTGTTGACATTCTCGCCCCCGGATCACTGCAGCGGCCGCGTGAACGCGCGTCCGCGTGGGGACAGGCCTGCACCCGGCCAGTCCCTCGCGGCTCAAGGCGCCGTCCAAACCCGCGTCAGGAGTTCGGGTCCGCGTTTTCACAATCGAAACAGATGGTCACCCGCATGCCTTGGCCTGGGGCCGATTTGACATCGAGCTCGGCCCTCGCGTTTTGCAGCAGGGAACGCACAATCAGATCCGACAGCTTGCCCTTCTTGGGCCAGGAAACGCCTTGCGGAAGGCCGACCCCGTCATCGGCGATGACCACGCGGCACCCCTCGCCATTGGTCGTGCTGTGCAGGGTGATCGTACCGACGTCGCGCTCCGTGAAAGCGTGCTTCAAGGCATTGGTCAGCAGTTCGTTGACCACCAGGCCGGCGGGCATCGCCACGTCGATCGATACCGGCCAGCTGTCCACCTTGAGGTCGAGGCGAATACCCTCATGGGCATGGGCTCGCATGACGGCTGATGCGATCTCGCTGAGATAGACGCCAAGGTCGACCGCTTCTCCGGTGCCCGTGTCTCCCAGAGAGCGGTAAAGCAGTCCCAGGGCCTCGACCCTGCCGGCGAGCCGGTCGAAACCCTCCCCCGTCGAAGCGTCCACGACGCCCCGGGCCTCCACCCGGATCAGGGCGGTGATCATCTGCAGATTGTTCTTCACCCGATGCTGCAGTTCCCGCAGTTGGGTGTCCTTCTCCAGGACCAGCGCCTGAAGCTCATCCAGCACCGACTCTTCAAGGGGCGCGGTCTCGACCAGGGCCACCAGTCGGAACGCGGGCACCCCGTGGTCGTCCACGATGGTGTTCGACCATGCTCCGAGGGTGATCATCCCCTCACCGTTGGGCAGGGTGAATGAACCCAGAAAGTCGCGTTCTTCAGCCACCATCCGCCCCAGGGGTCGCTTTTCGTTTGGTGCCACGGCCTGGCCCAGAAGGGGTTCCCACGACCCTCCCAGGATATTGGCGTTGGCCTGCCCGGTCAGGGTCTGAAACTGGATATTGGCGTAGACGACCCGTTCGGTCGGCTTCAGTTCCGAAACGGCGATGGCGAAGGGCACCTGGTCCAGAAATTGTTTGAACAGATCACCCTCAAGCGCCTCTGCGAGATCGGGCGCACCGAGCAACTGGTCCAAGCCGGGAGGGGATTCGTCCGAAGCCATCTACCGTCAGTTCCCGTGCCGACCATGACCGGGCGAGGCTGCCCTGGTCGGCGAAGGAAGCATGTATTGGCCTGCACCGCCAAGGCTGATCACAGCGCCTGACTTCCCCCATCGTCGCGCAACGCCGCTGATGCCGCTTCGTTCCGCCTCCCGAAAGGCCGGGCGCATCGACGGAGATGTTGAGGCGGAATGGCCGTAGCCCTCCCCTCCCGCCGTCATCCTCGGGACATGCATACCTGCCCACAACACTAAGGATGGAACCCGCCGCGTCTCCGGCGCAGTCTCACCCCATGATTCCCGCACGCCTTCCCGGTGCCCTGTCCCTGATCCCCGGCCTGCTCGCCTGCGCGGCCGTCGCCGTGGCCGCCGTCGCCGTGCAGACGCTGGAGCTGCGGTTGTTCGGGCGCGGCTGGATCGACAGCCTCGTGCTGGCCATTCTGATCGGTGCCGCCGTCCGCTCGGTCTGGACCCCGCCCGCCGCCCTGCGCCCCGGCGTCGAGTTCAGCGCCCGCACCCTGCTGGAGGTCGCCGTCGTCCTGCTCGGGGCCTCGGTCAGCGCCGCCACCGTCATGGCTATCGGCCCCGGCCTGCTGGGGGGCACGGCCCTTGTCGTCGTCCTCGCCATCGGCGTCAGCTACGGCCTCGGCCGGCTGCTGCGCCTGCCCCGCCGGATGGCCGTCCTGATCGCCTGCGGCAACGCCATCTGCGGCAACTCCGCCATCGCCGCGGTCGCCCCGGTGATTGACGCTGACGCCGAGGACGTCTCGGCCGCCATCGCCTTCACCGCCGTGCTGGGCGTCTTGGTCGTGCTGACCCTGCCCCTGCTGGGCGTGGCGCTGCAGATGAACGACGTCCGCTACGGCGTCCTCGCCGGACTGACGGTCTATGCCGTGCCCCAGGTGCTGGCCGCCACCCTGCCGGTCGGGGCCGTCGCCGCCCAGTCTGGTACATTGATCAAGCTGGTCCGCGTCCTGATGCTCGGCCCGGTCTGTCTCGGGCTTGCGATCGCCATGGCCCTGCGCCGCCGCGCCGGAGCCGCCACGGCCGAAGGCGAAGCCCCGGCGGCGCGCCGCATCCCGCTGGGCCACCTCGTGCCGTGGTTCGTGATCGGCTTCCTGCTGATGATGGTCGCGCGGTCCCTTGGCCTGATTCCGGTTGCCGCCCTAACGATCATGGGCGAGGCCGCAGTGGTCCTGACCGTGATCGCCATGGCCGCCCTCGGACTCAGCACCGACGCCCGCGCGGTGGCCCGCTCGGGCCTGCGCATCGCCGCCGTGGTGACCCTGTCGCTGCTGGCCCTGATCGGCCTCTCGCTCGGCCTGATCTACCTGCTCGCCCTGACCTGAGCGAAATCAGTTGGGCTGGATGCAGTCCAACTCGGCTCAGATTTTCGCTCCAGCGTTGATTCTGGACCATTTTTTGGATTCAGGCTGATTCGACCTGAAGCAAAAATGGTCTAGGCGGCCAGAACGGTCACCAGCGTTTCGATCCGCTTGCGGATGTCCGGCACGGCCACCGTCTCCCACCAAGCGGCGCGGGCGGGCGGACCCAGCACGAACAGGGCGTCGTCGGGCGCGCCGTCGGCTCCCAGCACCCGCCCGTCCGTATCCAGTTCGAGCCCCAGACCCAGCGGGTCCCGCCGTGCCCGGCCCGAGGCGATCAGCGCCCCCGTCAGAGGATCAGCCTCCGGGTCATGGCCCGGCCCGGTGCAATCGACCAGCCACGCCCCGGTCAGCGGCGCGCCTTCGCCGCCGCCGCGCGGGCTCCAGTCCAGCCGCACGCCGCCGTGAACCGGGGCGATCCCGTTCACCCGTCCGGCGAGTACGCACAGTCGGCCGTCGGCCTGTATCGCGGTCACGGTCGCGGCGATGTCGGCCGGAATCCGGTGGCGATGCACGTCCCACCATGGCCGCAGGTGCCGCAGCCAGCGGGACCGGGTGGACGCATCCGCCGCCTGCCACAGGTCGGCGGTCAGAGGCCTCAGCCCCTCCATCACGGGCCGCCAGCCATGCGCCCTGGCCAGCCGCCGGGCCGTCGCCAGCCGCCGCGACGCCGGACCGCTCAGCAGGTCGTCCGTCGGCGCAACCGGCGCGTCATGCCCGGCCCCATGCGCCCTCGGCGTCAGGCCGCGCCGCGACACCGCGGAGGCCCGGCCGCGCCAGCCCCTCGCCGCCAGCGACAGCATCATGTCCACCATGGTCAGGCCAGAGCCGATCATGATGACGTCGTCGTCCGGCCCGATCCGGTCCAGCGCCCCGACCGCCCAAGGGTCTGCGATCACCCGCTCCCGGTCGCAAGCGGCCGTCTTCGGCGCGGGATTGCCGGTGGCCAGCACCACCGCCCCGGCCTCGACGACAGCACCGTCGGCCAGCCGGACGGTTGTTCCCTCGACCGCCGCCGCTTCGCCGGTCCGCCGCTCGATCCGTCCCGGATGGGCGGCCTCGGCCTGCTCGAGCCGCTCCCGCACATAGAGGCCGTACAGCCGCCGGGGCGCGAAGCCCTCGGCGTCGGCGTGATCGGGATGGTGGGCCGCCAGCCAGCGGGTGAAGTCGTCGGTCCGGCCCTCGACCGCGCTCATCCGGTTGGAGCGCACATTCAGCCGGTGCTCGTCGAAGGGGGTCGAATAGGCGACGCCGGGGCCGAAATCCCCGGTCCGGTCGATCAGGATCGAGGCGATGCCGGTTTCGGCCAGCCGGACGGCCAGCATGGTGCCGGAGAAGCCGCCCCCGACGATCGCAACGCGCTGGTCTGGTCGGGCCACATCGCCTCCGTTCACCTGCATCTGGACTGCCGGGACGTCAGATTTCCTGGTTGTAGGCGCCAATCTCGGCGTATTTCGCCAGCCTCGGCTTCACCTCTTCGCGGAACAGGGCGCGCATGTCGTCCTCCGACCGCATGCTCTCGACCACGACAACCAGTTCGGGCTTGTTCGACGAGGCGCGCACCAGCACCCAGCTGCCGTCTTCAAGATGCACCCGCACTCCGTTGACCGTGATCGCCTCGACGATCTTGCGGCCCAGGATTTCGCCGCCGGCGTCGGCCAGCGCCTGGTACTCGGCCACGATCCGCTCAAGCACCCCGTATTTCAGCTCGTCGTCGCAATGCGGCGACATGGTCAGGCTGGTCCAGGCGTCCGGCAGGGCGGCCTTGAGCTGGCTCAGCGTCTTGCCCGGATTGCGATCCAGCATGGCCAGCACTGCGCCCGCCGCGACGATGCCGTCGTCATAGCCGTGGCCCAGCGGCGCGCTGAAGAAGAAGTGACCGGACTTCTCAAAGCCCGCCAGCGCGCCCAGCTCCGCCGTCTTGCGCTTGATATAGCTGTGCCCCGTCTTCCAGTAGACGGTGGTCGCGCCATTGGCCTTCAGCACCTCGTCGGTCTTGTACAGGCCGGTCGATTTCACATCGACGACGAAGGTGGCGTTGGGGTGCAGGGCGCTCAGGTCGCGGCCCAGCATCAATCCGATCTTGTCGGCGAAAATCTCCTCGCCGGTATTGTCCACCACGCCGCAACGGTCGCCGTCGCCGTCAAAGCCCAGGGCCAGATCGGCACCCGTCTCGCGCACCTTGGCCGCCATCTGCATCAGCATGGCGTGGTCTTCGGGGTTCGGATTGTATTTGGGGAAATTGTAGTCGAGCTCGGTGTCCATCTCGATCACTTCGGCCCCCATCCGACGCAGGGCCTCGGGGGCGAAGGCTCCGGCGGTGCCGTTGCCGCAGGCGGCCACGACCCGGATCGGCCGGGTCAGCTTCACCTTGGAGACGATGTCGGCCAGGTATTTCTCGCGGAAGCCCTCGATCCGGGTCAGCGACCCGCCTTTGCGGCCGACGCCCTCGCCGTTCAGGACGATGCCCTTCAGCCGTCCGATCTCGTCGGGGCCGAAGGTCAGCGGCGGATTGGCCCCCATCTTCACCCCGGTCCAGCCGTTCTCGTTGTGGCTGGCGGTGACCATGGCCACGCAGGGGGCATCCAGCTCGAACTGCGCGAAATAGGCCGTCGGCGACAGGGCCAAGCCGATGTCCAGCACCTCCATCCCGCCTTCCAGCAGACCGAGGATCAGCGCCTGTTTCACGCTCAGCGAATAGGAGCGGTAGTCGTGCCCCACCACGATCCGCGGCCGCTGGCCGATCTCGTGCACATAGGTCGCCAGCCCGAGGCCCAGCGCCTGAATACCCAGCAGGTTGATCTCCTTTTCCAGGATCCAGCGGGCGTCGTATTCGCGGAAGCCCGTCGGCTTCACCAGCGGCACGGTCTCATACTCGGCCGTGTTGGGGCGAAGGTCCTGGCGGGGCTTGATCATGATCGGGTCCTGAGCTTGGGCGGCCCCGGTATAGACAGGCCGCCAGAGGGTCACAACAACGCGGGAACGCCGGTTTGGGTGCGGCGTTGGCGACAGGCCCGGCCAACCTTGACCGGTTCCATAGCCGGGCCTACCCCGGTCCGACGCCCGACGGAGACCTGAATGCCTCGCCTGATCCTGCTGCGCCACGGCCAGAGCCAATGGAACCTCGAGAACCGTTTCACCGGCTGGGTCGATGTGGATCTCACTTCCGAAGGCGAGACCCAGGCCCGGCGCGGCGGCGAACTGATCGCCGGGGCCGGCTTCACCCCCGACGTCATGTTCACCTCGGTCCTCAAGCGGGCGAAACGCACCGGCGCG
>JBBQOK010000094.1:0-10081 GCA_038330765.1 Caulobacterales bacterium | reverse complement strand
TCGGTGCCGTTGCGGAACACATTCAGAATGCCGTCGAATTCACCCACCACCAGGTCCAGGTCGCCGTCGCCGTCCAGGTCGGCGAAGGTCGGGGTGCTGCTGAAGCCCACATCGATGCCGTTGAACGGATTGGCCGCGCCGGTCGCGGCGGTGAAGCTGGTGGCGCCGCCCCGGTCCCCGCCCGCCGCGTCGGTGACGTTCAGCACCAGATCGCGCGTCGCCGTCGGCGTGTTCGAGACATTGGCATAGGTCAGGTTCTGGATCAGGGCGTCGATGGCCGCCGAGGTCGCCGCCGCGTTGAAGGTGATGGTCAACGTCCCGCCGACCCCGCCCGCCAGGGTGCCGATGATCACGCCGCCGAAGGTCACGTTCGACCCCGATAGGCCGATCTGGCCCACGCCCGAACCCTCGTTGCGCACGCTCGCCCGGTCCTCGGCCAGCAGGCCCGACAGGATCAGGGTGCCGCCGTCGAGATTGCCTTCCACGTCGGCGAACACCACGTCGGCGTCGAGCAGTTGCGGCGTGGCGTTGACCGTGTTTTCGGCGAAGGTCACCGATGACGCGAAGCCGGTCAGGGTCGGGGCGTCGTTGACCGGCGTGACGGTGAAGGCGAACGCCTGGGCCGTCGGGATGGAGGCGTCCTCGTCGCCGTCCTCGACCGAGACCTCGAAACCGGCGGTCGTGGTTTCCGAGCCGTCGTGCAGGAAGTCGACCTGACCGGCGGCGAGTTGCGCGCCGGTGAAGCTCGCCTGCACGACGCCGTCCACCCGGACTACGCCATTGGTCTGCGATGAGACGGTGAAGGTCACCCCTGCGGCCGTGTCGTCGGGGTCGGTGAAGCCCAGGTCGTCGGTGTTCAGCGTGTACGCCGCTCCCTCCGCCACCGTCGCCGCGAGGTCGCCCGTCAACGTCGGCGCGTCGTTCTGCGCGGTCACGCTGACCGTGATCGCCTGACCGCGCGCGGGGGTGTTGGCGAGCGTCGACAGCGTGCCGTCGCGTTCACCCACCACCGCGTCCAGGTCGCCGTCGCCGTCCAGGTCCACGAAGCTCGGGCTGGCACGGAACCCCACGTCGATGCCGACGAAGGGGTTGGCGGCACCGGTCAGCTCGACGAAGGCGCCGGACGCGGTCGCGCTGCCGTTGCTGAATACCCGCAGCGTGCCGAAGTACTCGCCCGACACCAGGTCCAGGTCGCCGTCGCCGTCCAGGTCGGCGAAGGTCGGGGAACTTGAATAGCCCACATCGATGCCGTCGAACGGATTGTCCGCGCCGTTCAGTTGGGTGAAGGCCCCCGCCGTACCGTCGGTGCCGTTGCGGAACACATTCAGAATGACGCTGCCTTCACCCACCACCAGGTCCAGGTCGCCGTCGCCGTCCAGGTCCACGAAGGCCGGGGCGCTTCTGTAGCCTACATCGATGCCGTCGAACGGATTGTCCGCGCCGGTCAGTTGGGTGAAGACCCCCGCCGCGCCGTCGGTGCCGTTGCGGAACACCCGCAGCGTGCCGAAGAATTCGCCCACCACCAGGTCCAGGTCGCCGTCGCCGTCCAGGTCCACGAAGATCGGGGCACTGTAGCTGCCCACGTTTATGCCGTTGAACGGATTGGCCGCCCCGGTCGCGGCGGCAAAAGTCTGCGTTCCCGCCAAGGTGCCCAGGTCGCCGCCCGCCGCATCGGTGACGTTCAGCACCAGATCGCGCGACGCCGTCGGCGTGTCAGAGACATTGGCATAGGTCAGGTTCTGGATCAGGGCGTCGATGGCCGCCGAGGTCGCCGCCGCGTTGAAGGTGATGGTCAACGTCCCGCCGACCCCGCCCGCCAGCGTGCCGATGATCACGCCGCCGAAGGTCACGTTCGCCCCCGACAGCCCGATCTGGCCCGCGCCCGTCCCCTCGTTCCGCACCGAGGCCCGGTCCTCGGCCAGCAGGCCCCGCAGGGTCAGGGTGCCGCCGTCGAAATCATCGTCCGGGTCGGTGAACACCACATCGGCGTCCAGCAGTTGCGGCGTGGCGTTGACGGTGTTCTCCGCCAACGTGATCGTCGGCGCGAAGCCGGTCAGGGTCGGTGCGGGCATGGCGTCAACTCCTGCCCACATCGCCTGCAACCGGCGATCGGGCGCACGATGACGACGTCCGCAACCCCCGGTCCCGAACGACGCCTTTGGTCAATCCCACTGAACAAGCTTCACTGGAAAACAAGGTTACACAAATGCTAATCGCCGCGCTACGCACAATCGGGGCACAGTGACGCTTTCTCGTTACGGGCGAGTGCGGCGCGCCGGAGGGGCCCCGGGCCGTCTAGTCTACGCCCGTCCAACCGCCCGCCGACGCGGCCCGGGCCGCGTCATTGGCCGGCCGCGCCACCAGTCCGGACTGGGTGATCCAGACCTCATAGCTGGCTCCGTCGGCCATCGGCATATAGGCCCCGCCGCCGTACAGGGTGTCGACCGCGTCGACGTATTTCCGGTATTTGCGCGCCGTTTCCCAGGCGCTGACCTTCCACGGCATCCATTCCGGTCCCGTATCGCCGCCGGCCAGCGGATGCACGCTGCGCGTCGCGTTGATCTCCCGCTCGATCGATTGGTAGCGGCCCGACAGCCGGTCCAGCCGGTATTGCGTATCAAGGCCCAACACATTGGCCCACGGCTTCCACTTCAGCACCTGGGCCTCGATCCGCCATTCGTCGCCGTGCAGCGGGTACAGGTTGCTCAGCGCCGGCGCGTTCTCGCCCCGGTCGGGCTGCATCACCGTGGCCTCGAAATACTGGGGGCCCAGCTGGCGGGTAGTGATCGTGGCCACCGGCCGTTCGTTGGTCAGGCGGGCGTAGGTCTGGATGTCCAGCCCCAACAAGGCCGCGATCATCGCCGCCGCCAGGAAGGCCGCGCCCCCAGCTCCGCCCAGCAGTCCGCTGAACACCCTGCCCTTGAACACGGCACCGAGGCCCCTGAACAACAGGACCAATCCGATCAGTCCGACCAACGCCGGCGCGACCCACCACCACCAAACCATAGCTTCACTCCACCCTCAGAGGATGATCTTTACCCTAAAACAGCAAGAGCGTGACGGTTTCACCCACCACGCGACTGGACAGGTCGAATCACGCCGCTAATGCTCGCTCCCGATGATTCCGGCTGTTCGCCCGTCCCTGTCCGCGATTGTACGTTTCGCCCGGACCCCCAGCCTCGGAAGGTCGGTGGTGGCCTTGCTGGCCGGTGCGATCGTGCTGATGCTGGCGGTCAATGTGGCGACTTTCGTCATGATCCAGCGCACCGCGGCCTTCAACGACCAGGTCGAGCGCTCGCAGCAGACCCGGCGCGCCGCCCGCACCCTGCTGCTGTCGATGCTCGACGCGGAGACCGGCCAGAGGGGCTATCTGCTGACCGGTCGCGCCGACTTCCTCGCACCCTACACTGGAGCCATCGTCGGGGTGTCCGACCAGATGCAGGAGCTCGAGCGGCTCGGTGCCGGCGATCCGGTGCTGGAGCCACACGTCCGGACCATGACCGAGCTGGCGCGCGAAAAGGTGGCCGAGCTGGAGCGGACGGTCGACATGTCTCGTTCTGGCCGCGGTACCCAAGCCATTGAGCAGGTGCGCGGCGGGCGCGGCAAGGCGTTGATGGACGACCTTCGCGCCGAGGTCACCGTAATCGACGAGATCGAGAACCAACGCCTGATCTCGCGCACCCGCCAGACCGAGCGCGGCTCGACCCTGACCCTGTGGGCCAACACCTTCGCAGGCCTGCTGGTCCTGCTTCTGGCGGGCATCATCATGTGGCTTGTCCGCCGCTACGTCGGCGAGATCCAGACGGCTCGCGACACCCTCGACCGCCTCAACGCCGGGCTGGAGAACCAGGTCCGCGACCGAACCGCCCAGCTGACCCGCGCCAATGACGAGATCCAGCGGTTCGCCTACATCGTCAGCCACGACCTGCGCGCGCCACTGGTCAACATCATGGGCTACACCTCCGAGCTTGAGCAGGCCGGCCGGACCGTCGACGCCCAGATGAGCGCCGTCGAGAGCAAGACGCCGAGGCTGGTCGAGCAGGGAGCCCTGGTCGCCGTGCGGGAGGACATGCCCGAGGCCATCGGCTTCATCCGCGCCTCGACCGAGAAGATGGACCGGCTGATCAACGCCATCCTCAAACTGTCGCGTGAAGGCCGCCGTGCCCTCCTGCCCGAGCTGCTCGACATGACCGCCATGGCGCAGGGCATCGCCGACAGCGTCCGCCACCAGACCGGGACCGCCGGGGCCGAGATCGTCGTCCAGCCGCTGCCGCGCATCGAAAGCGACCGGCTGTCGATGGAACAGATCATCGGCAACCTGGTCGACAACGCCGTCAAATACCTCGACTCGTCCCGACCGGGCCGCATCGTCGTTTCGGGCGTCGAGGAGGCAGACGGCTGGATCGTCTACCGCATCGCCGACAACGGCCGGGGCGTTTCGGACCGGGACCACGAGCGCATCTTCGAACTGTTCCGTCGCTCCGGGCGTCAGGACCGGCCGGGCGAGGGCCTCGGCCTGGCCTTCGTGCGCAACAGCGTTCGCCGCCTCGGTGGAGAGATCAGCGTGGAGTCAGAGCTTGGAAAAGGATCGACATTCGTGCTCAAATTCCCCACACGCTTGATCCTCGACGACGCCGGAGAAATCGCATGAGCAGTGCAGTCAGGATCGTGATGATCGAGGACGACCACGGCCACGCCCGGCTGATCGAGAAGAACATTCGCCGCGCCAACATCGCCAACGAGATCGTCCATTTCGACGACGGTGCCTCGGCCCTCGACTATCTGTTCGGCGAGGAGGTGCGGCTGAACGGGCCGATGCTGATCCTGCTGGACCTGAACCTGCCGGACATGTCGGGCACCGACATCCTGGCCCGGGTCAAGAGCGACGATCGCCTGAAGCGCGCGCCGGTCGTGGTCTTGACCACCACCGACGACAAGACCGAGATCCAGCGCTGCTACGATCTCGGCTGCAACGTCTACATCACCAAACCCGTGGACTATGAAAGCTTCGCCGGTGCCATCCGCCAGCTGGGCCTGTTCCTGTCGGTGATGCAGGCCCCGGACATCGACTGACCCCTTGGACAACGCAGGACAGGTCATTCGCCTGCTCTACATCGACGACGACGGCGGCCTGTCGCGCCTCGTCGAAAAGGAGCTGGGGCGCCACGGCTACGCCGTCACCTGCGCATCCGACGGCGACGCCGGGCTCGAGATCCTGCGCGCCCGCGCCGGCGATTTCGACGTCGTCGCCCTGGACCACTACATGCCGGGCCGCGAGGGCCTCGAGGTTCTGCCCGAGATCATCGCGCTCGAGTCCCCGCCGCCGGTCGTCTATGTCACCGGGGCCCAGGAGGGCCGCATCGCCGTCGCCGCCCTGCGCGCCGGGGCCGCTGACTACGTCATCAAGGATGTTTCGGCCGACTTCACCGCCCTGTTGCACAACGCGCTGGAGGAGGCCGTCTCACGCCGCCGGCTCCAGCGCGAGAACGATGAGGCCCATGAACAGGTCCGCCTCGCCCGGGACCGCGCCGAAGCCATGCTGCGCGAGGTCAACCACCGCGTCGGCAATTCGCTGCAGCTGGTGTCCAGCTTCATGTCGCTGCAGTTGCGCCACCTGGCCGACGAAGGGGCCCGTTCCGCCTTGCGCGAGGCCCAGGCCCGGATCGAGGCCGTGGCCCATGTGCACCGGCGGCTCTACACCTCGGGCGACATGTCGTCCGTGGCGCTGGACGAATACCTCGAGGGCCTGATCGGCGAGCTCGGCAAGTCGTTGGGCCCCGGCCCCGACTCCCCGACCCTGATCCTGACGGCCCGGCCTGTCAGGGCATCAACCGATCAGGCCGTGTCGCTCGGCGTCATCGTCACCGAACTCGTCACCAACGCCGTCAAATACGCCTACGGGCCGGGGCAGGCGGGCGACATCCGCATCATCCTCGAGCCGGCCAGCGCTGGCCGCGCCCTGCTGATCGTCGAGGACGACGGACCCGGTCTCGGCGACAGCGTGCCCAAGGGCACCGGCCTGGGCACCAAGATCATCTCGGCCATGGCCTCCGGCCTGCGTTCGAAGGTCGATTTCGACCCCGCCCACCAGGGCGTCCGCGCCCGCCTTGCCTTCGATCTCTGACATGGGTGCCGCGCTGCAGTTCGGCGTCGCGGAGCCGGGGCTGGACTATGCCGTCCGCCCCACCGCCTTCGGCCTCGTTTTCCATGAGGGCAAACTGGCTTGCGTCCGCGTCGATCGCGGGGAGGGCAGCTATTACGACCTGCCCGGCGGTGCCGTGGACGGCGACGAGACCGAGGAACAGGCCTTGATCCGCGAGTTCGTCGAGGAGACGGGCCTTACCGTCCGCCCCCTGGCCCGCATCGCTGAGGCCGCCCAGTTCTTCCGCAAGTCCACGCGCGAACCGATCAACAACACTGGCGGTTTCTGGATCGCCGAACGGGTCTCGCTCGATCCGTCCGCCAAGGTCGAGTCCGACCACGAACTGATCTGGCTGCATCCCCATACGGCCCTGAACGAACTGCGCCACGACGCCCATGCGTGGGCGGTGGCCGCGTGGCTGCGACGCCACGGCTGACCGAGCTTTGCCATACGGAACGGCTCCCGCTTACGACCGCTATTTCTGTCGAGGTGCCGCCACTCCCGGCGGCGTTTGATCAGGAGAGATTTCCATGGCCGATCATGATCGAGTCGAAGGTGCCGCCAAGAATATGAGCGGCAACATCAAGGAAGCCGCCGGCAAGGTGACCGGCGACTAAAAGCTGAAGGCCGATGGCCGCGCCGAGCAGGTCGAAGGCAAGGTCCAGAACACCGTCGGCGGTGTGAAGGACGCGCTGCGCGACGACAAGCGCCACTAGGCCCGCTCGCGACCGAAGCCATGACGCCGTCCGCATCGCGGACGGCGTTTTCGTGTCGACCGAACCTAGAAGCGGGTGCTGAGCGTGATGCGGCCGTTCAGCGGCGCGCCCGTCGAGATATTGTTGTTGTTGTGGGCGTCCGGGAACCAGGTCTCGTCGAACAGATTTTCCACGTTGACCTGCAGCTCAAGGGTGTCGCTGAGCTCGTAGAAGACCGCGGCGTCGACGCGGGTGAACGCCGGCAGACGGGTGGTCGCCGCCGTTGTGCGGATCGCCGCATACTGGCTGGCCTGGTGAATCACGCCGAGACCGAAGCCCAGCCGATCCGTGACGTCGTAACGGTTCCAAAGACTGAACTGGTGTTCCGGTACCTGGGCGAGACGGACAGTGTCATTCCCCTTCAGCGCCGCATCCTGGTACGCATAGCCGGCGGCGATCTGCCAGTTCGGGCGTATCCGGCCGGTCGCGGCCAGTTCGATCCCCTGTGTGCGGGTCTCACCGACGTTGATCGTCGTCGTGGGATTGGCCGGGTCGGGCGTCGTGGCGTTGGTGCGATCCAGCTGGAACACCGCGGCGGTGAGGTTCAGGTTCGGACGGACATCCCACTTCACCCCCACCTCGTGATTGGTGAATTTCTCCGGCTCCAGGTTCTGCTGGGTGGTCGACAGGGTCAGGAACTGGTCGCCCGAGCGTGGCAGGAAGGACTGGCTGAAGCTGCCATAGATCGAGAGGCTTTCCCGGGGCTTGAAGATAACGCCGAGGCGCGGCGAGATCTTTTCATCGACCCGCGCAAACGGCCGGTCGGGATTGGGCTGCAGATCGACGCCTTCGATGTCGAAGCGGTCGAAGCGCAGGCCCGCGACGATATCGAACCGGTCTCCCAGGCTGATCTGGTCCTGAACATAGGCTGACACGGACTTTACGGTCGACCTCGTGTCCCGGTTCAGGGCCGGAAAGGCGACCGTCGGAAACACGGGATTGGCCAGGTTGAAAGTCGCGTTCGACAACACCCCGTTGCGGCGCTGGTTGGTCGAGTCCTGGTCACCGTATTCGAAACCGAACAGGATCTTGTGGCCGACCGTGCCGGTGGTCAGGTCCCAGACCAGATTGCTCTGCAGCAACAGATTCTGGCGCGTCGTGGGGTCGGTGTAGGCACCCAACGGAACCGTGCCGGCCTGCGCCGTCGCCGGGCCGTTGGCGTAGACGTTGGTGTAGACCTTGTCGTAGTCGCCTAAGAGGACGGTGGTCGAGAATTCCAGGTTGTGGGCCAGAAGCCCGTCGATGCGCGCCTTCACCAGATGGGCTTCCAGTGTCGTGCGATTGACGCCCGGAACCCCGAAGAACTGGTCGCGATAGCCGCTGATCGGCGCGCCGCCGAGAGAGGGCACACCGCGGTCGCTGACGCGGTCGTCATTGACGTATTCGTACGAAACCCCCGCCTTCCAGCCGGCCCCGAAATCCATGGCGACATAGGGGTTCACCGCATAGCGCTCGCCCTCATAGAAATCGCGATGGTTCTCCAGGTGTTCGTAGACGGCGTTGACGCGAAGCGCCGCCCTGTCGCTCAGCGGCACGTTCACATCCGCCGACAGATCCCAGGCCCCGAAGCTGTTCGTGCTGGCCCGTCCGCCTGCGAAGGCACCGCTGGTGCCGGGCGTCTTCTGGACCCGGTTGACGATGCCGCCGCCGCCGCCCCGGCCGAAGATCAGGGCATACGGCCCCTTCAGAACTTCGACCCGCTCCAGATTGTAGAGGCCGCGATAGTACTGGGTGTCGTCGCGCACCCCGTCGAGGAAGAAGTCCGCCGTGGTGTTCTGGCCGCGCAGGGTGATCTGGTCGCGGTTGCCCTCGCCCTGGCCGACCGTGACGCCGGGGACATAGCGCAGCACCTCGCCCAGGCTGTACAGCGCCTGATCGTCCAGCTGCTGGCGGGTGACGACGGTGACGCTTTGCGGAACGTCGAGCAGGGGCGTGTCCGTCTTGGTCGCGGTCACGGAATTGACGGCGACATAGCCGCGGGCTTCGCCCGTGACGAGGATCTCGCCGAGCCTCGTATCGGCCTCCTGGGCGACGGCGACACCCGGAAGGGACAGGATCAGAGCGGAATACAGAAGGCGGGAACGCATGGCGGACTGTTCTCATTGCGACGAAGGTGACTCGCTATAATGAGAAGCAGTCGCAATATCAACAGCAGAAGGTTCGGTATCGGGCGGTTTTGGCGCGGCCGGTCAGTCGTTGCCGCCGAGCCGGATTTTCAGACCCTCCTGCGTCGGCGCGCGGCCGTCGGCGGGCCGGCACGTCTCTGTCCACGCCACCCCGCCTTGCGGTCGGGGCTGTGGCCGGGTCTCGCAGGTCTGCTCCGCCAGCGCTGTCGTGGGCCGGTCTGGCCGCGACGGCGTTCCGCATTGCAGGGCATAGCGATCCCCCGCCGCTTCCTGGCGGCAGTCGTCGCCGGTCGCGCCGGATGGTGCCAGGCCGGGCGGCAGGGCGGCACCCAGATTGGCCGCCAGCGCGGTCCGTACCCGCGCCTGACAGGCCTCCATGGTCTCTGAAGCGCTGCGGATCAGTGGGCTGCACTCGGCCCGTTCGTAGCCATGGGGATCAGCCCGGGCAGACTCGGGAATGACCGGGACGGGCTCGGTCTGAATGACCGGCGGAGCGACGGCAGGATCCGCCCAGACCACCGCGCCCGGTGCGGCCTGCTGCAGGATGACGGCGAAGACGATGGCGAGCATGGCTGACCCTCCTGGAAGGTCCCCAGCCTAGCCTATTTGGCCAGCGCCCGCATCGCCTTCTCCAGTCCCTCCAGCGTCAGCGGATACATCCGCTCATCGACCAGCTCGCGCACCATCCCGACCGAGGCCGAATAGCTCCAGTATCGCTCAGGCGAGGGGTTCAGCCAGGCGACCTTGTCCCACTGCTGCGTCGCCCGCTTCATCCAGACGGCCCCCGCCTCCTCGTTCCAGTGCTCGACCGAGCCGCCGGGCATGGTCACCTCATAGGGGCTCATGGTGGCGTCGCCGACGAAGATGGCGCGCCAGTCGCCGGGGTATTTGTTCAGCACCTCCCAGGTCGGGATTTTCTGCTCGTGCCGACGCCGGTTGTCCTTCCACACGCCTTCGTAGAGGCAGTTGTGGAAGTAGAAGAATTCCAGATGTTTGAACTCGGTCCTGGCGGCCGAGAACAGCTCCTCGCACATCTTCACATGGGCATCCATCGAGCC
>JBBQOK010000093.1:0-10082 GCA_038330765.1 Caulobacterales bacterium | reverse complement strand
TTGTAATCAGCAGCGGCCCGTCGCTCCGTCCGGGCCGCTGTTTTCTTTGACGACGGGCGCTCAAATCAAAGGGAAACCCTTGCAATGAACGCTCCCGTTCAGACCAACCAGAAGGCCCAGCTGCTCCAGAATACGGTGGAGCATATCGACATCACCAGTTTCGACGCGCGCCCGATCGTCGACGCCATGCGCAAGATGAGTTTCTCGTCGCGCGACACGGCCCGCGCCGCAGACATCTTTTCCATGGCCATCGAGGATGCCGACTGTTCCCCGTGGCTGATCCTGGCCGGCTCGACCTCGGCCGGCGGCTGCATGCATGTGTACCGCGACATGGTGAAGTTCGGCATGATCGACGCCGTGGTCGCCACCGGCGCCTCGATCGTCGACATGGATTTCTTCGAGGCCCTCGGCTTCAAACACTACCAGGCCGCGGGCGAGGTGGACGACAACGTCCTGCGCGAGAATTACATCGACCGGATCTACGACACCTATATCGACGAGGAAGAGCTCCAGGCCTGCGACCACACCATACTCGAGATCTGCAACCGGCTGGAGCCGCGCGGCTATTCCTCGCGCGAGTTCATCTGGGAGATGGGCAAATGGCTGAGCGAGGGCAATGCGAAGAAGCCCGGCTCGCTGATCCAGACCGCCTTTGAAGAGGGCGTGCCGATCTTCTGCCCGGCCTTCGTTGACTCGTCGGCGGGCTTCGGTCTGGTCAAGCACCAGAAGGAGCGGATCGCCGCGGGCAAGCCCTATCTGATGATCGACGCCGTGGCGGACTTCCGCGAACTGACCGACGTCAAGATCGCGGCGGGCGTGACCGGCCTGTTCATGGTCGGCGGCGGCGTGCCCAAGAACTTTGCCCAGGACACCGTCGTCTGCGCCGAGATCCTCGGCGTCGAGGCCGAGATGCACCGCTATGCGGTCCAGATCACGGTCGCCGACGTGCGCGACGGGGCCTGTTCATCCTCGACGCTCAAGGAAGCGGCCTCGTGGGGCAAGGTGCAGACCACGCACGAGCAGATGGTCTTCGCCGAGGCCACCACGGTGGTGCCGTTGATCGGCTCGGACGCCTATCACCGCGGGGCGTGGAAGAACCGCGACAAGCGCCGCTGGAACAAGCTGTTCGGCAAATAGGCCGCCGACGCACGGCGGGACGAAACTGGAAGGGCCGGGATGCGAATTCCGGCCCTTTTCGCTGTCCGGACCGACGGCCGCACTTCGGGAACCGCGCCCGTGCCGGTTCGCTTAGTTCGGCGAAGGAGTTCGCCATGACCCAGCAAAGCCCGCCCCAACAGACCGAGGATGCCCGCGAGGCCGATGACATGGGCGAAAAGCCCGATCTGGGCCGCACGCCGGACGCGCTGACCGAGGCCCTGTCCGGTAGCGGCATGGGTTCGGACACCCGCGCCGGCTCCCTGCAGGGTGGTGCGGCCACCGGCTCCGAAATCGACCCTGACCAGGACGTGATCAACGAGAGCCTGGCCAGCGAGGGCATGAAGTCCGCGTCGCCGAAGCCGCGCGCCGGATCTGACCCCGCACAGTCGGTCAACAACACCGGAGACGACCGCGGCGGCTCGTCCGACAAACCCGCACAGGGCAAGCCCGGCGTGGGCGACGGCGCCGACGCCGCCACCGGCTGATGCTTGCGTCATTCCGCGCCTCCGTCGGGGCATGAAGCCGCCTTGCCGCCGCCGCAGGCTTGCGCCACGGTGAGACCAACGAACACAGTCTGTTTCAGGGGCGAACACGGAATGAAGCGCAGTCTTGCAGCCACCGCCCTTCTCGGGGCTCTGGCTCTTGCCGGTTGCGGCGAACGGGAGCCGGCCGCCGAGGTGGCCGGCGACGCCGTCACAGAAGCGACTGCTACGGTCGCCAAAGCGCCGCCCGCCGACGCCTCTCCGGCCCGTGGGGCCGCTGTCCCCGCTGCGTCGGGTGCCCCCGTCTTCGCCGTCATCTATCCGGGCGGGACCCCCAAGGGACCCGCGACCACCGCCCAGGGACCCGCGGGACCCGGCGGCATCGCCGAATTCACCACCGACGCCAGCCCCGAAGCCGTGGTGTCCTTCTACCGCCAGCGGGCCGAAGCGGCCGGGCTGAAGCCGATCAACACCATGAGCAACGGCGACACCCAGGCCTATAACGCCGGTGACGGCGCGGACGGTCGCGGCCAGCTGCTCAGCGTCATCGCCACCCGCATCGAGGGCGAACCCACCAGCGTCCAGCTGAGCTGGACCGCCGGCCAGTGACCCGGGCGGCCGCACTGGCCGCCTGCGCCCTTCTGGCGGGCTGCGCCGGCACGGCCGCGCCGACCTTCCTCACTCCCGCCCGGGGCTATCTCGAGCCCGGTCAGCTTGACGCCCTCGCCGCCGGTGCGGGGACCTGGCGGGATGCCGGAGATGTCGCGGCGTCGGAGGCGCTGCGGAGTTTCGAGGATACGGACCGCTGGTGGCTGGCCATCGCCCATGCCGAACTCCGCCCGCCCGAGGCCGCCCAGCATTTCGATTGCGTTATCGGCACCCGGCTGGCGGCGCGGCCCCGCCCTGCCCTCACCCGGGTCATGGGGCGGCTGCTGACCGACACTGAAACCCTGACCGCGCAGCTGGCGGCCCTGCGTTCGCGCCCGCGCCCGATCGCCGTCGACCCGTCGCGGCGGCCCTGCCAGCGCCTGACCCGCCCCATGCGGGAGGGACCCGCCTGGCCGGCGGCCGGTGCCTTGGCGGGGGCGGCCTATGGCGAGCTGTTCGCCGCGCTGGCACCGGACCGGGCCGACGCCGCCCGCGCCATGGGCCGTGAGATCGGACAAAGCCGCGCTGTCTGTGCCATGAACTGGCCCTCCGACGCGGAGGACGGACAGCGGCTGGGGCAGGCGGTCTATGAACAGGCGGCGTCCGCGCCGGACTTCCACGCCGATCTTGAGGCCGCCCGCGCCGAGATCATCGCCGCCCGGGCGGAGGGGCTGACCAATGCAGGATGCGCCGCCGAGCGCCGGGCCCTTGGCCTCAGGCCGGACGCGGGTTGACCAGCGATCCGTAGAGGTCCGTGCGGCGGTCACGGAAGAAACCCCAGGCGGCGCGGTGCCGGTCGATGTAGTCGAGGTCGAAGCTGTGGACGAGAACACCCTCCTCGTCCCGACCGAGGCTCTCGACCAGGTCGCCGCGATGATCGGCGATGAAGGATGAGCCATAGAAGACCTGTCCGGCCGCGTTGACGTGCTCATGGCCGATCCGGTTGGCACCGACGACCGGGACAACGTTGGACACGGCATGACCCTGCATGGCCCGCCGCCACGGTTCGGCGGTGTCCAGCTCCTTGTCGTGGGGCTCGGACCCGATGGCGGTCGGATAGAACAGCACCTCGGCCCCCTGCAGCATCATGGCGCGGGCGGTTTCAGGGTACCACTGGTCCCAGCAGATACCGACGCCGACGCGACCGTGGCGGGTGTTCCAGACCTTGAAGCCGGTGTCGCCGGGCCGGAAATAGTATTTCTCCTGATAGCCGGGGCCGTCGGGGATGTGGCTCTTGCGATAGACGCCCATGGCCGAGCCGTCGGCGTCCAGCATGACCATGGAGTTGAAATAGTGCGGCCCCTCGCGCTCGAAGATCGAAACTGGGATAGCGACGCCGAGCTCAGCCGCCACGGGCTGCAGGGCCGTCACGCAGGGGTGTTCGCGCCACGGATGGGCGGTGGCGAACCACTTCTCCTCTTGCGAGACGCAGAAATACGGCCCCTGGAACAGCTCGGACGGCAGGATGACCTGGGCGCCCTTGCCGGCGGCCTCGCGGATCAGGTCGATGGTCTTGTCGATATTGGACTGCAGGTCCTCGCCATAGGAGGTCTGCAGGGCGGCGACTGAGAGGGTGCGGGTCATTCGGCTTCCTCCACACGAGTACCCTCGCGATAGCTGGCGATACGCCGGATCTGCCCAACGATCATATCGTTGAACGCGTCCAATTCCTCGGCCGCCACCCACATTTCTTCGTGCACACGGCCACCCGCGATCTGGACCGGCCAACGGGCTGTTACGTCTTGCGGCAGGTCGAAGGCCAGGACATGGCCGACGCCAGACGGCTCGTGCCTGGAGTTCCAGTCCCGGGCGATCTGCTGGGCGTAGTCGGCGTTCATCACCGGATAGAAGATCGGCTGCTCGGGCAGGCGTGGGGGAAATATCCGCCAGCCGCTAGCCGCGACAAGCAGCAGTTCCGCCTCGCCGACCGGCCGGAACAGGGTGATCGGGCTCACGCTGGCTCCTGCTGGGTGATGCAGTGGAACGACCCGCCGCCGGACAGGATGGCGATGGAGGGCAGCGGGATGATCTCTCGTTCCGGGAAGACGGTCGCCAACCCCTGACAGACCAGATCAACGGCGCGAGCGTCGCCGTAGGTCGGGACGATCACGGCGCCGTTGGCGATGAGGAAATTCATGTGGCTGGCGGGGATCGGCCGTTCATCCTCGTCGCCGATGAAGCCCGGAGACGGCAGGCGCAGCAACTTCAACGGCGTACCGGCCGCATCCGTCATCCCGGACAACGTCCGCGCCACCGCGTCATAGACATCGTCGTTCGGATCGTTCCGGCCCCAGGCGATCGGGCAGGCCACCACCCCAGGCGCGACGAAGCGGGCGAGGTTGTCGACGTGCCCGTCGGTGTGGTCGTTCAGCAGGCCGTCGCCCAGCCACAGCACCTTGCGGGTGCCCAGCGCCTCGGTCAGCGCAGCCTCGGCTTTTGCCTCGGTCCAGCCGGGGTTGCGGTTAGGGTTCAGCAGGCACTGGCGGGTGGTCAGGATGGTCCCCTGCCCGTCGTGGTCCAGCGCCCCGCCCTCAAGGATGAAGTCGTGGCGATCCAGCGGCGTGCCCGACGCCTCGCCGATCCGGGCGGCAACGGTGTCGTCGTGCTCCAGCTCATACTTCCCGCCCCAGCCGTTGAAGCGGAAGGCGGCGGCGCGGGCCGAGCCGGCACCGAAGATCGGGCCGGTGTCGCGCAGCCAGATGTCGCCGAAACGGCCGTCGATCACCTCGACCCCGCTGACGCCAGCGAAACGGGCGCGGGCGTCGTCCAGCGCCTCTGGCTTGCCGACCAGCAGCCGGACCCGCTCCCGGCCCGGCCCCGCGAGCGCGCGAACCAGGGCCTCGACCTCGGCCCGGGCCGGTTCGAGGTTCTCTTCCCACAGTTCGCCATGGCTCGGCCAGCCGACCCACATGGCACGGTGCGGCGACCATTCGGCGGGGACGTGCTGGATCATAGGGCGGGCGTGTCCTGGTACAGGAGGGGGCGACAGTCGCGCCAGATAGACACGGCGGCGCCCGACTTCAACGTGCCGGCGCGGTTTCCGACCGCGGAGGGCGGCAGCGGGCGATGAAACAGGGGCCGGAACGCAAGAGGGCGGCCCGTCGCCGGACCGCCCCCTTTCTCTTGACGTCTGACGTCAGGATCAGAACTCGAAGCGAGCTCCCAGCTTGACCTGCCAGGTCGAGGACGGAAGCTGGCTGGTCGGACGGCGGGCTTCGCCGGCCAGCGAGGCGTCCGGCTGGGCACCGAGAGCGAGGTTCGGCGTCTGCAGCTGGGAGTAGTTGAACACCGCGCCAGGAGCCGCGCAGGAGCCCGGAAGGCCTCCGACCTGGCACTGAAGCACGACCGTGCCGACGCCGCGGTAGAACGGATACTGCTCGATCGCGCCCCAACGGTCGTTGATCAGGTTACCGAAGTTCTCGATATCCATATACAGCTTGATCTTGCCGGTCGGAACGAACGGCACCGACACTTCCTGGGACAGGCGAATGTCCGCGGTGGTCACAGCCGCCGAACGGAAGGCGTTCCGCGGTGCGGCCGAGCCGGCGTATTTGATCAGGCCGGTGTTCTGCAGGAAGGCGTTGAAGTCCGCCATGTTGATGCCGGTGTAGGTGATCCGCGGGTCGCTGGTCGTGGTAACCAGGCCGTTGGCGTCCGCTTGCGGCACGTAGAACAGATGGTTGCTCTGACCCAAGGCGCCCGAATAGGACTGCGGCACGGCGTTGCCGAAGTCGTTGTCGTAGTTGCCCGTGCGGCTGCTGTGATAGACGAACGAGAAGGGCAGGCCCGACCGGCGCTGAACGAACAGGTTCACCGAGGTCTCGTTGTCGCCGAACAGGTCGCGGGCCCAGTGGGCGTTGACCGAGAAGCGGTGACGGATTTCATAGTCCGAAGTCGCCAGAGCCGGATTGTTGTGGTCCGTCGAGGCGAAGCGGACGTAGGACGAGTCCGGCTGCGAGCTGGTCATCGGGTTGCCGTCTTCGGCTTCCGTGTAGGTGTAGATGGCCCGGACATCCAAGCCGCGGAACAGGCCGTCGTCCCATTCCTTCAGCGCCGAGATGGCGGTCGAGAACGAAGAGCCGCCCTTGTCCAGGTTGGTCAGCAGCAGGTCGAACTCGACCGGGCCGGCCGGGTGCGAATATACGGGACGACCGTCCGGAGCCGTGCCGATCTGGGTGGCCAGCAGGTCCGTATAATAGAGGGCATTTTCGAAGTCGTTGTAGAGGATGTCGGCCTGGAGGCGGAAGTCCTCGATCAGCGGCAGTCGGAAGTCGTGGGCGACCGTCAGGTTGTACTTCCAGGCGCTGGGGATTTCGAAGTTCGGATCCAGAGCCACGACGCTGCCGTTGCCCGGGGTGAAGGTGCAGTTGCCGCTGGCGGGCACCACCGACAGGTCGGTGATCCCGGTCAGCGGGCCGGTGCAGACCGCATTGGTGAACCGCGCGCCGTCGTTGCCGAACGGGTTGCCGATCTGCACATTGGTGCCGATCGCCGAGAACCGGCCGATACCGCCCGAGATCGTCCAGTCACCCGGAGTCCAGTTGAAGCCGAAGCGCGGCATGAACAGGTCACGACCGTCGAGGTTGGCCGTGTTGGCAAAGCCGTTGCGGGTGGCGAAACCGGGGTTGACGGTCGGCTGGTCGTCCATGGCGAACCAGTCGTAGCGCAGGCCGTAAGAGACGCGCAGGTCGTTCATCACCTGCCAGGTGTCCTCAGCATACAGCGAGTTCAGATCGTAGCCGAACTCGACCGCGCCATCGCGAGCGGTGCCGAATGTCGCGGGGACCGTGCCGCCGTTGGGATCAACGGCACCCCGGAGGAACAGGCCTGAGGCCGTACCGGCCTGGAAGTTGGCGAAGCTGGAGAAGGTCCACCGGCCCAGCGAGTTGGCGGCGAAAACGTTGAGGAAGTCGCGGCGCTCGGTCCGCAGACCGAACAGGAAATCATGGGCGTCCCAGCTGTAGCGGCCGATCAGCTCGGCGTTGGTGTTCTCGCTGTACAGATAGTTGTCGTGACGGAAGCTGTCCGCGCCGAACTGGATCTGCGGCGTACCGGAGCCGGCGACGACGCCGGGCAGGTCCGTGACCGTCACGGTCACCTGGCCGACGGACAGGCCGCCGACCGGAAGCTGGTTGGTCTCGGTTTCCTTGTAGCCGATCCGCAGTTCGGTCGAGAAGGCGTCCGTCCACTGCGAGTTCAGCTGGCCGTTATAGGTCGTGAGCCGCTCGTCCTTCAGATACTGGCTGGACTCGAGGGCCAGACGCGGCTGGCTGGTCGAACCACCGTTCAGGAAGGCCGAGCTGGTCGAGCCGTTGAAGGAGTTGCCGACCGTCTCCTGGAAGGTCAGGGCCAGGCGGTGGTCGTCGTTGATGTTCCAGTCGACCTTGGCGAGGAATTTCTCGTCTTCAACCGGCGAGGCATTGGTGACGAACGTGCCCGTCTCATAGCCATAGCGGGCCAGGGCGGCCGCCTGGAAGGTATTGACGGAGGCCACGGAGATGCGCGGGATGGGATTGCTGAAGCCGGCGTCGAACGGGCCTTCGTTCAGCGAGAACTGCGACTCGAACTTCTCGTAGGAGACGAAGAAGAACAGGGAGTCTTCGATGATCGGGCCGCCCAGGGTCACGCCCCAGGTCGATTCCTCGAACACGCGGTTGTAAGGCAGCACGGCATGGTGGCCATAACCGAGGTTCCGGTTGCCGACGGGACCGGTGTTCGGGTCAAAGCCGTAATAGCGGTCGCCCAGCAGGCTGTCGTCGCTCTTCTCGTAGAAGGCCGAGCCGAAGAAGGAGTTGCCGCCCGACTTGGTGACTGCGTTGATCGAGCCGCCGATGAAGCCGTTGTTGATGACGCTGAACGGCGCCGCCGAGACGTTCACCGCCTGGACCGCGTCCAGCGAGATGGGCGAGCGCTGCGTGGGATAGCCGTTGCCGTTCAGGCCGAACTCGTCGTTCTGGCGGATGCCGTCGACGGTCAGCTGGTTCAGGCGGGTGTTGACGCCGCCGAAGGACAGCGCGTCCTCGTTCGAGGGATCGATGGTCGCGAACGGGTCGAGACGGGCTACATCCTTCAGGTCACGGCTGATCGACGGCAGCGACTGGATGGTGTTGGCACCGTAGTTCGAGGACGACCCGTCGCCGAAGTCGCTGGCGAAGCCGCGGCTGGAAACGACCACGTCGTCAAGGACGCTGTCCGCATCGCCATAGATGATCACGTCGCCGTTGGCCGGATCGCCAACGCCGATGGCCGCCAGGTTGCTGACGCCCTGTCCGTTCGGGCCGCTGGCCGAAACCGTGTAGGGGCCGCCGACGCGCAGGCCGCGGGCACTGTAGAAGCCGTTGGCGTCCGCCACGGTGGTGACAGTGGTTCCGGTCGGCTCGTGAACGATCGTGACCGTGGCAGCCGAGGCCGCCCCGTTGCCGTCCACGATCCGGCCGCGGATCGCGCCGGTGGTTTCCTGGGCATGGACGGCGCTCGTCACCAGGAGCGTGGTCGCAAGGGCGGTGGTCGCCCAGAACGCCCGTTTGCGGTTCGTCATTGTCATCTATCCCCGATGAAGAACGGGCGCGTGCGCCCACAAACCGACCTCGGCCGGTTGAAATCCCGCTCCGTCTACGGGCCCCATCGGAAAGTGGGACGACATTCGTGTGACAGTGAGATGACAGCGGTCGTCGGTGGCGTGGGAGACACACTGCTACGGGCCGATTGCCTGTGGATGACCTCGACGAAACTGCTCAGCTTACTGACGGATCTAGCTCGCCGCGGTGTTGCCCCACACGGCTCTCAGGCGCGCGCCGCGGCCGCAGAACCGGCTGTAGCCGCCGTACCGGGCCGGATTCAGCCGGGCAAAGTCCTGATGATAGGCCTCGGCGGGCCAGAAACGGGCCGTATCACGGACCGGCGTCACGAACCGTCCGCGGGTCAGGCGGGCGGCGGCGGCGCGGCGCGAGGCCTCGGCCGTGGGCTTCTGGGCGGCCGAGGCGAACACCGCCGTCGCATAGGACGGCCCCTGGTCGCAGAACTGGCCGTCCGGATCGGTGGGGTCGATGGTCAGCCAGAAGCGGTCGACCAGTTGGCGATAGCTGATGCGGGCCGGGTCGAAGGTGACCCGCACGGCCTCGAGATGCCCCGTGCCGCCCCGAATGACATCTTCATATGAGGGGTTGGCGGCGCTGCCGCCGGCGAAGCCGGATACCGCCGAGACCACGCCGGGCATAGCCTCGAAATTGGCCTCAACGGACCAGAAGCAGCCGCCGGCGAACACGGCGGTCTCGCGGCGGCCGCTGTCGGCGGCCTGGGACGCAGGCTGGGAGGCGACGGGCGCGCTCGCGGCGGGCTCGCCGGGCGAGCAGGCGGCGATGCCCAGGATGGCGACGCTGAGCAGGGAATGTCTGGACATCGGGAACCTCCGGCGCGACCGCGCACCTGTGGCATACGAAAGCGGGACCCGGATGGTTTCACCCCTGGGGCGGACAAAACAAGACCGCCGGCCCCGTGAGGGACCGGCGGTACTGTTGTTCAGTCGGCCGTATCGGCCTTCCGGGAGGCAGGTCCGGGCACCTCGTGCAGCGCCCGGACAAACCGTCCTAGAAGTTGATGCCGATGGTGGCGCGGCGGTTGAGAGGCTCGCGAACGCCGTCGGCGGTGGCGCGGGCCAGGGCGGTTTCGCCCTTGCCGTCGAGCTGGATCACGCCGCCATTGACGCCCTGGGCGACCAGCGCGTCCGCAACAGTGCGGGCGCGGCGGTTGGACAGGCCGACGTTGTAGGCGGCCGAACCCGAGGTGTCGGCGTGG
>JBBQOK010000092.1:0-10168 GCA_038330765.1 Caulobacterales bacterium | reverse complement strand
AGCCGACGGCTTCAAGCTGAAGCCCGAGGCGCTGGAGGCGGCGATCACGTCGCGGACCAAATGGCTGATCCTGAACAGTCCGTCGAACCCCACGGGCGCGGCCTATACCGAGGTCGAGCTGGATGCCCTGGCCGAGGTGCTGCGTCGGCACCCCCAAGTCTGGGTGATGACCGACGACATGTACGAACACCTGATCTACGGCGACTTCGCCTACAAGACGATCGCCCAGGTGGCGCCAGACCTCTACGACCGGACCCAGACGGTCAACGGCGTGTCCAAGGCCTATGCGATGACCGGCTGGCGTATCGGCTATGCCGGCGGGCCCAAGCCCCTGATCGACCTGATGCGCAAGGTGGCCAGCCAGACGACGTCGAACCCGTCATCCATAAGCCAGTGGGCTGCGGTCGAGGCGCTGAACGGGCCGCAGGACTTCATCGCCGAACGGGCGACCCATTTCGAGGCGCGGCGCGATCTGGTCGTGTCGATGCTGAACCAGGCGACCGGCATCCGCTGCGCCACGCCCGAGGGGGCCTTCTACGTCTATCCGTCGATTGAGGGGCTGATCGGCAAGACCACCGAGGGCGGGACGGTCATCGACAGCGATGATGTGTTCACCGCCGAACTGCTGGACGCCGAGGGCGTGGCGGTGGTTCAGGGCTCGGCCTTCGGCCTGAGCCCCTATTTCCGCATCAGCTATGCGACCTCGGAGAGCGTGCTGGAGGAGGCCTGCCGGCGCATCCAGCGGTTCTGCGCCGGGCTGCGCTAGGCCGCGCGGCTGACCGCGAAGTCGGCCAGTTGATCCAGCGCCGAGCGCCATTCGCCCTGCGGCAGGGGTTTGAGCGCGGCGCGGGCGGCGACGGCATAGTGCCAGGCGATGTCGAGCGTCGCGCCGACCGAGCCGGTGCCGACGATCAGCTCACGGGCGCGGCGGAAGTCATCCGGCGCGCGCTGGCCCTTGTTGATGGTGCGGTCCCAGAAGGCATCCTCGCGGCCGCGCGTGCGGGCGGCGGCAAGTAGCAGGGGCATGGTGACCTTGCCCTCATGGAAATCGTCACCTGCGTTCTTGCCGAGGACTTCCGAGGTGCCGCCGTAATCCAGCGCGTCGTCGGCCAGCTGGAAGGCCAGGCCCAGGTTCAGGCCGTAGGCGCGCAGGGCCTGAACGCTCTTTTCGTCAGCGCCCGCCCCGACCGCGCCGGCCTCGGCGGCGGCCGCGAACAGTTCGGCGGTCTTGGCCGAGATGATGCGCAGATAGGTTTCCTGATCCAGGTTCAGGTCGTGGGCGCGGGTCAGCTGCAACACCTCGCCCTCGGCGATGACGCTGGAGGCGCGGGCGAGGATGCCGAGGGCGCGCATCTGGCCGGTCTCGACCATCAGTTCGAACGCACGGGCGAACAGGAAGTCGCCAACCAACACGCTGGACGGCGCGCCCCAGATCAGGTGGGCTGCGGTCTTGCCCCGGCGCAGGTTGGAGCCGTCAACGACGTCGTCATGCAGCAGGGTGGCGGTGTGGATGAACTCGACCGCGGCGGCCAGCTTGCGCGACGCCTCGATGGAACCGGTCGCGCCGGCGGCGCGGGCCGCAGCGACGGTCAGCAGCGGGCGCAGGCGCTTGCCACCCGCCGAAACCAGGTGCTCGGCCAGCAGCGGGATCACCGGAACCTGCGACTGCATCCTGTCGACGATCAGGGCGTCGACGGCGGCCATGTCGACCTGCGTCAGCCGTACGAGCGGTTCAACGGCTCCCTTGGGGCGGGACTCGGCGACGGTGACAGCGTCCAACGGAGAACTCATGGGCACGGCGCGGGCAGGATCGCGCCTGAAAATCCAGCCGCCGCTTGCAGGGCGACGATGCGGCGCACAATGGTGATCGGGCCATGAAGGGTCAAGCCACGTGACCGTCGCACCATTCCCGCCACAGGGCGGAGAGACCGTCGAGAACGCCCTGCTGGGCGGCCGCGTCCGGCTGCGGCAGCCGGCGAAGGGCTATCGCGCGGGCATGGACGCCGCCCTGCTGGCGGCGGCAGCCGGGGCTGAGGCCGGTGAGCGGGTGATCGAGGCGGGCTGTGGCGCGGGCGCGGTGCTGATGCAGATGGCGGCGCGGTCGCCCGGTGTCGTCCTGACCGGCCTCGAGCGCGATCCGGCGATGGCGGCGCTGGCACGAGAGAACGCAGAATTGAACGGGGCCGACGCCACGGTCGTCGAGGGCGACGTGGCGCAGGGCTTTCGCGCCCTCGGGCTGGAGCCGTTCGACCGCGCGGTGAGCAATCCCCCCTTCTTCGACGATCCGGGTGCCCTGAGGACGCCGGCACCGGGCAAACAGGGGGCCTGGATGGCCGACGACGGGCTGGCGGCGTGGACACGGTTCCTGCTCAAGGCGGTGCGCGAGGGCGGACGGATCGTGGTCATCCACCGCGCCGACCGGCTGGCCGACCTGCTGTCCCTGCTCGGCGAGACGGCCGGATCGTTCTCGATCAGACCCATTCATCCGTACACGGATGAGCCAGCCAAACGGGTGTTGGTGCAGGCGATCAAGACCGGCAAGGCACCACTGCGGCTGCTGCCACCGCTGGTTCTGCACGACCGGTCCGGCGGCAAGCATACGGTGGAGGCCGAAGCGGTCCTTCGCGGGGAAACGGCCCTGCCCTTCTGATCGCCCGCGCCTTGCGCTAGACAGCCGCCATGTCCCTGCGCCCGCTGTTCGTCACCCAGGTCTATGAAGCGTCGCTGGCGGCCTCGCCCGACTTTCCCGCGTTCAACGACGCATTGGCAGAGGCGTGCCGGATGCTGGCCGCCGAGGATCAGGCCGGGCGGGCATGGTGCCGCGAGCACGGCTATCGCGGCTACACCTCCTATGGCTCTCTGACCGACCTGCCGCACCGGATGCCGGAGTTCGCCGAGCTGAAGCGCCATCTGGACCGGCACGCGGCCGCCTGCGCAAAGGCGCTGAACTTCAACCTGTCCCGCAGGCCGAAGCTGGACAGCCTGTGGGTCAATATCCTCAAGCCCGGCGGCGGCCACACCGGCCATATCCACCCGCACGCCTTCCTGAGCGGCACCGTCTATGTCGAAGTCCCCGACGGGGCCTCGGCCCTGAAGCTGGAGGATCCGCGCCTGCCGATGATGATGGCCCGCCCGGCCGTGCACACCGACGCGCCGGAGGCCGAGCGGCCCTTCGTCTATCTGGCCCCGCGGGCAGGGACGGTGCTGATGTGGGAGAGCTGGCTGAGGCACGAGGTGCCGACCAACGCCGCAAAGAGCGAGCGGATTTCCATCAGCTTCAACTACGCCTGATCAGGGCAGCCGGAGCAGCCGGTCGAGGCTGACCGCGCCGGCGCCGGACCGGATCAGATAGAGCAGCACGGCGGCCCACAGCAGATGCGTCGGCCAACCTGACGGATAGACGAAGACCTGGATGACCAGGGTCATGGCCAGCAGGGCCGCCGCCGAAAACCGCGTCATCAGCCCGACCACCAGCAGAATCGGAAACAGATGTTCGGACCAGGTCGCGAGATAGGCGGCCCAGTCGCTCGGGATCAGGGGCACCCGATACTCCTCGGCGAACAGGTAGAAGGTTCCATCTGTGACGCTCAGCAGGCCCTCGACCTTGGTCCGTCCGGACAGGAAGAAGACCGCCGCAATCGCGAGCCGCGCGACGAGACTGATCAGGCTCTGCGGAAGCAGATGTTCGAGCCGCGCGGCGATGGCGGACAGGGCGATGGGCGGCGTCAGGGCGCGCGAGGTCATGACAGGGTCTCCAGACGGGTGAACAGGCCGGCGTCGAGCAGACCGGCGAGAAGACGGGTGGGGTCAGCTCCGGCCGGACCGCCGGACGCGGACAGAACCGCCTGACCCAGCGACCGGCCGGCGGCGCAGGCGTCGAGGACTCCCCGCTGCAGCGGATCGAGCCAGACCGCGGTCACGGTCCAGCGCGGCCTCAGGACGGCGAGGGCCTCGGCCCGGCGGTCCCAGACCAACTCGCCTTCGAGACCAAGGCCGGGCCGGTTGGCCAACCACAGGGACGGCGCGGTCCAGTCGAAGCTGAACAGCTGGGCCGAAGGGTGCAGCACGGCCCGAGCGGAAAACAGCTGGCGCGGTGCCAGGGCGCTGATCTCGGACATGCCGAGCACGGGCGCGTCGGCGGCGCGATGCGCCAGACTCCACGCCATATCCAGACGGGCGACGGGGGCGAGATACGGATGCTCCCGGGCCGGGGCGAACCGCTCGAGCCAGCCGGGGAAATCCGCGCCCCAGTCATCGAGAACGGGTCCGACGGGCGGATGGACGCGGGCAAAGGCCAGGGCGGCATCGCGGAACCAGTCTGGTCCTACCAGCCGTTCGACGGCGGGGAACTGGGCGGCCAGCGCTTGGGCCCGGCCCCGCGCGACAGTGTTGCGGTAGACGGCCAGCGCAGGATCGTCGCTGCCCTGAACCAGCCACGGGGAAAGGTCCTCCGGGCCGCCGTCGACGGCTCCGGCGAGCGCCCGCAAGAAGGGATCAGGCATGGACAGGGCTCCCCATGCGGACGGCGGCGGCCAGGAGGTCGTGGGCGCGGCCGCGCTCCGCCATCAGATCGGCGAAGGCCGGAACGGCGTCGTCGCGTTCGATCAGCGTCGGCCGAGGCCCGATCCGTTCGATCAGCCGGGCGTAGAGATCCCAGACCGGGGCGGCGACCGGGGCGGCGTGCGTATCGACCAGCAGCGCCGCGCCGAGCACGGGGTCGGGCGCGTGTCCGGCGAGATGAACCTCGCCGATCAGATCGGCGGGAAAAGCGTCGATGGCGCGTGCGGCGTCAAAGCCGAGATTGTTGGCGCTGACATGGACATTGTTGACATCGAGCAGCAGCCCGCAGCCCGCGCGACGGCACAGTTCCGTCAGAAAGTCGGCTTCGTCGAGGTCGTGCCCGCGCAGGTCGAGGTAGTGGGTCGGGTTCTCGATCAGCAGCCGCCGACCCAGCGCGTCCTGGGCGCGGGAGACGTTGTCCGCGATCCGGCGCAGAGCCTGTTGGGTCCGCAGGATCGGCAGCAGGTCCGGATAGTAGGCTCCGTCCGCCGTCGACCAGGCGAGATGTTCGGAGATAAGAAACGGCCGGAACCGATCGATCAGGGCCCGGAACCGTCCCAGATGGGCGGCGTCAGGCGGCCCCTCACCCGCCAGCGACAGGCCGACACCGTGCAGCGACAGGGGTTTGTCGATGGCGATGGCCTCGAGCCAGGCGAGGCGCGGGCCGCCGTCGACCATATAGTTCTCGGCGTGCACCTCGAACCACAGACCGGCCGCGTCCGCGGCCAGGGCATCTTCATAGTGGGAGGGCTTGAGCCCCAGCCCAGCGGTCGGTCCGTGGTTCATGGCGTGGGGCGATCAGCGGCCGGCGATGGGCGTCAGCGACCCGTTTCCGCGCGGCGTGCGGATCGAGGTGCAGGTGCCGACGGCGACGTGCTTCCAGGCGTTGCCCTGATAGTCACGCACCGAGGTGCCGGCGCAGGAAGTGCCGGGGCCGGCGGCGCAGTCGTTCTTGCCGGCGAGAGAGACGCCATAGCATTTCTCCATGGTCGGGGCGGCACCGCGGGTCTGGGCGTCGGGAGCGGCGGCACCGGCGGCACCGGCGAGGCCGGTGAGCAGGCCGGCGGCGGCCAGGCCGAGGGTCAGGGTCTTGCGGGTCATCGGGACATCCTTTCGGGGTGAACCGGTCACGACGACCGGCGACCTGACATTCGCGCCCGATCGACCACGGGTTACAGCCACGCTGAATATTTCTGCATCGGCGAAAATTCGCGGCGTTACGTGTAACCTCGGCCCGTGAGCCGTCGTATCGGGGTCTTGACGTGACCGACCGTGAAGCCCGTCTGAAGTCCCTGATGCTGCGCAGCCTCGATGGCGACGCGCAGGCCTGGCGCGTGCTTCTGACTGAACTGGGCGGCCATCTGAGACCCTTCTTCGGTCGCCGGTTGTTCGGCGACCCCGCAGACGCCGAGGATCTGGTGCAGGAGACCCTGATCGCAATTCACGCCAAGCGTGCCACATGGGATCCGGGACAGCCCTTCACCGCCTGGGCCTTCACCATCGCGCGCCACAAGCTGATCGATCACCTGCGCCGCCTGGGCCGGCGGCCGACCGCCCCGATCGAGGAAGCCGCGGACCTGTTCGCCGAGCACACGGTCGAGGATGGGGTGGCCCGGCGTGACCTCGGACGCTGCCTGTCCCTGCTGCCCGCTCGCCAGCGCCGGCTGATCGAAGATGTCCGGGTGACCGGCCTGTCGGTGGCCGAGGCGGCCGAACGGCACGGCTACAGCGTGGCCGCGGCCAAGGTCAGCCTGCATCGGAGCATGAAGACGCTGACCGCCCGTTTCGCCCCCGCCGCCACCGGAGGCGCGACCGATGAAGACTGATGACCTGATCCAGGCCCTGGCGATCGATCTGCCGCGGCAGGGCCGTCGCGAGATCGAACGGCGCGTGCTGGTGGGACTGGTGCCCGCGGGCCTGCTGGTTCTGGCCGGGGTCGGCCTGTGGCTGGGATTCCGCGCCGACCTGTCCAGCGCCATGATCGGCCCCAGCTTCTGGGCCAAGGCTGGTTTCACGGCTTCACTCGCGGTGACCGGATTCTGGCTGCTGTCGCGTCTGGGGCGACCGGGCGCGAGCGCCCGGGCTCCGCTGTGCGCGCTGCTGGTACTGCTCGCCGGCGTCGCGGGACTGGCGGTCGTGGAACTGATCACCATGCCCATGCCCGAGCGAATGCCGGCCCTAATGGGCGACAGCGCCCGGGTCTGCGCGCCCAACATCCTGCTGCTCAGCGGGCTGGCGGCTCCGTTCGTCTTCCAGGCCGCCCGATCTTTCGCACCGACGCGTCCGACCCTGGCGGGGGCGGCGGCGGGACTGTTGACGGCGGGCGTAGCGGCGACCGTTTACGGCCTGCACTGCCCCGAGCACACCGCCGCCTTCGTGGCGGTCTGGTACACGGCCGGGATCGCATTGGCGGTCCTCGCCGGCGCGGCGATCGGCCGGTTCGTGTTCCGCTGGTAAGAGGGCGGTCGGCCATCAAACCGCCCTGCCCCGCCGCTAGACATTTGCCCAACGGCGGCGCGGCGGCTACATCCCGCGCCAACCTCCCGACACCTCCAGACGACAGGGCGCACCGCACCTCATGGCGCAGCAATATATTTTCCAGATGCAGGGCCTGACCAAGGCCTTTCCCGGCGGCAAGAAGATCTTCGAGAACATCTGGCTGAGCTTCTACAACGACGCCAAGATCGGCGTTGTCGGGGTCAACGGCTCGGGCAAGTCGACCCTGCTGAAGATCATGGCCGGGCTGGACAAGGAATTCTCGGGCGAGGCCAGGGCCGCCGACGGGATCAAGCGCGGCTATCTGGAGCAGGAGCCCCAGCTCGACGACAGCCTGACCGTCCGTGAAAACGTCGAGTCGTGGTGCGAGGAGAAGCAGTGGGTCAACCGCTTCAACGCCATCGCCATGGAAATGGCCGAGGAATACACCGACGAGCTGATGGCCGAGATGACGGCCCTGCAGGAAAAGATCGACGCCGGCGATGTCTGGGACATCGACAGCCGCATTGAAATGGCCATGGACGCCCTGCGCTGCCCCGAGGACGACTGGGCCACGACCAATCTGTCGGGGGGGGAAAAGCGCCGCGTGGCCCTGGCCCGCCTGCTGCTCAGCAAGCCCGACATGCTGCTGCTCGACGAACCGACCAACCACCTGGACGCCGAGTCGGTGGCCTGGTTGCAGCATCACCTCGAGAATTTCCCCGGCTGCGTCATCCTCGTGACCCACGACCGCTATTTCCTCGACCTCGTCACCAAATGGACGCTGGAGCTGGACCGCGGCAAGGGCCACCCGCACGAGGGCAACTACTCCTCATGGCTGGAGGCCAAGACCAAGCGGGTGGTGCAGGAGAATTCGGAATCCGAAGCCCGCCAGCGCGCCCTGACCCGCGAACTGGAATGGGTCCGCTCGGGTGCCAAGGCCCGTCAGGCCAAGTCCAAGGCCCGTCTGGCCGCCTATGAGCGGATGGTCGACGAGCAGGAGAGCCTGCGCGGGGCCCAGACCCACGCTGTGATCCAGATCCCGCCCGGGCCGCGCCTCGGCAACATCGTGCTGGAGGCCGAGGGGCTGCAGAAATCCTACGGCGACAAGCTGCTGTTCAAGGACCTGACCTTCAAACTGCCGCCCAACGGCATCGTCGGGATCATCGGGCCCAACGGCGCCGGCAAGTCCACGTTGTTCCGGCTGATCACCGGCCAGGAACAGCCGGACGCGGGCACGATCAAGGTCGGCGAAACCGTCAAACTGGCCTATGTCGACCAGAGCCGAGACGATCTGGAGCCCAACAAGACCATCTGGGAAGTCATCTCGGGCGGCACCGATGTGATGATGGTCGGCAAGCGCGAGATCAACACCCGCGCCTATGTCGGCAGCTTCAACTTCAAGGGCGGCGACCAGCAGAAGAAGGTCGGACAGCTCTCCGGCGGTGAGCGCAACCGCGTCCACCTGGCCAAGACCCTGGCTACCGGCGGCAATCTATTGCTGCTCGACGAACCGACCAACGACCTCGACATCGAGACCCTGCAGAACCTCGAGGAGGCCCTGGAAGGCTTTGCCGGCTGCGCCGTGGTCATCTCCCACGACCGGTGGTTCCTCGACCGTCTGGCAACGCACATTCTGGCCTTTGAAGGCGACAGCCACGTCGAATGGTTCGAGGGGAATTTCGAGGCCTATGAGGAGGACAAGAAGCGTCGCCTCGGGGTCGAGAGCCTGATCCCGCACCGGATCAAGTTCCAGAAGTTCGGACGATAACGACAAGGGGCGGCGATATCGAACCGCCGCCCCTTATTTCTAGTGCTTGACCCGGACGTAGTCACCGGGAGCCGCCGCGCCGGCCTTCAGCTTGCCCGAGCCGACCTTGCGGGCCTTGACCCTGTCATCGGCGGCGGCCGCGTCGAGCCAGCCCTGCCATTCGGGCCACCACGATCCGGATTTCTGGGCCGCGTCGGCCAGCCAGGCGTCAGCGTCATCCGGGGCGGCGTCATTGACCCAGTAGCCGTGCTTGTTGGCCTCGGGCGGATTGATCATGCCCGCGTTGTGCCCGGATCCGCCCAGCAGGAACCGCGTCGGCCCACCGAAGAAATGACGACCGGCATAGGTATTCTTCCAGGCCGCGACGTGGTCGTCCTTCAGGGCCACAATCATGACCGGCGTCCTGATGGCCGACAGGTCGAGCGAGACGCCGTCGATAGACACGCCACCGGCCTCCCTGAGGCGATTGCCCTTCAGCACCTGCGAGCCATACTCCTTGAGCATCCGGGCCGGGATCCGCGAACCGTCGTCGAACCACCACAGCAGATCCGAGGCGCGCACCTCGTCGCCCAGCAGATAGTGGTTCACCACCGACGACCAGATCAGATCATTGGCGCGCACCGTCGAGAACAGCTTGGTCAGGTCATGCGCCTCGACATAGCCGCGCTCGTCCAGATAGCGGTTGAAGGCCTTCAGGTCGTCCTCACCCGTGAAGACCGACCATTCGCCCATGTCGCCGAAATCGACCAGGGTCGCGATCAGGGTCGCGGAGGCCACGCGATCCGCGCGATCGGTCGCGGCCAGATACGCCAGGGTCATCGCCGACAGCGTCCCGCCCAGGCAGTAGGACACCAGATCGACGTCCGGCTCGCCCGTCGCCGCCTCGACGGCGTCCAGGGCGGCGACCACGCCGTCCTTCACATAGGCATCCAGACCGTTGTCGGCATGGCTCTCGTCGGGATTGGCCCACGAGACGACGAAGACGGTGTGGCCCTGATCGACCAGCCATTTCAGATAGCTGGCCTTGGGGGTCAGGTCGAAGAGGTAGTATTTGTTGACCAGCGGCGGGATGAACAGCAGCGGGCGGCGATAGACCTTGTCCGTCGTCGGCGCGTACTGGATCAACTCCATCAGGTCGTTCCGGAACACCACCGCGCCCGGCGTGGCGGCGACGTTGACGCCCAGTTCGAAATCATTGGGTGCGCGGCGGCTGACCAGCCCCTGCCCCTTGCCGATGTCTTCCAGCAGGTTGGACACGCCGGTCAGCAGGCTGAGGCCGCCGCTCTCGACCATGCGGCGGGCGACCTGCGGATTGGTCTGGGCGAAGTTCGTCGGGGACAGGGCATTCATCATCTGCCGGCT
>JBBQOK010000091.1:0-10269 GCA_038330765.1 Caulobacterales bacterium | reverse complement strand
CGCTTGGTCAGGTCGCAGGTCCAGACGGTGGCGGAGGCCCGGCCGGAGCCGACATCGACGATGATGTCGATCTCGGCGTTCTTCATATAGGCGCTCATCTTCGCCTCGTCATAGGTCGGCGACGGGGCGCCGTCGACGGCGGCGACGTGTGGGCCGAAGCGGATCGCCAGATGGTCCCGGTCGACCGGCTCCTCGGTCTTGCCGACCGCCATGACGACGCGGCCCCAATTGGCGTCCTCGCCGGCCAGGGCGGTCTTGACCAAAGGGCTGTCGGCGATCGACTTGGCCAGCTTGCGGGCCGAAGCGGGGCTGGCGGCGCCGTCCACCGTCACCTTGATGAATTTGGTCGCTCCCTCGCCGTCGCGGACCAGCTGGTGGGCCAGGTCCAGCATCACCTGATCCAGCGCGCGCGAGAAATCCTTCAGCCGCCGGTCGCCGACCCGGCCGATGCGGGGCGCTCCGCTCGCGCCCGTGGCGAACAGCAGGCAGGTGTCGTTGGTCGAGGTGTCGCCGTCCACCGTCACGCTGTTGAACGTCGTCCGGACGTGCAGGCCCAGCATGGCCCGCAACACATTCTGGTGAATGTCGGCGTCGGTGACGATGAAGGCCAGCATGGTCGCCATGTCCGGCGCGATCATGCCCGAACCCTTGGCGATGCCGGCGATCCGCACCTTGTGACCCTCGATCCGGCATTCGGCGAACGAGCCCTTCGGAAAGGTGTCGGTGGTCATGATGCCCTGTGCGGCCCGCAACCAGCCGTCGGCCGTCAGCCCGGCCTCGATATCGTTCAGGCGGGCGGCGATCTTGCGGTCGTCCAGCACCACCCCGATCACGCCGGTCGAGGCCAGCATGACGTCGCGCTGGCGGCAGCCGAACCGCTTGGCCACTTCCGAAGCGGTGCGACGGGCGGCGTCTGCCCCCGCCTTGCCGGTGAAGGCGTTGGCGCAACCGGCGTTGACGACCAGCGCCCGCACGCCGGACCCGCCGTCCCCGGCGTCCAGATGGCGCTTGCACCAGTCGACCGGCGCCGAGCCGATCTTGTGCCGCGTGAACACGCCCGCGCAGGTCGTGCCGCGCGCAAAGCTGAACACCACCAGATCGTCGCGTTCGTGCTTGTAGAAGCCCGCCCGGGCGGTCGCGATCTCAACCCCGGCGATGGGCGGGATCGGAGGAAACGGCACCGCCAGCGGTGAAATCTCCAGACCGGGCTTGCCGGGCGCCACGGGCGCGGCCGGGGCGGGACGCGACGGCGTGGTGGCGCGCTTCAGGGCCGTGGTGAGCGGATCGAGCGCCTTCTCCAATGCCTGCTCAATCTTCTGACCGGTCGATTCCCGGCCCGTGCCCGGCCCGCGGCTCATTGCGTCTTCGCGGGCGTGGCGGGCGCGACGGCCGCGGGGGTCGTGGCCGCAGGCACCCGTGCCGGTGCCGAGGCGGGCTCCTCGGACGCGATGTCCCCGCTCAGAAGCACATCGACCTCGGCCTTGCCGCGCAGCTGCTCCAGCAGCTGGCGCACGCCTTCATAGGTCAGGTAGCGCACGATCTGCGGTCGGGCCTGCTCCAGCGTCGGTGGGGTTTCACGGCGCCGGTCCTCGATCCGCAGCACCGCCCAGCCGCCGTCGGTCTGGAACGGGCCTACCGTCGAACCGGCGGGCCGGTCGCGCAGGGCGTTCTTGTAGGCTTCGGGAAGCACGTCGGGCGTGGCGTAGCCCAGATCGCCACCCGAGAAGCGCGTCGCCTCGTCGATCGAGCGTTGCTGCGCCACCGCCTCGAACGCCGCGCCCTGGGCCAGCAGGCCGATGACCGCGTCGGCCTCCTCACGGGTGCGCGACAGGATCAGTCGGCTGCGGATTTCCTCCGAAGTCTCCGCCAACCGGACCTGTTCGCGGTAGATGGTCTCGACCGCCTTGTCGTCTATCGTGCCGTTGACGACCGTTTCGACCAGCATGTCGCCGAGGATGCGCTCCCGGGTGGCCGCCAGCCGCCGCTGGGCCAGGGCCGAGTTGTCCAGCCCGCGCCGTTCGGCCTCGCGGGCCAGCAGCTTCTGGTCGATGACCTCGTCGAGGACCCGGCGGAACAGGTCCGAGGTGACATCCAGCGGCTCGCCTTCGCCCACCAGGCCCTGGGCCACGGCCTCGCGTTTGACGTCGGACGCCCAGATCGTCTCGTCCTGCACCTTGGCCACGGCGCGGTCGCCCGGCTCGGGCGCGCGGTCCGAGACGCCACCGCGACCGCAGGCGGCCACGGTGAGGACCACCGCCAGAAGCACGGGGAACAGGGCGCGGGCCAGAATTCGGGGCTGAATGAGGCTCATTTCGGGGCAAGCTCCGTCACGGGCGGCAAAGGCCCTCGCGTTGACAGGGATAAGGCCGGTGCTTAAGTCCCGCCTGCGCCCAAGTCGAGGGGTTTTCGATCGTTCGCGCGGCCGTCGCGCGCGCCTGTGTCAGGCGCACCGGGCCGCCGCCGCCGGGGCCTCGCCCGGCGCATCATCGCCGCCGCTCCTTCGGGACCGTTCCAGTACCAGAGCCCTCATCGCTCGCCCGCCTTCGGATCATTCATGCTCGGCATCGCCAAGAAGATTTTCGGCTCCTCCAACGACCGCAAGGTCAAGGACTTCATGAGCCGCGTGCAGAAGATCAACGCGCTCGAGGACAAGTTCGCCGCCCTGTCGGACGATGAGCTGCGTATGATGACGGACGCGTTCCGCGACCGGCTGGCGGCGGGCGAGACGCTCGACAAGGTCATGAACGAGGCCTTCGCGGTCGCCCGCGAGGCCTCCAAGCGCGTGCTCGGCCAGCGTCAGTACGACGTTCAGCTGACCGGCGGCATGATCCTGCACGATGGCGGCATCGCCGAGATGCGCACCGGCGAGGGCAAGACCCTGGTCGCGGTGGCCGCGGTGTATCTGAACGCCCTGTCCGGCAAGGGTGTCCACGTCATCACCGTCAACGACTATCTGGCGCGGCGCGACGCCGAGTGGATGGGACGCGTCTATCGCTTCCTGGGCATGGAGGTCGGGGTCATCGTCAACGGCCTGTCCTCGGGCCAGCGCCAGGCGGCCTATGCGGCCGACATCACCTACGGCACCAACAACGAGTTCGGCTTCGACTATCTGCGCGACAACCTGGTCTATGACCGGCGCGAGATGGTCCAGCGCCCGCACCATTTCGCCATCGTCGACGAGGTCGACTCCATCCTGATCGACGAGGCGCGCACGCCCCTGATCATCTCCGGTCCGACCGAGGATCGCTCGGACCTGTATCTGACCGTCGATGTGATCGTGAAGGAACTGATCCAGGACAAGACGACCTTCGACCTCGACGAGAAGCAGCGTCAGGCGCTGCTGACCGAGGAGGGCTCCGAGAAGATCGAGGAGATCATGGAGGAGCGCGGCCTGTTCGCCGCCGACACCACCGGCCTGTACGACGCCGCCAACATCAGCCTGGTCCACCACATCAACCAGGCCCTACGCGCCAACACCCTGTATCAAAAGGATAAAGACTACATCATCAAGGCCGGCGAGGTGATGCTGATCGACGAGTTCACGGGCCGGATGATGACCGGTCGCCGCCTGTCCGAAGGCCTGCACCAGGCCATCGAGGCCAAGGAGGGCGTGAAGATCATGCCCGAGAACCAGACCCTCGCCTCGGTCACCATCCAGAACTATTTCCGCCTTTACGAGAAGCTGTCCGGCATGACCGGCACGGCGGCGACCGAGGCGCAGGAGTTCCTCGACATCTACAAGATGGACGTGCTGGAAGTGCCGACCAACCGGCCCGTCAAGCGCATCGACCACGACGACGAGATCTTCCGCACCTCCGACGAGAAGAACCTGGCCATCGCCGGCCTGATCGCCGAATGCCACGTCAAGGGTCAGCCGATCCTGGTCGGCACGGTGTCGATCGAGAAGTCGGAAACCCTGTCCGAACTGCTCAAGACCCATGAGTATGAGGTCACGGTCAAGACGCTGAAGCCGCAGCATCAACACCTGCTGCAGGCCGTGGTCAGCGAGGACGAAAAGGTCCGCCGCGAGGCGAAGAAGGCGTATGCGGCGCTGAAGGACGAGGACTTCGACATCGAGGTCAAGAGCGGCACGGGCATTCCGCACAGCGTGCTGAACGCCCGCCAGCACGAACAGGAAGCCTTCATCGTCGCCGACGCCGGCCTGCCCGGTGTGGTGACCATCGCCACCAACATGGCCGGCCGCGGCACTGACATCCAGCTGGGCGGCAACCTGGAAATGAAGCTGCAGAAGTGGCGTCAGGAACAGCGCAACATGGCCATCGAGGTCACGCCCGCGATGGAAGCCGCCATCGAGACCGAGTTCAAGGCCGAGATCGCTGTCCAGAAAGGCAAGTCGCTGGCCGCCGGCGGCCTGTTCGTGCTCGGCACAGAGCGTCACGAGAGCCGCCGGATCGACAACCAGTTGCGCGGCCGGACCGGCCGTCAGGGCGACCCGGGCACGTCGAAATTCTTCCTGTCCTGCGAGGACGATCTGCTGCGCATCTTCGCCGGCGATCGTCTGGACGGGATCATGCGCAGCTTCGGCGTCGCCGAGGGCGAGGCCATCAGCCACCCGTGGCTGAACCGCGCCGTCGAGACCGCCCAGAAGCGCGTCGAGACCCGCAACTACGACATCCGCAAGAACCTGTTGAAGTACGACGACGTCGTGAATGACCAGCGCAAGGCGGTGTTCGAACAGCGTCAGGAGTTCATGGACTCCACGGACCTGTCGGAACTGGTCGGTGAATTCCGCAACGACGTTGTCACCGACCTGATCGACAAACATATGCCGCCCAAGGCCTATGCCGAGCAGTGGGACATCGACGGCCTCGACGAGAAGGTGAAATCGACCCTCGGCCTCGAGCTTCCGCTGCATGAGTGGGCCGCCGAGGAGGGCGTGTCGAACGAGGAGTTCGAAGAGCGGCTTCTGGCCGCCTCCGACGCCCGCGCCGCCGAACGGCTGGAGATGATCGGTGCCGAACAGACCCGCGGCCTCGAAAAGCAGTTCATGCTGCAGATGATCGATATGAACTGGCGCGAGCACCTGGTTCACCTCGACCACCTGCGCGGCGTCATCGGCCTGCGTGGCTATGGTCAGCGCGACCCGCTGAATGAATACAAGACCGAGGCCTTCAACCTGTTCGAGACGCTGCTCTACGAGCTGCGCCACAACGTCACCCGCTGGTTGATGACGGTCGAATTCCGCTTCGAGGCCCCGCAGCCGATGGAGCTGCCCGAGTTCCAGGAAATCCACCTGAACCCCGGCACCGGCGAGACCGAGATGGCCTATCCCATGGCCCAGCTGCCGGAAGGCATGCTGCAGGGCTAAGACCGCGCCCGCCTGCCGGTCGGTGCCCTGCCGATCAACTGGGAGCGCACCCCGCGCAACGCTGACTGCCCCTGCGGATCAGGGCGCAAATTCAAGCATTGCCACGGCAGCCTGATCTGACGCCGACGGGCGGGGAGGCCGGCGACCGGCTCCCCGCTGCCACTGCAGATGCCGAATTGTGTGGCGCGACAGCCTCGAGCCGTTCCATTCTGGCCCGATGATGCACACGCCGCTGCTGACATAGTCCGATGGCCTGGGTCGAACGCCTGACGCCCAAGGAACTGCAGTGCATGTATGGCGTGGCCCGGCACCTCCAGGCCAATGAGATCGCCGACCACCTCGGCCTCGCCCAGGTCACCGTAGAAACCCATCTCTCGCGAGCCCGGCGCAAGCTCGGCGTGACCAGCAGCCGCGCGGCCGTGCGCCTGCTGCTGGAGGCCGGAGAACTACCGACCCAGTGGGTAGAGGGTTTTTCTACAGTGTCGGAGCCCCGGCCGCCGCGCTCTCTTCGCCTTCCCGAGGGAGGGCATGATGTTGAAACCGGCAAAGAAGATTCCCGACTGGTATCTGGAGTACTGGACTCCGTCGTCGCACGCGTCAGCGTTGCCGGCGATGACATGGGGGGACTGCGAACAGGCGATCAAACGCCTGGGCCCGACACCGGCGCTCAAACACGCGGCGCGCGTGCGTCTGCACGATCTCCAGCGCTCAAGCCGGGCGCTGGCTCCCATGGAAGTGCTGCAGGGGATCGTCATGATCGCCGCGGCGCTGGGCGATCCGCGGCAGGCGGCGGCACGGTTCCCCATGGAGCCGCCGTTGCTGACCACGGAAGCCCTGCCGACATGGGGCTTCACCGACGTGGAGGTGGCGGTCAGCTACACCTTCACCGAGGTGCCGCGATCGCTCGCCCTGCTCCGCTACTCGCAACTGCTCGACTGCTATGGCGAGCGGCGGTCGGGCGAAGAGATCATACGGACGATCTTCCTGACGGTCCTTGGGCTGCCGGTTCGACACGCACGGACTTCGACAATCCCCGAACTTCAGCCTCAGACGGCGAAGGCAGCCTGAACCAGAGTGCGCTCGTCCGCCTCGGGCTGGTCTTCGGCCTGTCGGCGTTTATCGGAATAGTTGTCTTTATTCTGCTGGCGGCGGCGAGATTTGCATTGTGGTTGCAAAACACATTCTGAATTGCACACAATCCAAGGATACTGAAAATGAAACGACTCGAAACCGCCGAGACCCTGGCTCGCAGCGTGGCGCAAGACCTGTTCGCCACCGAGGCCGCGATCGACGAGGCCATGATGCAGATCGCCGCCTTCACCCAGCGGCTACCCACGGCCAGCCGCCCGGCCGGCTGCGCCGCCCCGCGCCGCCCGACGGTTTATGAATCACTGGTCGAGGCCATGGCGGCGCAGACGCGCGTGCGCCGCTCGATCGTGGAGGTCCACCAGCAGCTGGCGGACCTCAAACAAGGCTCAGCCCTGCGCTCTGTCGCCGTCGGCGGCGGCTCCAAGGACCCGACACAGCCACCCCGGCCCACCGGTGCCCTTGTGCGGAACCGCGCCCTGGGGTGAACCTGCCCTCTCTGGAGGGGCGACGTGATCATCACCTGGATTGAAATCTTCGGCCTTGGGCTGATGGCGCTCGTGACCAGCATCGCAATATGGCTGGGGGGTCCGGTCGAACGGCGCGTCGCCGCCGTTCTGGCCGGAGCCTGGCTGCTCTCGATCCTGATTGATCGGGACGGCCATGCGGGGATCCAGTGGGGCATCTTCGCGGTGGACGTCGTGTTTTTCGTCTACCTTCTGGCGGAGACCGTATCCTGCCGCCGGCTATGGCCCGCGGTGGCCGGCGGGTTCCAGTTCTTTGTGGTGATGACCCACGTCGCCTTCGTCCTCGACATCAGGATCGAGCACTGGGGCTTCTTCAGCGCCTACTATGTCTGGAGCTACGGAATTGTGGCGGCGGTGTTGGTCGGCGCAGTGACGGCTCCGGAAGGCCGCATCCGCCGCGCCCGTCGCATGCCCGGGTGACGCCCGCCGGATCGGGCGCTATGGCTGAGCCATGTCGCACAAACCGCTCTTCTCACGCGCCCTCTCGCTCGATCCGGAGCGGCTGCATTTCGCGGCTCACAGCCATCACCTCTGGCCCGACGCCTCATTCGACGGCCAGGTCCGCGCCTGGGTTGAAGCCAACAAATTCGCCGACCGCAAATGGGACCTGATCTTCGGCGACGTCGTGCCCGAGGCCCAGGGCCACGTCGCCCGCGAGCTGAACCTGCCGTCTCCCGACACGGTCGTGTTCGCGTCAAACACCCACGACTTCCTGCTGCGCATCTTCTCCGGCTTCGAGAAGAAGCCGGTCCGCATCCTGTCCACGGACGGCGAGTTCCACTCCTTCCGCCGCCAGGGCGAGCGCTGGGAGGAGGCGGGAGAGGCCGTCGTAACGCGCATTCCCCTGCACCCCTTCGACACCTTCGAGGCGCGCTTCATCGACGCCGCGCGCACCGGCGGCTTCGACCTGATCGTGATCAGCCAGATCTTCTTCAAGACCGGCCAGGTCTTCGGCCGCATCGAGGACCTTGCTGCCCTGGCGGCACCCGCCGGGCCGTGGGTCATTATTGACGGCTATCACAGCTTCATGGCCGCGCCGACGGACCTGTCGGCGGTGGTGGACAAGGTTTTCTACGTCACCGGCGGTTATAAATACGCCATGTCCGGCGAGGGTGCCGGCATCCTGCATGCGCCGGACGGCTTCTGCCCACGGCCGGTGGAGACCGGCTGGTTCGCCGAGTTCGGTGATCTGATGGGCCGGCCCGAGGACGTCCAGTATCGCGCCGACGCCGGCCGCTTCTGGGGGGCCACCTTCGACGCCACCCCGCTCTACCGCTTCAACGGCGTGCGCCGGATGCTGGACGAGGCGGGTCTGACCACGGCGGCCGTGGCGGACCACGCACGCGGGCTGATGCAGCGCTTCCAACAGGCCGTGCTGGCCGGAAAGGCCGGGCGTCTGGGCGACGCCGAATTGCTTAATCCGGTCGGAAACGAGACCACCCGCGCCCGCTTCCTGGCCTTCCGCCACAAGGACGCGCAGGCGTGGCGCGCGCGACTGCTGAACGCCAATGTGGTCACCGATGTGCGCGACGATACCCTGCGCTTCGGCTTCGGCCTGTATCAGGACGAGGCCGACGTCGCGCGTTTGATCGAAGTCTGCGAACGGGTGCTCTGACCGGCCTCGTCCACAGCTTTTCGGCAAGGACATTCAGCGCTGACAGGCGGGGCATCGGACAGTGTCAGAAGAAGGTGGTGTCGTCGCTCTTCTTCGGCTCGGGCGCCTTGCGCGGTCCGGGCGGCGTCGCAGGTCGTGGGGCCGCGCCGGGAGCCGGGGCAGGCTGATCAACGGCAGGCGGGATCGGCGGCAGCGTCGGATAGGGCAGGGTCTCGGGGCTGCCGTCGCCCGGGTAGGCCACGTCAGGCGGCACGCCGTCCGGCCCGGTCGCCGCCGGCTCGACCCGGTCCGGCGCATCGAGGTCGTCGCGGACGAAGGCCCATGACCGGCTGTCCGAGCAGGCGCAGGCCTTCATAAAGCCTTCCCGGTCGCGCCAGATGATCAGGGGGTAGCGCGTCTCCAGGCCCGCCCCTTTCAGGTCCTGGTTCAGCTTGACGGCGAAGTCGCGGCCCGCCTCGACCACGGCGGTGCGGGCCAGGCTGCCGTCGGCGGCCGGAATGCCCGCGGCGGTCCAGTTGTTCGACGGCGTCGCGGTCCAGCGCTGATACAGGGTCCAGTCCCGCGTCAGCCACAGCTCGGCCACCGTGGCGCGCTCGGCGGCCGTGGACTGGGCCAGACCCTCGCGGTCAGGGCGGGCGAAGGCGATGATCCGCACCTCGACCCCGGCGGCGCGCAGCTTGGGCACCTCTTCGCGCTCGTAACGCTGCATGGCGGCCGAGTCGCGGTAGCCGATGATGTAGAGCGGTTCGCCCCCGCCGCCCGCCGACACCCACGAACCCTCATCCAGCAGCCGTTGAATGGCGGCCTGGTTCTGGGCGATCGTTACCGGCTGAAAGCGGGCGTAGAAATGCTGGTAGGCCCAGAAGCCGCCGATCGAGACGATCAGGCCGATCAGGGCCGCCAGGGCCGACCAGACAAAAAAGCGACGCATGCGGGGAACGCTCCAGCTGCACTGTTCAGACAGTTTAACGCCTAGCACCGAATTGCGTTGTCGCGCACGCCGGAGAGGCGAGCCTCACCCCATGGTCGGGATGACGAAGCTTGAATCCGCGTGTTCCAGGTCGCTGTCGGGCCAGCGGGCGGTGATGGTCTTGACCTTGGTCCAGAATTTCACGCCTTCCATGCCGTGCTGGTTGGTGTCGCCGAAGGCCGAGCGCTTCCAGCCGCCGAAGGTGTGATAGGCGACCGGCACCGGGATCGGCACATTGATCCCGACCATGCCGACATTGACCCGGGCGGCGAAATCGCGGGCCGCGCGGCCGTTCTGGGTGAAGATGGCGACGCCGTTACCGTATTGGTGCTTCGACGGCAGCGACAGGGCTTCCTCGAAGCTGGCGGCGCGGACGATCTGAAGCACGGGGCCGAAGATCTCTTCCTTGTAGGATTCCATCTCGGGCGTGACGTGGTCGAACAGCGACGGGCCGATGAAATAGCCCCGTTCGTGGCCTTGCAGCGAGAAGCCGCGGCCGTCGACCACCAGTTCGGCGCCGTCTTTCACGCCCTGTTCGATCCAGCCCTCGACGCGGGACTTGTGCTGGGCGGTGACCACCGGGCCGTAGTGGGCTCCGGCGTCGGTCGAGACGCCGACCCGCATCGTCGGGATCTCGGCCACCATCCGCTCGCGCAATTCGTCGGCGGTTTTCTTGCCCACCGGAACGACCACCGGCAGGGCCATGCAGCGTTCGCCGGCCGAACCATAGGCGGCACCCGAC
>JBBQOK010000090.1:0-10557 GCA_038330765.1 Caulobacterales bacterium | reverse complement strand
GGAGAACGGCAAACAGATGGTGCACACCGCGCTGGGCCACATCACCCCGCGCCGCCTCGCCGAAAGCGTCTGCGAGCGCGAAGGCATCAAGGGCAAGCTGGCCGAGGTCGGCGACAAGACCCTGCGCCGCCTCGACGCCGCCGTGAACGGCTGGACCGTCAAGCCGGTCGGCTCGGAAGGCTACCGCACCGCCGAGGTGACGCTGGGCGGCATCGCCACCGACCAGCTGGACCAGCAGACCATGGCCGCGACGGCCGTGCCCGGCCTCTACGTCATCGGCGAGGCCGTCGACGTCACCGGATGGCTGGGCGGCTATAATTTCCAGTGGGCCTGGTCGTCGGGCTGGGCGGCGGGGCAGGCATGCTGAGGCCGCGACGTTCGGGCGCCTTGTCTCCCGCGCGGGGCGGCCCCAATGTGCCCCGGCGGGACGGGCCCCTCTGGCGCACCCCCGGCGGCCCTGTTCCCCTTGTCCGTCGGCGGCGCGTGATGTCGGACCGCATCGGGCGCTCCGGCGTTCGACCCTGGCCCAATCCGCGGTGCCGGGGCGCCCGACCCTCTCATGGACTCCGCGTGGAGACGCCCCGATGCCGCTTCTGATGTGCCCGAACGACAATGCCGCCATGCAGACCATGGAGCGGGCCGGGGTCCAGTTCGACATGTGCCCCGACTGTCGGGGTGTATGGCTCGACCGCGGCGAGCTGGAGAAGCTGATGGCCGCCGCCCCGCCGCCGCCGCAACCGCAGCAGCCGCAGGCCGCGCCCCAGCCGTGGGGCCAGCAGCCGCCGCAAGCCTATCGCGAACCGCCGCGCTATCGCGACGACGACGACAGATACCGCAAGAAGAAGCGCGACAGCATCTTCGACATCTTTGACTGAGGCATTTTTTCGGGCCGCGGCCAGAGGGCTCCGCCGTCTCGACCCGAAGCGACCTAGGCGGCCAGTCCGGCGGCCCTCATCAGGCCCTTGAGCGGGGCCAGGACTTCCGGGGCGGCGGCGAGGGCGGCGCGGTTGTCGGGTGCCCGGAACAGCTTGATCGCCTCGACCTTGGCCCGGTCGGCGGCGGGGCCCAGCGGTGCCGTCTCGCCGGCTGCCATGCGCAGCAGGACGGACAGCTTCTGCAGCAGGGGCGCGGGGGAACGGGCCAGCATGGCGGCGATCCTCGCCTCGCCCTCGACCGTCCCGCCGACCTTGCCGACGGCGACGACGATGTCGGTTTCGTCCCGCTCGGACAGGCCGCAGCCGCGCACGGCCCGGGCCAGCCCGGCCAGAACGCCCAGCTTCTGGGCGGCGGTGTAGTCGGCCGAGACGGCCCGCATCTCGCCCTCGAAGCGCAGCGAGCCGACGCAGGCCGCCAGCCAGCGAGCGGCCGCGCGCTTGTTGGCAACGCCCGTGACGTTCTCGCACAGCCGGGTCAGGGCCTCGGCCTCGCACAGGACGCTCTCGCATTCCTTGACATAGGCGGCGACGAAATCAGCGGTGACCAGCCCCTTTGAGCGTTCGTTGAAGGCCGACTGGACCTCTTCCAGCGTCAGCAGCCGCCCGGCCGTGGCCGTCAGGGTGGTGGCCAGGGTCCGCAGGATGTCGATCTCGCCGGCGGCGTCGTTGGGGCGCAGGCGGCGGGGGCTCATCAGCTCTCGCACCACCATCCGGGCCAGGGCGGCGGACAGCAGGGGGAAATTGCCGGAGGCCACGCGTTCGCCCAGCCGGGCCGCGGGCCCGTCGACGACCGGCACCTGCAGCGCCATGCGCGGATCCTGCGCGACCAGGGCGGCGACCTCGCGCGGGGCAACCATCCGGACGATGGCAGCCAGGGAGGCCCCCTGGTCCAGTGCGGGACCGAGCACGTCGGACAGATTGGTGCGGGCGGCAAACAACTCGCACATCACCTGTTCGATCGGCACCATGACCATGGCGTGCGGCGGGCCGTCCATCGGGGCGCGCTCGGCGAGGTCCATCAGCTTGTCGAGCCGGGCGCGGCCACCGCGCAGGCCCTTGAGCGCGCCCGAGACGATGCCGCCCATGATGAACGCGCGGTCGGGCTGTCCGGCGAGGCGGTGGGCCAGATCGGCGAGGGAATGGTTCGCCAGATCCGGGAACTGGTTGCGGCGGCCGGCGGCCACGACCCGTTCAATCGCCTTGTCGGTCAGCTTTTGATAGTGGCGCACCAGATCGTGCACCGGCTGGCCCACGGCCTGGCTCTCGGGCACGGCGACCTTCTGGATGGCGTGCTGAAGTTCGACGCCCGAGGCGTCGAGCTTTTCGGCCAGATCGGGCCGGTGGAGCAGTTCGAAGGCGGTGACGCCCTGGCGGTTCAGCCAGTCCTCCAAAACCCGACCGATCAGGTCGCGAGCGAGGGGGGCATAGAAATCCTGCGGGGTGGAGCAGCGCGGGCCGGCGTCCTCATCGGCGACGACGCGCTTGCGCTGGACCTCGGGGGCACCGCGGGTCAGAACCGTGACGCTGTTGAACTCCATCGAGTCCGGATCGAGCGTCTCCTTGGTCACCCGGACCGCCGCGGCGCGGTCGTCGCGCAGCAAATCCTCGGCCGTCTCGATCGCGTTGGCGCGGTCTTCCGTCGCCATCAGGAGGGACCAGGGGGCGGGCGCTGTCTTGCGGATATAGACTTCGTAATGGACGGGGCCGGCCATGAAACGCTCGCGCAGATGAGCGCGCATCATGACGCCAAGGCTTTAAGGGCGGGTTTCATTGCGCATTCAGGCCCGTCGCCCCATTTTATCGCCGTATTCTGACCCAGTTGATTTAGAACGGTAACGCTTGTCGCGCGTTGAGTGCTGGAACGACAAGCCTGCAAGGAGACCGCCTTGGCGAACATCACACTGGTCGACGACGACGAAAACATCGTAGCGTCCGTCTCGCTGGCGCTGGAAAGCCATGGCCACAAGATCACGGCCTACCACGACGGCGCGATGGGCCTGGAGGCGTTGGAGTCGAATCCGCCGGACCTGGTGATCCTCGACGTGAAGATGCCGCGGATGGATGGGATGGAGGTGCTGCGCCGCCTGCGCCAGACCTCGCAGATCCCGGTCATCATGCTGACGTCCAAGGACGAGGAGATCGACGAGATCCTCGGCTTCAACCTCGGTGCGGACGACTATATCCACAAGCCATTCAGTCAGCGGTTGCTGATCGAGCGGGTCAAGGCGCTGCTGCGGCGCACCGGTGCCGATGGCGGCGAACCCGAGCCTTCGGGCGAGGGTTCGACCAAGGCCATCAAGCGCGGCAAGCTGTCGATGGACCCGGCCCGGCACGAGAGCACCTGGGACGGAAGGCCCGTCAAGCTGACGGTGACCGAGTTCCTTCTGTTGCAGGCACTGGCGCAGCGTCCCGGCTTCGTGAAGAGCCGCGACAACCTGATGGACGCCGCCTACGACGATCAGGTCTATGTCGATGACCGCACCATCGACAGCCACGTCAAGCGGATGCGAAAGAAGTTCCGGGTAGTCGACCCCGAGTTCGACGCCATCGAGACCCTGTATGGCGTCGGATACCGCTATCGCGAGAGCTGAGCCGGTCGATCAGGCCGACGACGACCCGCCGCGCCGCCCCCAGCGGTTCGGGGGTTCGCGGCTGGGCGGCTTCATCCTCGCCCTCAACCTGCTCAGCCTGCTGATCCTGCTCGGCGGGGCCTTGGCCCTGAACGAGTGGCGGCGCGGTCTGGTTGAGGCGCGTCAGGAGACGCTGACAGCGCAGGCTGAACTGCTGGTCCAGGTGCTGGGAACGCGCGAGATTGGCGTCACGCGGGGCGAGCCGACGCCCTATCTCGATCCGATCGAGGCCAGCCGCTGGCTGACCGACACCTTCATTCCCGGCGGGCAGCGGGCGCGCCTGTTCGATGTCGACGGCATTCTGGTCGCCGACAGCTATACGGTGACCGAAGCCATCCCGGGCGAGCCACTACCGCCTGCCCTGCCCGCTGGAAGTCCACCTGCGACCCGGGACGCTGACGAAGTCGCCGGCGACACGCGCAAGCTCGAACGGGCCCGGAGCGCGCTGGCGGAAGAGGTCGAGCGTGCTCTGGATGGCCAGTCGTCGGCGACGCTCAGGACCTCGGAAAGCGGCGACCGGGTGGTCTCGGTGTCCATTCCCGTGCGCCATGTCGAACAGGTGCTGGGCGCGCTGACATTGGAGGCGGGTGACGTCGACGAGACCCTGGCGGCGCAACGGCTGGCGCTGATGCCGTTCGCCCTGGTGGCCCTGTTCGTGTCGCTGCTGTCGTCGCTGCTGCTGCACCTGTTCGTGGCACGGCCAATAATGCGGCTGTCGGCGGCGGCGGATCAGGTCCGACTGCTGCGGGCGCGGGCCATCTCCCTGCCCGATCTGGAAGGCCGCAGGGACGAGATCGGCGACCTGGCGCGCTCGCTTGAAACCATGACCGAGACTCTGTCGGACAGGATGGACGCCATCGAGGCCTTCGCCGCCGACGTCTCGCACGAGATCAAGAACCCGCTGACCTCGATCCGCTCGGCGCTGGAGACCCTGCCGCTGGTCAAGACCGACGCCCAGCGCGAGAAGCTGACGGCCCTGCTGCAGCAGGATGTGAAGCGGCTGGACCGCCTGATCACTGACATCTCCAACGCCTCGCGGCTGGATGCCGAGCTGAACCGAGACCGGCCGCGCACCCTCGACCTGACCGTGCTGCTGACCGACATCGTTGGTGTCTATGAGGCCGGAGTGAAGCCCGACGGCGTGCACGTCACCTTCACCACCGCCGGAGCCGAACACGCCATGATCCGGGGGCGGGACGGGCCTCTGGGACAGGTGTTCCGCAATCTGATCGACAACGCCCGTTCGTTCAGCGTCGCCGGCGGCGAGGTGCGGCTGGCCCTGTCGCGAGACGACATCGACCCGGTCTTGCCCGTCCGGGTGCAGATCGACGACGACGGTCCCGGCATTCCGTCCGAGAATCTGGAAACCGTGTTCGAACGATTCTATACTTCGCGGCCCCGCGGTACGGCCTTTGGTGCCAATTCCGGCCTCGGTCTGTCGATCGTCCGCCAGATCGTTGAGGCCCACGGCGGCAAGGTCTGGGCCGAGAATCGCAAGGGACCGGACGGCGAGGCCGCCGGGGCCCGCTTTGTGGTCGCCCTGCCCGCAGCGCCTGCCGGGCGCAGGCTGTGACGCCCGAACCGGCGCGCGGACAGCCGCTGCACGGCACGGTCGCGGCGCGCTGGATGGCTGGCGTCGGTTGGCGCGGCGTTCTGATCACTGGACCGGCGGGCGCGGGCAAGAGCGACCTGGCCCTGCGGCTGATTGGCCGCGGATGGCGACTGGTGGCCGACGACTACGCCCACGTCGGCGCCTCTGGCGGGGTCCTCTATGCGGTCGCGCCGGACACTATCGTGGGACGGATGGAGGTGCGGGGCGTCGGCATCGTCCCGTCCTGCTCCCTCGGAATCGCCCGGCTGGTGCTGGTTATTGCGCTGACGAGAGACGCCGTGGAGCGCCTTCCGGAGCCCTCCGCCCGGACCCTCGACGGCGTCGCCCTGCCGGTGCTGCGGCTGGACGGATTCGAGGCTTCGGCGGTCGAAAAGGTCGCGGCGGCGCTTGCCCGGCTTTAACCCGGTGCCGACATGGGCTATTCCGCCCGGCTTGCGGCCAGCTCAGGGAGCGGTCGGGACGCGGGGGCGCGAGTCTTGGTGATGCCTTCATGATCGGGCTGGTTATCGTCACCCACGGGGGACTGGCCTCGGAATTCCTTGCGGCGATGGAGCACGTCGTCGGCCCCCAGCGCGGGGTCGCGGCCATCTGCATCGGACCCGAGGACGACATGGAGCGCCGCCGGCGCGACATTGTCGACGCCGCGCGCGCGGTCGATGACGGCGACGGCGTTATCCTGTTGACCGACATGTTCGGCGGCACGCCCTCCAACCTGGCCATCTCAGTGATGGAAGAGACCCGCGCCGAGGTCATCGCCGGCCTGAATCTGCCTATGCTGATCAAACTGGCCAGTGTGCGCGGCCGAGAGCCGCTGGACGCCTGCGTGGCCCATGCCCAGGAAGCCGGGCGAAAATACATCTCGGTCGCCAGTTGGGTGCTTCAGGGCGAGAAATGAGCGACGCGACCGGCAAGGCCGCAGCGTCGGCCAACATCTGCAACACCCGCGGCCTGCACGCTCGCGCCAGCGCAAAATTCGTCAAACTGGCCTCGACTTTTGAGGCCGAGGTGTACGTGACCCGCGACGGGGTGACGGTCAACGCCCTGTCGATCATGGGCCTGTTGATGCTGGGTGCCGGCAACGGCTGCACCATCGACATCGCCGCCGAGGGCCCCGAGGCGGCCGCGGCGGTGGCCGCGCTGACGGAGCTGGTTGGACGCCGCTTCGACGAGGATCAGTAACGAAAACGCCCCGGCGGCGGACCGTCGGGGCGTCGTCGTTCGAGCCGGGATGGTGTCCCTTACGGTGTCTCGGTGATCAGCAGTGTGGCCGAAGCCGTGCCGCCGTTGAAGGTGCCGATCCAGACGTCGTAGGTGCCGCTGGAAGGCTTGTTGAAGCGCACCTCGGCGTCGCCGTCGCCCCAGCTGTCGTCGTCGCAATACCAACGGCCGTCAGGGCCGTTGATGATCAGGGTGGTGTCGGTCGACGAACGGGTGCGGAAGACCAGCGGCAGCGAGCCGGCGCTGTAGGTCACTTCATAATCCGGCGCGTTGGAAATGTCCCCGACGCAGGCACCCGGCAGGTCCGTGTCCGTATAGGCGTCGATCGAGCCGCCGGCGGTCAGGCTGACCCGGTACGGATCAGGCGTGAAGCCGGCGCTGAGCCGGATCTCGCCGAAATTGGCGGTCAGACCGGCGTTCTGGGCGGCGGCCATGCCCGGCGCGGCGAGGGCGGCGACGAGCGCAACCGCGCTGATGAGACGTTTCATGTGATTGGTTCCCCGATGGTTTCTGTGGATCAGCCCGGACCCGACTCCACGCCAATCGAGCCCCGCCGTCAAGTTGGCAGAACGCAGGTGTCAGATTTCGTGGGAAACGCCTGGTGGAGCCGAGGGGAGTCGAACCCCTGACCTCGTCATTGCGAACGACGCGCTCTACCAACTGAGCTACGGCCCCGATTTTCCGGGTGCAGGCGAGGGCGCGACATACGAGGGGTGGGGCGGGGGTGTCAACGACCTTTGCGCCCTATTGCTGCAGGGCGCGGGAATCCTTGGACAGGGCAAACCGGCGCGCTAGAAGCGGGGCTGAACTAAGGAGATCAGATTCATGGGCACCGCCATCGTCTGGCTGGTCACAACGATCCTTTCGCTCATGACCTGGGCGATCATCCTGTCGGCCATCCTGAGCTGGTTATTCGCCTTCGATGTGATCAACCGCCGCAACCGCTTCGTGAACCAGTTCGCCTCGTTCCTGGATTCTCTGACCGGGCCGATCCTGGCACCGTTCCGACGGGTCATTCCGCCCTTGGGCGGCATCGACATCACGCCCATCATCGCCATTCTGGCGATCAATTTCCTGCGCATCCTGTTCCTGCAGATGAGCGCGCCCTTCCTGATCTCGACCCTCGGCTAGCCGTGACCACCGGGCGACAGGGGCGCGGCGGCGGGACCGCATGGGGCGTTCGGCGCTTGCGCGAAGCGGCCACCGTCCTAAGGTGCCGCTCCGATCGGGCCAGGTGCCCGCCAGATTACCGGACTTCATGACCACGATCCGATCAGTCGCCATCCTCGGCGCGGGCCAGATGGGGGCCGGCATCGCCCAGGCCGTCGCCGCCGGCGGCTACGACGTCCTGCTGTATGACGCGGTGCCCGAGCGCGTGCCCCAGGCCCGGGGAGCCATCGCCGCCAGCCTGACGCGACAGGTCGCTCGCGACCTGACCTCCCAGTCCGACGCCGACGCGACGTTGTCGCGGATCCGCCCGGCGAAGTCTCTGGCTGAGGCAGCCAAGGCTGATCTGGTCATCGAGGCGGCGGTGGAGGACGAGGCGGTCAAGAAGGCCATCCTGGCCGATCTGGTTCCGCATCTGGGCCCGCAGACCCTGCTGGCGTCCAATACCTCTTCGATCTCGATTACCCGGCTGGCCTCGGCCACGGACCGGCCCGAACGGTTCATCGGCCTGCACTTCATGAAGCCGGCACCGGTGATGAAGCTGGTGGAGATCATCCGCGGCATCGCCACGTCGGCCGAGACCTACGACACGGCGGTGGCCTTCGCGGAATCGCTGGGCAAGACGACCACCAACGCCGAGGACTTCCCGGCCTTCATCGTCAACCGCATCCTGGTGCCGATGATCAACGAGGCGGTCTACACCCTGTATGAGGGCGTCGGGAACGTGGCCTCGATCGACAAGGCGCTGAAACTGGGGGCCAACCACCCGATGGGGCCGCTCGAGCTGGCGGACTTCATGGGGCTGGACGTGGTCCTGGCGATCATGAACGTGCTGTATGAAGGGCTGGCCGACAGCAAATACCGGCCCTGCCCGCTGCTGGTGAAATATGTCGAGGCCGGCTGGCTGGGCCGCAAGTCCGGGCGCGGCTTCTATGACTATTCCGGCGACACGCCGGTGCCGACGCGATGATCCCCCGCCTCGAGACGCCGGAGGACTTTCCCGGCCAGCAGCGTGTGACGTGGCGGCGCGGCCCCCACCGGATCGTGCTGGCGTCCTTGCTGGGTGCCCTGTGGCCGCCGCTGATCGGCACCCTTCCTTTCTGGCCGCCGCGCAACTGGTTGCCCGGACTCTACATGGACTGGCGGCTGGTCGTGCTGGTGATCGGTCTGCTGGCCGTTCCGACCGGCCTGTGGCTGCTCGACAAGGAACGCAGGCACAGCGGACGGCCGGCGACCCGGCTCGGGGTGATCTGGCGCTTCATGTTCTACGGTGGCCTGCTGGCGGCCGGGTTGGGAGCCGCGTTTGCCCTCGTCCAGTCGGTGCTGCAGTGGATCAGTGCCGCCAACGTCGGCGAGGCCGTGGGCGGCAGCGAGACCTCCCTGCTGATCTATGGCGTCGGTGGCCTGTCGGTGGCGGTGCTGGTCGGCGTCAGCTATGCGCTGTGGGCCGGGGTTTGCGTCGCCTTCATCGCCTTTCGGCCGCAGCCAGAGGTGCGCGATCGCCTCGGCCTGATGGGTCAGCGCGACCTCGACTGAGCCGCCCGGCTCATCCGTTACCGCGAATTTAATTTTCTTCCCGGTCTTCTGGTGTAAAGCTTCCTTGTCTGCACTGTGGGGGAGGCTGACATGACTGCCGAAGCGACGATCGAGGTAGCGCCGGGAGCCGTCGGGCCCGTTGGCGCGAAGGACCGCATCCATAATCTGGACATGCTGAGAGGCTGGGCCATCCTCGGCATCCTCGCGGTCAACGCCATGGCCTTCGCCTGGCCGGTCGAGTTGATGATGGCCGAGGCTCCGCCGCCCGGAGACCTGACCCGCGCGGATATGATCGGGCTGTGGGTCACTGACGTCTTCTTCTCCGACAAGATGCGCACCCTGTTCACCATGCTGTTCGGCGTGTCGGTCTTCCTGGTCGGCGGCGAACGCTCGGACGGGGTCCGGGGCAAGGTGCTGGTGCGCCGGCTGCTTTGGCTGGGCGTATTCGGGGCGCTTCACGGTGCCCTTCTGTGGTACGGCGACATCCTGCTGCACTACGCCTATTGCGGTCTGCTGATGATGCTGATGCGGTCCTGGACCGCCCGGCGCCTGCTGTGGATCGGCGGACTGGTCACCTTGCTGTGGGGCGTCGTCGCGACGCTGGGCCTGTGGGGCATGGCCAATCTGCCGCCCGAAGCCGCCGCGCAGATGGAGGCCGGCCGGCCCTCCGTATCGCCGGAGTCGATCGCGGCCGCGGTTGAGATCTACCGGTCCGGCTGGCCGGGCGGACTGATCGAGAACCTCAAGGCCTGGGGCATCTTCCAGTTGATGGCCAGCCCGTTCCTGATCCCCATCACCGTGCCGCTGATGATGGTCGGTCTGGGATTGTTCAAGTCCGGCTATCTGTCGGGCCGGGCATCCCTGTGGTCCTATCTGCTGGTCTTGATCGTCGGCGGGGCCAACCTCGTGGTCTTTGCCGTATGGGGATGGCAGGAAGCGATGGCGGGCGAGGGCGCGGATCCGACCAACGGCCTCGCCGCGGCGGCGGGGGGCATGGCCCCGCTGATCACCCTGTTCTACGCCACCGTGTTGATCCTGATGGTCCGGTTCGGGCTCAAGCCGTTGACGCGGATGTTCGTCCCGGTCGGCCGGATGGCCTTCACCAACTATCTGACCCAGACGCTTATCATGGTGACGCTCTATTACGCGCCGTGGGGTCTGATGTGGTTCGGGACCCATTCGCCGGTCGAGATGTGGCAGGTGGTCGGCGCCGTCTGGGTGGCCCAGCTTATCTGGTCGCCGCTGTGGCTGTCGGTGTTCCAGATGGGGCCGCTGGAATGGGTGTGGCGCTGCCTGACCTATGGGCGGATGGTGCCGATACTAAAGGCCGCCTGACTGCAGGGCGCGGCTTGAGGGGCGAGGGTCCAGGGACGGGTCTCTCGCCCCCTCGACCCTCGCCCCTCGTCCCTCTAAGAAGCGCGGCATGACCGACGCTCCGATCCGCCCTGAAGCCCGCAGC
>JBBQOK010000089.1:0-10621 GCA_038330765.1 Caulobacterales bacterium | reverse complement strand
ACAGGTCGATGATGTGGATGTTCGAGCGCGATCCGAAGATGTAGCGCTCCATCTTCGGGTTCCACCGGTGCGTCTGGTGGCCGAAGTGCGCGCCGGCTTCGAGCAGCGAACGCATGGAGAATTCTGGCAGAGCCATGAGGGGTCGTCCTTTATCCGATTGATCCGCCGCAGGCGCTGTAAAGACCGAAGTCCTCGGAACGGAGCGAACAGGATTTCTCCCTGGCCGCGCCACGCCTGCGTGTGAAGTGGGCGGGCATGTAGGCGGGATGGCCGCAAAAGGCAAGCGGTGTGGCGAGGATCGGCTCTCGCATCCGTCACATAACGGCGCTATAAACAACCTGCGGGAGGGTTAGTCCTATGAATATCCGTAACGGAACGCTGGCTGGCGGCCTTATCATGGCGGCGGCCATCGCCGGCGTCGCCACATCGCAACAGCCGCCGCCTTCGCCGGTGGCCGCAGCCCAGGTCGACCTGGTCCAGACCCGCGCAGATACCGCCGCCCTCGCCACCGCCCGCAAGGAACCGCTGGCGGCCCGGTTGCGCGGCGTCCTCAGCCAGGACCCCGCCTCGGTGCGCGTCCTCGCCGTTGCGGACGCTTCCCCGGTGCCGGTGCTGGCTCCGGCCGACCCGAACCTGCTGCGCACCGCCCGTATCTTCACCGGAGACCGCCACTATATGCTGGTCGTCCAGCGCGGTGAGCAGATCATCGAAATCTACGGCGCGACCAAGGCCTTCCAGTCGCCGATCGCGCCGAACCCGCCTCAGCAGCCGCCCTCGCGCGTGCCAAACGCCAATGTGGCAGGTGTTCGCCAGACCGCTCCGACCGCCGCGATCGCGCGCACGGGGCCCAGCGTCCTGGCCGCCCGCATCCCGCCTGCGGCCACGCGTGCGGCGGTCCAGGCCCGGGCCGAGGGTCTGACCAATATTCGAACCGAACGCACAGAATACGGGGTCGACGTTACCTTCAGCCGCTTCGGTGGGGCCTATAACGTCAGCTTCATCTGCGAGGGGCCGGGTGCCGCCGGCTGCACCGAGCCGGAGGCCATCGCCTTCGCCTCGACCCTGCAACTGATCGGCGGAGGCGCGTCATGAAGCGCCTGAGCCTTGCGGCCCTTCTGCTGCTCACCGCCTGCTCGCCGACCGGCTGCAGCCAGGACCCGGCCGCGCCTCCCGCAGAGGCCAATCCGCCCGTGCCCGCGGACACGCCGACGGACCCGGTGCCCGCGCCCGGTGAAGTCCCGCCTGCACCGACGCCCGAACCCGAGCCTGTTCCGGAGACGCCGCCCGTGCCGGAGCCCGTCACCTGGCCCTACGACCCGGGCGGGGCCCTGCCCGCGGGCTCGGGCAGCGGTGCCACGGACGCCACGATCTGGGCCGCCGGCATGCGGTTCCCGATGGAGACCGGGCCCGCCTATGCCAACTCTCAGGTCTATGGCTATGGCGGGTTCGCCGCGCCGGGGCCGGGCGGCCAGTGTGACGCCCGCAATTATGCCTACCCATGGCGCGATAATTTCTGCGAGACTCGCTCCTGGAGCAACGGAATGTGCCCTGCCGGCCGTGGGCATCAGGGTCAGGACATCCGGCCGGCGACCTGCGTCAAGAAGGTGCATTGGGTCGTGGCGGCCGAGAGCGGGCGGATCACCTCGATCGGCAGCTACACCGTCACCCTGCTGGGCGATTCCGGTCGCATCTATCGCTATCTGCACCTGGACATGGCCGGGGTGAACGGCCTGTTCCCGACCATGGCGTCCCGCAACGTCGAGCGCGGCCAGCATCTCGGCCAGGTCTCGGCGGACTTCGGCGGCAACGCCACAACCATCCATCTGCATTTCGAGATCAAGGCTCCGGTCTCGATCGCCGGCAGCCCGGCCAGCGTCAATTTCGTGCCGACCTACTCCAGCCTGGTCGACAGCTATGGCCGGATGCTGAACGGCGCGGCCTGACGGATCAGGTCCCGCGCGGCTTGGCCCGGCTGGTCGCCTCGGCCTTTGTCGGGTCTTCGGGCCAGGGATGGCGCGGATAGCGGCCTCGCATCTCCGCCCGGACGGCGGACCAGCTGCCCGACCAGAAGCCGGGCAGGTCCTGGGTCACCTGCACTGGCCGCCGCGCCGGAGACAGCAGGGCGAGCGTCAGGGGCACGCGCCCGCCGCCGACGGTCGGATGCGTCGTCAAGCCGAACAACTCCTGCACCCGAATATCCACACGCGGTCCGCCGGGGGCCGCATAGTTGATCGCCGCCGAGCCGAGCGGCGTCTGCAGTCGCGCCGGTGCCCGCTCATCCAGCGTCCGTTGCCGATCCCACGGCACCAAAGCCTTGAGTCCGACCTCCAGCGCGATGTCGCTGATAGCGTCCACCGCCTGCACATCCTCCAGCAGAGGCCAGAGCCAGCGCTCGGCTTCAGCCAGCAATCCCGCGTCTGACACGTCAGGCCAGCCCTCCTCCAGCGACCCGAGGAAGGCCAGGCGCGCTCGCAGGCCCGTCGCCCGCTCTCCCCAGTTTAGACTGGAGAGCCCGTCGCGCTCGACCTCGGCCGTGAGCGCGGCCGTGATCGCAGCCCGATCGGGTGCACCGACGATCTTCTCATCGACCACGATCGCCCCGATGCGGCGGAGTCGGCGCAGCGTCATCCGGCCAGACGGTTCGCGGCCGAGCCGGTCCTCGATCTCGATCCTTCGCTCGAGCGACGCGATATCGACCGGAACAGCCAGACGGATGCGGTCGCGCGCATCGCCCCCGCCCAGTTCGGCCACCGCCAGCCAGGGTTCCCGGGCCAGCAGGTCCGTCGCCTCCACAAAGGCCCCGCGGCCCGAGGCCAGCAGCACCTCGCCCGGCCTGCCCCGCGCCCTGGCCACCCGTTCGGGGAAGGCCTCGGCCAGAAGAGTGCCGGGATCCGCCTCGCCGCCCTGCCCGCCCCCGGCCGCCCGCGCCCACCGGTCGGCCAGCTTCATCGCACCGCGGGCCCGCGGTGACCGGTCCCGATCCAGCGCCCGAAGCCGCTCGCGCAGGTCGACGTCGTTTCCGCCCAGCCCCGGCTCGCTCAGCACCGCCGCGATCCGGGCACCCAGGGCGGCATCGCCGGCATCACTGGCGGCGGCAACCATATGCGCCAGCCGCGGCGGCAGCGGAATGCGCGTCAGCCTTCGTCCGTGGGCCGTGAGAGCCCCCTCGCCGTCCAGCGCATCCAGCCGCTCCAGCACCTTGCGCGCCTCGGTAAACGCCCCCGCTGGCGGCTGGTCCAGCAGGGCCAGCCCCTCGGTTGTGCGAGTGCCCCAGCGCGCCAGATCCAGCGCAAAGGCGGTCAGGTCGGCCTCGAGGATCTCGGGCCGCTGGTGCGGGATCAGGCCGCGGGTCGCTTGCTCGTCCCAAAGGCGATAGCAGACGCCCGGTTCGACGCGCCCGGCGCGGCCTCGCCGCTGTTCCGCCGAAGAGCGGCTGACCCGCACCGTCGCCAGCCGGGTCAAGCCGCTGGAGGCCTCGAACCGGGGCACCCTCGACAGGCCGCCGTCGATGACCACGCGCACACCCTCGATCGTCAGGCTGGTCTCGGCCACCGAGGTCGCCAGCACCACCTTTCGCCGTCCGGACACGGCCGGCTGGATGGCCCGGTCCTGCTCCGCCGCATCCAGCGCGCCATACAGCGGCGCGATGTCGACCGACGGATCGCGCACCGTCTCCAGGAGCCGCTGCGCCGTGCGGTGGATCTCGCCCTGCCCCGGCAGGAAGACCAGCACCGATCCCGTCTGCTCGCCCAGTGCGAGCCTCACCGCGCGCGCCGCGGCGTCCTCGATCCGCTCGGCCGCACCGCGACCGATATAGAGTGTCTCGACGGGGAACATCCGGCCCTCGGCGTGGATAACCGGTGCTCCACCGAGCAGGGCCGACACGCCGGCGATGTCCAGCGTCGCGGACATGACCAGCAACCGCAGGTCCTCGCGCAGCAGTCCCTGCGACTCGCGGGCCAGCGCCAGCCCGAGATCCGCGTCCAGCGATCGCTCGTGAAACTCGTCGAACAGGACCGCGCCGACGCCCTCAAGCCCCGGATCATCCAGAATCATCCGGGTGAACACGCCTTCGGTAATCACCTCGATCCGCGTCCGGGGACCGATCCGGCTCTGCAGACGGGTGCGATAGCCGACGGTATCCCCGGCGCGTTCTTCCAGAGCCGACGCCATCCGCTCCGCCGCCGCGCGCGCAGCCAGACGACGGGGCTCAAGTACCAGCACCTTGCCATCACCCAGCCAGGCCTCGCCAAGCAAGGCCAGCGGCACGACCGTCGTCTTGCCGGCCCCCGGCGGCGCAGCCAGCACAGCGACGTTGCTCGCCGACAGAGCGGTCTTGAGCGGTTGGAGGATAGCGTGGATTGGCAACATCACCTGCGGTCTACCTGCAACGAGGCGGGTCACGAAAGCGTCGTTGCCCCTTCATCAATCGGAAACCGCGTTGCCAGCGGGGTCCTGCGCCGCTAGCGTCCGCGCCATTGAAGGCGGTCCGGGGAGGACTCGCCGTGTATCAGGGGGCGAGACTCGATGTCCGCAGAAGGCCTTAGGCCCAAGGGGAACCGTCTGTTCCTCAAGAAATCCGTAGCCCAGATCCAGAAGGAAGCGGCGAAGAGCGAGCTGAAGCGCACGCTGGGCCCGCTCAATCTGATGAGCCTGGGTATCGGTGCCATCATCGGTGCCGGCATCTTCGTGCTAACCGGCCAGGTCGCCGCCGCCAATGCGGGTCCGGCCATCATGCTCAGCTTCGTGGTCGCCGGCATCGCCTGCGGTCTCGCCGGCCTGTGCTACGCCGAACTGGCCTCGACCATGCCCGTATCCGGCTCGGCCTACACCTATGCCTATGGAACGCTCGGCGAGATCTTCGCCTGGATCATGGGCTGGCTGCTGGTGCTGGAATACGGCGTCGCCGCCTCGACCGTCGCGGTCGGCTGGTCCGGCTATGTCGTCTCGATCCTCAAGGATTTCGGTCTTGCGGATCAACTGTTCCCGATGATTCAGTATGCAGGCGGCGAAGGCCCGTCCTGGGCGACTCCGCTGGTCCAGGCCGTCACGACCGACGGCGTCAGCAGCTTCCCCATGACCGGCACCCTAAACCTGGTTGCCGCCATCGGCATCGCCGCCGTGTGCAGCCTGCTGGTCCTCGGCGTCAGCGAATCGGCGTCGATCAACAACGTCATCGTCGTCATCAAGATCATTGTCCTGCTGACCTTCATCGCGGTCGGGATCCAGTATATCAACCCGGACAACTGGACGCCGTTCATTCCCGAAAACACGACCGGCAAGTTCGGTGAATACGGGGCCACCGGCATTCTTAGAGGGGCGGCGATCATCTTCTTCGCCTATGTCGGGTTTGAAGCGGTCTCGACGGCCGCGGCCGAGGCCAAAAACCCGTCCAAGGACGTTCCTGTCGGCATCCTGGGTGCCCTTATCGTCTGCACCCTGATCTATATGGCCGTCGCTGCCGTCATGACCGGCGTCGTCCCCTATCTGGAACTTGCCAGCCCGGCGCCGGTGGCCGTCGCCATCGATCGCATGGGTCTGGAATGGGCTAATGTGCCCCTGGCCTCGGCCGAGGGCGGTCAGCTCAATCTGATCGGCTTCCTGATCAAGATCGGTGCCATTACCGGCCTGTCCTCGGTCATGCTGGTGCTGTGCTACGGCCAGACGCGCATCTTCTACACGATGGCGCGCGACGGCCTGCTGCCCAAGGCGTTTGCAGTGATCCATCCGAAGTTCCGCACGCCCTGGATCGGCACCATCCTGCTGGGCATCGTGATCGCGGTCTGCGCCTCCTTCCTGCCCATCTCGATCCTGGGCGATCTGGTTTCGCTGGGGACCGCTGTCGCCTTCTCCATTGTCTGCCTGAGCGTGATCGTCCTGCGCATTAAACACCCGGAGATGGAGCGTCCGTTCAAGGTCCCGGGCGGCGTCTGGACGGCGGGTGCCGGCATCGTGGCCTGTCTGTCACTGGCCGGCTTCAACTTCTGGCCGATGATCCAGCATGCGATGGACGGCAACACCCTGCCGCTGACCATTCTGGCTGTCTATGCGGCGGTCGGCGCAGTGATCTACATCATCTACGGCTTCTGGCACTCCAAACTGGCCAAGGGCATCGACATCACCGAAGAGACAACGATCTCCTCTCCGGCCCAGGCAATGGGGTCGGGTGTCGACAATCAGAAGGACTGATCCCCGGATCATTCCGAATGACGAAGGCCCGGGAGCGATCCCGGGCCTTTTTCATTGCCGCCTTGCTCCGGCTCGCCTAGACGCTGCAACGGACCTGGGCGGATGTGGCGGAACTGGTAGACGCACCAGATTTAGGTTCTGGCGCCGTGAGGCGTGGAGGTTCGAGTCCTCTCATCCGCACCATCCTGCTTCGCCCCACGGGGCTTCGCAGGACGAGCCCTGCAGTTGGGGGCGAAGCAGGATGCCCTGCGAAGCCTTGGCGGAGCAGGGCAGGAAACCGTATACTTCATCCAGACATCCGCAGCTGTGTCGGGTTCATCGTTGACTCCTTTGTTCTTGCTTTGTTCTGTTTTCCCGCTAGGTTGTCTCTATGGCTGAAGCGGCGAAAGGACGAGGGGCCCGATCGAATGCGACGGGTCGGTTCGAGCCTGAAACCGTGCAGGCCTTTGATGATGGCTGGACCGCCGACGACGCCGAGGCCGCGCCCCTGCGGACCACCCTGACGCCGGAACACGCCCGGACCATCATCGCGAGGAACACCAGTCCGGACGTCGGTTTCGACCGGTCCATCAACCCCTACAAGGGCTGCGAACATGGCTGTATCTACTGTTACGCCCGTCCGTCCCATGCCTTCATGGGCCTATCCCCGGGTCTGGATTTCGAGAGCCGCCTCTTCTTCAAACCCAAGGCCGCCCGTCTGCTGGAGCAGGAATTCGTCCGGCCCCGCTACATCTGTAAACGCATCCACATAGGCGGCAATACCGATCCCTATCAGCCGATCGAGCGTGAGCTGAATTCGACCCGTTCGATCCTCGAGGTGATGCAGCGGTTTCGGCATCCGTTCAGCATCATCACCAAATCGGTGTCGATCGCCCGCGACGTCGACATTCTGGGGCCCATGGGCCGGGCTGGCCTGGCCTCGGCCTGTGTCTCCATAACCACCCTGGATCGCGGTCTGGCCCGCGCCATGGAGCCGCGCGCCTCGACCCCGGCGAAACGGCTGGAGGCCATATCCCGATTGGCCGAGGCGGGCGTGCCGGTCAGCGTCGGATTCGCCCCCGTCATCCCCGGACTGAACGATCACGAGTTGGAATCGGTGCTGGAGGCCGCAGCGAAGGCAGGGGCGACCTCGGCCATGTATGTCACCCTGCGCCTGCCGCTCGAGATCAAGTCCCTGTTCCAGGATTGGCTGGCCGATGCCCGCCCCGACCGCGCCGCCCGCGTGATGTCGCTGATCCGCCAGACCTGCGGCGGCAAGGACTATGACGCCGACTGGTCCCGGCGGATGAATGGAACCGGCCCGGTCTGCGACCTGATCGGCACCCGTTTCAAGGCAGCGATCAAACGCTATGGCCTCAACGCCCCCCGCCAACCGCTGGACGAGTCTCGGTTCCGCTTGCCGGCGGACGCCCGGCCCCAGCTGGAGTTGTTCGGCAATGCCCTATTTCATCAGGCCGGCGGCCCGTAGTGCCGTTTCGATCACCTCCCTGATGCCATCACCGACGGTGACGGCGGGTCCGGACGCGGCCCTCGCCCTGCCCGGTACCGCCGGGCCTGAACGCTCTGGCGGTATTTCACCGACGGGGGCCTGGCCGAGGTCGAGCCGCTGTTCCGCTATCCCCCAACCGAGCGCGATCTCCAGGCTCGATGAAATTCCGACCTCGAACATGTGAGCGCCCGCAGTCCCGCTCCCGTCCGGCCCCCCGGTCCGCAACGGGACGCCGTGCCCCATGCCGGGGATACGATGCAGTTCGACGACCGGCTCGCCGTCGGACAGCCAGACCAGAAAGTCACGGCCGGCCGGCGTGCGCGCCGCGACCGGATCGCCGTCGATGCCGTGAAGCTCGGTCCATTGCCGGGCCAGAGCTTCACCGGCCTCGGGCCGAACGATCGTGTCGTCCTGGCCGTGCCAGATGGACATCGGCGGCCACTTTCCGCGGTGCGTTGTCGCGGCTCGAATCGAATCGCCAGAGACCGTCGCCGTCCCGGCCTGGGCCTGACGCATGGCAGCGAAGGCTTCCGGCAGTGACTTGGCCGAGCCGTAGGGCAGGCCGGCGATCACCGCGCCTCCGGCGAAAAGCTCCGGCCAGGTGGCCAGCACAACGGCGGTCATGGCACCGCCCGCCGAGAGGCCGGTGACGAAAACGCGCCGCACGTCCAGGTCATGATCCGTGACCGCGCGCTTGACCATGGCGGCGATGGAGGCGGCCTCGCCGCCGTCGCGGGCCGCGTCGCCTGGCTCGTACCAATTGAAGCAGAGGTTGAAATTGTTGGTCCGCGTCTGTTCGGGGCATAGCACGGCAAAGCCGAAGCGGTCGGCCAGGGTCAGCCACCCCGCCGCGCTGGCATAGCCCTGCCCGGTCTGGGTACAGCCATGCAGGACGACCACCAGCGGCGCGCCTTGTGGCAGGTCCCGGGGTGTATGGATCCGCATTCGCAGGCTGCCTGGGTTCGGCGCAAACTCGACATCCTTCAGGCTTCCAGGCTGGTCAACGGACCCGAGGCCGGAGCGGCGTTGGCGCTGGCGCTGGCGCGGCCTGGCCGAAGCTTGTGCAAGCAGGGTCATGCGAAATCTCCGGCACCGGCCCGGTGGCCTTGCGATCAATATGGTCGCTGCAGTGCAATATGAAATGCTGCAAGCGCACATTGGCCCCGAAGGTTGCCGTCGTGCGGGTCTTTCGCGACTATCCGCCCGGCTACGTGCTACCGACTGAACACGCCCACCAGTTCCACGTGCGCCGACCACAGGAACTGATCGACCGGCGTCGCGCGCTCCAGCCGGAAGCCGGCGTCGATGAGGACGCGGGCGTCGCGGGCGAAAGTGACGGGATTGCAGGACACGCCGACCACGACCCCGGCCTTGCTGTCGACTATCTGCCGGGTCTGCTCCAGCGCTCCGGCCCTGGGTGGGTCCAGCACCACGGCGTCGCAGCCCCGCAGGTCATAGGGGGCCAGTGGACGGCGGAACAGGTCGCGGGCCTCGGCCATGATCGGCTTCAGACCGCGGGCCGTGCCGATCCCGGCCTTCAGCGCCGCGATCCCCGCCGCCGACGAATCCGCGGCCAGCACCGGTGCGAGCGTGGCCAGCGGAAAGGTGAAGGTCCCCGCGCCGCAGAACAGATCGGCGACCTTTTTAGCGCCTCGCACCCCCGCGAGCGCCAGCGCCACCATGGCGGCCTCGGCCTCAGGCACGGCCTGCAGGAATCCGCCGGGCGGCAAGGGCACGGTAGCGGGTCCAAACGCCACCGTCGGTTGGCGTTCCATCACCAGCGTCTCGCCTGCCAGGCTCAACCGCGCCAGATCCGCCGCCGCCGCAGCATGGATGGCGCGCATCTGCGCGTCGTGGGAGAGCCCGCCCGACCGCCGCTCGACCCCGGTAACATCGACATCCAGTCCGGACAGGGTCCAGGTCACGTGCAGGGTCGGCGCCGACTTCGGATGCTCCAGAAACGCTTCGGCTATCCGCGCCAGCGCTGGAAAGGCCGCCACCAGACGGGGATCGGCCACCGGACAGGCGGTGACCTCGACCAGCCGCCAGCTCTTGCGCGCCTTGAACCCGAGAACCACCCGTCCGTCCTCGCCGCGCCGCGCGTGCAGTGCCAGCCGCCGCCGGGTCCCGGGCGGCACCGCCACGGTCGGTGCGATCTCGGTCTCGATCCCCTCGCGCGCCAGCGCCAGCCGCACCTGTTCACGTTTCCAGTCCAGATACGGCGTGGCGGCCCAGTGCTGCATCGAACACCCGCCACAGTCGCCGTAGTGGGGCGATACCGGATCGACCCGTTCGGCGCTGGCGGTGATGATCACGCCACCTTCCAGCCGACCGTCACGGACCTCGCCACGCACCACTTCGCCCGGCAGCGTCAGGGGCACGAACACCGGGCCAGCCGCCGTTTCGGCGATTCCGTCGCCTTGGGCCCCCACCCGGGTGATGGTCAGCGTCTCCGTCATCGCCCGCTTCTAGGGGCTTCGGGCGGCTGTTGAAACCTGAACGAAGATGAACGGCCTGCTCAAAGCCCGTTCAGTTTCGTCCGTCTACAAATCGACTCAACGGACAGGGACCCCACCCGTTTCGGCCTCAGCCTCTGCAATCAGGACAGGATCACCCCCCATGCTCGCCCGTCTTTCCATAAAGACCGCCGCCGCCGGAGCCACCCTCGCCGCCGTTGGCATGTTGCTGGCTCCCGCCACGGCTTCGGCCCAAGCTTACAGCTATCAAGGCACGGCCCAGAACTACGGCAACGGAGCCTATTCCCAGCCCTTTGACTATAACCAGTCGCGCTACGGAGAACAGTCCCGATACGGATCGCAACAGCCGTATGGCCAAGCCTACGGCAACGGCTACGACAACGACTACTGCCGTAGCGACCGCCGCCAGCGGCAGGGTGCGGGCGTTGCCATCGGTGCCACGCTCGGCGCGGTGGTCGGATCGCAG
>JBBQOK010000088.1:0-10734 GCA_038330765.1 Caulobacterales bacterium | reverse complement strand
CTTTGTCGAGACGCCGATCGTCGAGAAACAGGTCGCCGATCAGGCCCGCACGCGCGGCATGTCCAAGGAGGCGGTGCTGAGGGACGTCATTCTCGGCTCGCAGCCGACCAAGCGGTTCGTGACGACGGACGAACTGGCCGGAATGATGCTGTATCTGGTCAGCGATCTGGGGGCGTCGGCCAACGGGGCCAGCTTCTCGATCGACGGCGGCTGGACCGCGCAGTAGGCGTCAGCCCACGAACCCCGCCGCCCGCCTGAGCCGGTCATTGATCGCCTCGCCGAGGCCGGTTGCGGGAATGGGCGAGACGGCGATGCCGGACGGCCGTTCGCGGTCCGCCTCGCGCAGCCGCCGGAACAGATTGGCCGCCGCTTCACGCAGGTCGCCGGTCGGGCTGAGGCTCCAGCGGGGGGTGCCGACGCCGGGGCCGAAGCCGAGAAGGATTTCGCCGTCGCGGGCCGCGGCCGCCTCGATACGGACCGGGGCGTCGGGGGCGTAGTGGAGCGCCATCCGGCCGGGTGAGCGATGCCCCTCGCCTGCCCCGTCCAAGGGGCCGACGACGGCCTCGATCTCCTCGCGGGTGACCGAGCCCGGACGCAACAGGGCGAGGCGTCCATCCAGCACCGACACGACCGTGCTCTCGACCCCGACGGCGCAGGGTCCGCCGTCGACGGCGTCTGCGACCGCGAAGCCGGTCTCCTCAAGTGCGTCTTCAAAGGTCGTCGGGCTGGGACGGCCGGAACGGTTGGCCGACGGTGCCACGACGGGCCGCCCGAAGGCCGAGATCACCGCCCTGGCCCGGACGTGTCCGGGAACCCGCACCGCGACGCTGTCCAGACCGCCGCGGGCCAGATCGCAGACGCGGTCCCCGGCCCGGACGGGCGCAACGATGGTCAGGGGACCCGGCCAGAAGGCCTCGGCCAGGGCACGAGCACGGCTGTCGAAGACGGCGATGGCCTCGGCTTCTGCCGCATCGGCGACGTGGGCGATCAGGGGGTTGAACCGGGGCCGACCCTTGGCTTCGAAGATGGCGGCCACGGCGACCGCGTTTCCGGCGTCGGCGGCCAGTCCATAAACGGTCTCGGTCGGCAGAATGACCAGCCCTCCGGCTGCCAGAGCCTCGACGGCCTGGGCATCGGTCGCGCCTAGGCGCGGCGGGCCTGAAGCGCCACCCGCACCGTCACGTCCCGGCCGACCATCCTGTTCCACGCGCCTGAGGTTCCTATGCCAAACCGGGTGCGGTCCAGATTGAACGCGCCCGTCAGATGCGCCCGGTCGCCGGTGACGCGCAAGTCCACCGGAAAGGTCACGGGCCGGGTCGTGCTCTTCATCGTCACATTGGCGTGGGCCGAATAGCGGTCGCCGCCGAGCGGCTCCAGCGAGACCAGTTCGAAGCGGATGACCGGATGTCGCCGCGCGTCGAGGAAGGCCGGCCCGAGCGCCCGTCCGGTAATCGCCGATGGGCTCATCCGCAAGGATTCGGCCTGAACCACGACGGTCGACCGGGTCAGCGCCGGCCTGGCGGGATCGAAGGCGATGTCGCCGCGCCAGTCATCGAACTGGCCGCGATAGGTTCCGCCCAGGGCCCGCACGGACATCTCGATGCTTGAGGCCTCGCGGATGACCGACCAGGACGCCGGAGGCGCAGCGCCGCCCAGCGTGAGCCCGAGCAGCCCTGCGAGAACGACTCTCCGCCTCATGGCCGGCGCGGGATCAGCGGGATCATCCGGTGCAGGATGTTGTCGCGGTCGATGAAGTGATGCTTCAGGGCCCGCGCGACGTGCAGGAAGATCAGGACATAGAGCACCCTGGCCCCGGCCCTGTGCAGGTCCATCAGGTCGCGCGCGGTGTCGCGGCCGCCGCCGATCGGCAGCAGGGGCCATTTGAACAGGCCGAACCAGACAACCTCGCGCCCGGCAGCCGACGACGACGCCCATCCGGCCAGAGGCATGACCAGCAGCATGATGTAGAAGTTGCGCGGTTCAGGCACGATCTCTCCCGACGAAGCCCGGACGGGCCAGCTTGGCCCAGCGGACCGGGTTCGCCAAGCGGCGGCTTGCCTGACCCGACGGTAAGGCGGCATGAACACAGGCAGTCTTTCGAGAGCCAGCCAGATGACCTACCGCGCCCCCGTCCGCGACCTGATCTTCACCCTGACCGAGGTGGCGGGCATCGACGCCGTCGCCGGGACCGGTGCCTTTCCGGACTTCGACGCCGAGGTGATGGCGGCCGTGATCGAGGCGGCGGGCCAGTTCTCGGAAGGCGTGCTGGCACCGTTGAACCGCATCGGCGACCAGAAGGGCTCGCTCTACGCCGATGGCGCGGTGACCGCCGCTCCGGGGTTCGCGGACGCGTATCGCCAGTTCGCCGAAGGCGGCTGGACCGGTCTGTCCGCCCCGACCCAGGCCGGCGGGCAGCAACTGCCCAAGGCACTGGAGCTGGCGGCCTATGAGACAGTTCACGCCGCCAACATGGCCTTCGGTCTGTGCCCCATGCTGTCGCTGGCGGCGATCGAGGCGCTTGAGGCCCACGGCACGCCGTCGCAGAAGGACATCTATCTGACGAAGCTGGTATCGGGCGAATGGACGGGGGCCATGGTGCTGACCGAGCCGCAGGCCGGCTCGGACCTCGGAGCCCTGACCACGACCGCGACGCCCAACGGCGACGGGACCTATGCCCTGAACGGTCAGAAGATCTACATCACCTGGGGCGACCACGACGCCACGGACAACATCGTCCACATGGTGCTGGCCCGCCTGCCGGACGCGCCGCCAGGACCGAAGGGCATCAGCCTGTTTCTGGCCTCGAAATATCTGATCAAGCCGGATGGATCGCTGGGAGAGCGCAACGCCTTCCGACCGGTCGGGGTCGAACACAAGCTGGGCATCCACGCCTCGCCGACCTGCGTGATGAGCTATGAGGGCGCGACGGGCGAGCTTGTTGGGCGGCCCAATGAGGGCCTGTCCCACATGTTCGTCATGATGAACGCGGCCCGGATCGCCGTCGGCGTCGAGGGTGTGGGCATCGCCGAGCGGGCCTATCAACACGCGTTGGCCTATGCGCGGGAACGGCGGCAGGGCCGGTCGGTCTGGACCGGCGAGGCCAACGCTCCGATCATTGACCACCCGGACGTCCGCCGCGCCCTGGCGGTGATGAAGGCCAAGATCGCCGCCGCCCGCGCCATCTGCCTGTCGACCGGCGTTGCCGCTGATCTGGCCCGGCACGCGGCGACCGAGGAGGACCGCCGGCGCTGGAAAGGCCGCGAGGACCTGTTCACGCCCATCGCCAAGGCCTGGTCGACCGACATCGGCTGCGAGGTCGCGTCGCAGGGCATCCAGATTCACGGCGGCATGGGTTTCATCGAGGAGACCGGTGCGGCCCAGCATTATCGCGACGCCCGCATCGCCCCGATCTATGAGGGCACCAACGGCATCCAGGCCATGGACCTGGTCGGCCGCAAACTGGGTCAGGACGGAGGGCAGTCGGCCCGCGACCTGATCGACGAGATGAAGGCCACGCTGGTGCTTCTGCCGCGACTGTATTCGGGCAAGCCGGTGGAGCGGTTCGCCAACGCCATAGAGGCGGTTCAGGACGCCACCCTGTGGCTGCTGGACCGCAAGTCCGGCACGGACGGCGCGGCCGACGTGCTGGCCGCCGCCGACGCCTATCTGAAGCTGCTGGGCGATGTCGTCGGCGGCTGGATGCTGGCCAAGGGTGCCATCGCCGCCCGCGCCATGCTGGACTCCGGCGAGGGCGACGCGACGTGGCTGGAGGGGCGGATCACCCTGTATGAAATCTACGCCGCCAATGTGCTGGGGCACACCTCCAGCCGTCTGGCAGCGGTGGGCCAGGGGGCCGACCTGCTTGAACGCATGAGCCCGGACGTCCTCGCGGGCTGATCGGCATGCCGGGATGAGATTCGGCGTGGCTGTTTGTTCATTTGACGGCGGCGAGTTCCCTCGCCCAAGGTCCGGCACCATATCCGCCATCGGGGGCCTGACCATGAATCGCCGCGACCTGCTCGCCACCACCGCCGCCGCGCTGGCGGCGACCGCCCTGCCCGCCCACGCCCGCACCACCGGAGCCTCGATGCCCCAGACCGCCCCCGTTCCGCCTGTCGCGAAGAAGATTCCGGTTCGCATCGAACAGCTGGGCCGCGTCCGGGTCGACGACTATCAATGGATGAAGGACGAGAACTGGCAGGCGGTGCTGCGCGATCCGACCCTGATCAAGACCGACGTCAAAGAGCATCTGACGGCGGAGAACGCCTACCGAGAGGCGATGATGGCCTCGACCTTGCCGCTGCAGGCCACGATGTTCGAGGAGATGAAGGGGCGGATCAAACAGGACGATTCGTCCGTGCCGCGGGGCGATGGTCCGTGGGAATATTATACCCGCTACCGCACCGGCGATCAGCATCCCCTGTTCTGCCGTCGCCCGCGCGGCCGCAGCGACGGCGAGGTCGTGCTGCTGGACGCTAACGCCTTGGCCGAAGGCAAGGCCTATTCCGAAGTCAGCGCCGCCGAGCACAGCCCCGACCACGCCTTGTTCGGCTACGCCGAGGACGCGCAGGGGTCGGAGGTACACCAGATTTTCGTCAAGGATCTGGCCACCGGCGAAGTCCTGCCCGATCCGATCGGCTCGGCCGGCGGCAACTTCACCTTCTCGCCGGACAGCCAGTGGGTCTTCTGGACCAACCGCGACGACAACGGCCGGCCGGACAAGATCTTCCGCCGCCCGGCGCGCGGCGGCGACACCACCCTCGTCTACGAAGAGACCGACGACGGGATGTTCATCAGCGTCGGCCGGACCGCCGATGACAGGTTCATCGTCATCTCGATCGCCAACCAGGAGACGTCGGAGGCGCGGATCATTCCGGGAGCCACGCCGACGGCCGCGCCGGTCGTGCTTGAAGCGCGTGAGGTGGCCCGGCTTTATGACGCCGACCACTGGGGCGACCGCTGGGTGATCCGCACCAATTCCGACGACTCGATCGACTTCAAGATCGTCCAGGCGCCGACCGGCATGCCCGGTAAGGCGAACTGGACCGACCTGGTCCCTCATACGCCGGGCCGCTATATTGAGGGCGTGGCGCTGGTGAAGGACTTCGTCGGCCGCCAGGAACGCGCCGATGCCAACACCCGGATCATCATCCGCGACCGGGTCGGGGCCGAGCACGAGATCGCCGTCGACGAACCGGCCTATTCGTTGTCACTGGGCGGGGCGTCGGAATTCGACACCACTGTCATGCGGTATGGCTACAATTCGCCGTCCACCCCGACCTCGACCTATGACTACGACCTGAAGACCCGCGAGCGGACCTTGCGCAAGGTGCAGGAGGTGCCGTCGGGCCATAACCCGGCCGACTATGTGGTCGAGCGGCTGAACGCCCCCGCATCGGACGGCCAGCTGGTGCCGGTGACGGTGCTGCGCAGGAAGTCGACGCCGGTGGACGGGTCCGCGCCCCTGCTGCTCTACGGCTACGGCTCGTATGGCATTCCCATGCCGGCGAGCTTCTCGACCAACCGGCTGTCGCTGGTGGACCGGGGCTTCATCTACGCTATCGCCCACATCCGGGGCGGTTCGGACAAGGGCTGGAACTGGTTCCTCAACGCCCGGCGGATGACCAAGAAGAACACCTTCACGGACTTCATCGCCGCCGCAGAGCACCTGATCTCGAGCGGCCACGGCAAGGCCGGACACATCGTGGCGCACGGCGGCTCGGCCGGCGGCATGCTGATGGGCGCGGTCAACAACATGCGGCCCGACCTCTGGGCCGGGATCATCGGCGATGTGCCGTTCGTCGATGTGATCAACACCATGAGCGACACCAGCCTGCCGCTGACCCCGCCCGAGTGGCCCGAATGGGGCAATCCGATCGAGGACCCCGAGGCCTACGACTACATGATGAGCTATAGCCCCTATGACCAGGTCACAGCCCAGGCCTATCCGGCCGTGCTGGCAACCGGCGGCCTGTCTGACCCGCGCGTGACCTATTGGGAGCCGGAGAAGTGGGTGGCGAAGCTGCGGCCGGCCACGACGTCAGGCAAGCCGGTGCTGCTGAAGATCAATATGGAGGCCGGCCACGGCGGAGCCTCCGGGCGGTTCGACTATCTGAAGGAGGTCGCCCTGGTCTATGCCTTCGCGGTCTGGGCGATCGACAAGGGGTGGGAGCGGGCCTGACCCGCTTCCTCTCCATCACCCGGACGGAGGCCCGCCCACAGCGGATGGGCTGGACCTGACCGGCGGCCGCGCCTGAGCCGATACAGAACGACGATCCGGACGACGGCAGGCCTCTGTCAGTGCCGCGCGATGCCGTTCGGCGGCGTCGCAAGCCAGGGAGCCAGCAGGAAGCGGCGGGGCGGATCGGCGACGGTGCGGTGCAGGATGAACTGGCGGGCGAATTGGACCACCGCCTGAATCGTCTGCTCGTCGAACGGTTTCGACACGGCCCCCAGCGCGCCTGCGAATCCGTCAGGGATCTGTTCGGGGTTGGCGGTCAGGAAGACGACGACCGTGCCGTGTTCGCTGACCAGCTTCCGGGCGACTTTCGGCCCGGTCAGACCGTCGAGAAGATTGATATCGACCAGGGCCAGATCGGGCTTTTCGCGCTCGGCGATGGCGACCGCGCCGGCGCTGTCCATGGCGCAGCCGACGACGTCGCAGCCGGATTCGCCCAGCACGAGTTCAAGCTCCATCGCGAGGAGAGCCTGGTCTTCAACGATCATGACCCGGAGGTCAGACAACTCGGACACTCCGCCCCCCGACACGCTAACCGAACGCGTTCACCACTGTTGTGTCCGCTAGCGGACTTACCAACGCCCAATCGGCGATCTGGTTCTGCGGAAGCAAGAATTTCTTTGTTTTTCAATCGTTGGGGGAAATCGGCCGCAACCGCGGGGGGGGGCACCGGGACCAGCATCCCCGGCACGTCGGGAGGAGATTTGCACGCGCCTGCGTCAGAAGCGGACGTGGGCCCGAGGCCGAATTGTCAGGGTAGACGGATGGCTGGGGAACAAGGACTCGAACCTTGAATGACGGTACCAAAAACCGGAGTGTTACCATTACACCATTCCCCAGCAGGTCCGGCGTTTCCGGGGCTGAAGCGCCGGAAGGCGTGCGAGATACGACAAGGTCGCCGGGGATGCAAGAACCGCTTGCGAGACTATTTCGTGGCGGGGCGTTTCCTTGCTTGCGGGGGCGAAAACCCGTCGCTATAAGCCCCCTCCTCAAGTCGGAGTGTGGCTCAGCCTGGTAGAGCACTGCGTTCGGGACGCAGGGGTCGGAGGTTCGAATCCTCTCACTCCGACCATTATTCTCACGATAGCATTCGCCCCCGCGGGGGCTCATCGCTTGATCGCGGGTCGGGCGCGCCGGTGCCCTCCTTTCCTCCTCAATCCTTCGCCCGCGCGGCGACCGCGTTCAGGTGCGCGCCCACGGTTTCGATCGGGCGCCGGCCCAGCGCCTTGCGACGCGCCAGCAGGTCGGGCGAGCCGGCGTCGTAGTCAGCCATCAGGGTCTTGACGAAGGCGCCGGAGCGGACCTCTGCAAGGACCTCGTCCATCGCCGCCTTCGAGGCCTCGCCGATGATGCGGGGGCCGGTCAGATAGGCCCCGTACTCCGCCGTATTGGAGATACGGCCGAAGGCACCGGCGATGCCCATGGAGAACATCAGGTCGGTGACCAGCTTGACCTCATAGAAGCATTCGAACCACGCCACCTCGGGCGGATAGCCGGCCTCGACCAGTTTGGTGAAGGCCGCGTTGATCAGCTCGCCCACCCCGCCGCACAGCACCACCTGTTCGCCGAACAGGTCGCTTTCGCACTCGGCGGCGAAGGTGGTCTCGAGGATGCCCTTGCGGCCGCAACCGAGCGCGGCCGCATAGGACAGACCCAGCGCATGGGCGGAGCCGGTGGCGTCCTGATGCACGCCGAACAGGGCGAAGACCCCCTCCCCGGCTTCGTAGAGGTCGCGGATGCGCGGACCGATTCCCTTGGGCGAGGCGAGGATCACGTCGAGGTCGGGGCGCGGCGTGACCAAGCCGAAGCGGACCGACAGGCCGTGAGCGAAGATCAGGGCCGCGCCGGGCCGGATGTTCGGCTCCAGTTCGTCGCGCCACAGGTCACGGTGGGCCTCGTCCGAGACCATGACGGCGACGACGTCGGCGGCGGCGGCGGCGGCGCCGGCGGTCATGACCGGGAAGCCGTCGGCCTCGGCCTTGGCCCGGGTGGCTGATGAGGCCTTGAGGCCCACGACGATGTCGGCGACGCCGGAGTCGCGCAGGTTCAGGGCATGGGTGCGGCCCTGGCTGCCGTAGCCGATGATGGCGACGCGCTTGGCGCGGATGATGGACAGGTCGCAGTCGCGGTCATGGAAGACGGGGAGTGGGGTCATGCGGGCTCTTCTTCCATCAGCGAGGCGATCGTGGCCCGGACCTGGGCCAGCACCTCCGCCGGGACCGCGCCCACGACGCGAAATCCTCTCTGCGACCGGTCGACGCTGCGGACCTGATCCGTCAGCACCGCGCCGCTTACGGCCAGGCCGTCGGGCAGGACCACCTTGGTCGGCCATGGCGCCAGATTGGTGGTGATAGGGCAGACGAGCGAACGCCGGCTGAAGGCGTTGAAGATCGTCGCGGATACCACCAGCGCCGGTCGGACGCCCGACTGTTCTGTCCCCAGCGCCGGATCAAAGTCCACCCATACCAACGCGCCAGCGTGAGGCGCGCGGGGATCAGGCCGGGGACCAGTCGTCATGGATGACCTCATCGCCGACATCCGGACCCCAGTCGACGGTTTCCGGTTCTGCGTCTGGCCCGAGCCGTTCCATCTCAGCGATGATCCAGGCCAGGGTAACCGGTGCGGGAGCAGGCCGCGGCATGGTCAGTTCCACCGTCCGGCCCTTCACTTCCAGCTCCATGTCCTGGCCCGCCGTGACGCCCAGCGCCTCGACCGCGCGGCGCGGCAGGCGGATGGCGATGCTGTTGCCCCAACGGGCGGCCTTTACCTTCGTGGACATCAATCCCACCTTTCGGATATCCGAATGTATATCATTGGAGTCCCCATGACCATCAACCCCGCCGACGTCGTCGCCTTCTGGAAAGAGGCGGGGCCGAAAAAGTGGTTCGCCAAGGATGACGCCTTTGATGCCCGGTTCCGGCGCGGGTTCGGGGACGCGCATTTCGCCGCCGCGCGGCGCGAACTGGATCACTGGGCCGAGACTCCGGAGGGGGCGCTGGCGCTGCTGATCCTGCTGGACCAGTTTCCAAGGAATGTGTTCCGCGACACCGGCCACGCCTTCGCCACCGATCCGCTGGCGCGCATGTTCGCCAGGCGGGCGCTGGGCGCCGGGCACGACCTGGAGATCGAGGGCGACATCCGCCGGTTCTTCTATCTGCCGCTGCAGCATTCGGAGGACCCGGCCGATCAGGCGCGGCAGCTGGAGCTGTTCCAGACCCGGATGAGCCGTGACCCCAACGACCGCTGGGCCGAGCATCACCACGGTGTCATCACCCGTTTCGGCCGCTTTCCGCATCGAAACCCGGAGCTGGGTCGGGAGACGACGACGGAGGAGCAGGCGTTTCTGGATGAGGACGGGTTCCGGGGCTGAGGGTAGACTCCGCACCGGAAAAAACACCGTCTACCTCGTCTACCTCGTCTAACTCGCCGTCCGGAAATGCCTCGCGCATGGCGGCGGCCTGGGCGGTGTCCGCCTCGTCCAGGCGGAAATGGATTCGCAGCCAGGTCGCGGCCTCCGTGGCGCGGCCGTTGACGATGGCCTCACGCAGATGGATGGCGGCCAACTCGGCGAGATCGAAATAGCTGGCCTCGTCGAGGTTCCCGTCGACCTCGATGGGCGTGACCGGCATGGGCGCCGGCTGGTCGATCCGGCGCCAGCCGCCCGCTGCGGCCCGGTTGCGAAACGCGGCGAGGCCGAGCCCGTAGCGGGCGCAGACGGCCGGACCGCTGTGGCCGGCGAGATAGTCGCGCCGCGCCATTTCCCAGGTTTCCGGCGGGTGGATGCGAAGGCCGGGGTGATGCCGCTGGTCTGGGTCGGGGTCGGGCGGGTGGGTCATGCGTCTCTCCAGTCAAGGAGACGGAGGGTAAGGGGGCGGCTTGCTGTGGCGGGTTCAGGACGCTGGGCGGGTAATGATGTGTCGGGAAAACAGAGGTTTGGTGCGTCAGATTGTGATGGCTGGCAGCGGATTTGCGGCGCAGCAATTCGACTTCCTTCTCCCCTCCGGGGGAGAAGGACGGTCCACAACCGGCAGCGGTCGGCGCCGGCAATCACCCACAACCAAGGTTTGGACGGTGTGGTTCGAGTTGGACGCGCAGGGTGATTCGGGGGTCAACTCCGATGCATGAACGCCCAGGTCCTCCTCGCAGACGTCCACGCCCGCACCGGGGCCGTCGCGGGCGATCATCCGGAGTGGCAGTACCTCAACCTGCTGCGCGACATCCTCGACAACGGGGCGCGGCGGGATGACCGGACGGGGACGGGGACGCTGGGCGTGTTCGGGCGGCAGATGCGGTTCGACCTGTCCAAGGGCTTCCCGGTCCTGACCACCAAGAAGCTGCACCTGCGCTCGATCATCGTCGAACTGCTGTGGTTCCTGCGCGGCGAGACCAACATCGGCTGGCTCAAGGACAACGGCGTTTCGATCTGGAACGAATGGGCCGACGCCGAGGGCGAGTTGGGGCCGGTCTATGGCAAGCAGTGGCGGTCGTGGGCGGCA
>JBBQOK010000087.1:0-10839 GCA_038330765.1 Caulobacterales bacterium | reverse complement strand
GCGCTGCTCGTGATGGGCGAGGCCGACCCCTTTCGCGACGACAGCCGACTGATGGCCGAGGCCTGGGCTCATCACGCACCGGCCACCTTGCTGGCGATTCCGACCGCCCCCCACGGCTTTCAGCATTTCGGCGCGCCCACCGCCGGGCTCGCCCAGGCCGCTATTCGCCGCTGGATCGACGAAATCAGCGGCTGACCCGGTTTTTTCAGCCCTTGCGCGCCCGACTGTGCAGAAGTCACAACACCTTCACAAAGCAAAGAAAAGTGCCCCATTGGCACAGGACCCGGCCAATACGGCACGATTTATCCCCAGGCCTGTCCACAGACGCTCGTTCCGGACCGCTTGCCACATCCGCGGATCGGAGCGAGCTTGATCAGGCCGAGGGACACGGCGGCGCGGAGAACCGGGGAGACCCGGGGATCAAGCGGACCGGCCCGGCTCTCTGATCGAACGCACCGGGGGGTTTCGACCTCAACGGACGGGAGACAGGATCAAGGCCCAAAGGACTTTTCAAAGGCTTCGGCCGGAGAAAACCCCGCGGGAACCGGATCGGGATCGATGGACGGCGCGGGGCTCGACCTCGTGGAACGCCGGAGACCAGGAGCGCGACAGAATACCGCTGACCACCGCCGGGGTTCGCCTCGCCGTTGCAAAGCCAGGGTTCTGAACCTCAATGGCCAAGTCCAACCCGGACTTGGCGAGGGGACGAGGGAAGCCGGTTCGCCGGGGACCTTCGTCCCCTCGCTCAATTCCGGCTCTTGGTGGCTGGCCTGCGGCCTCCCTTTCCTTCCCCCCGCACCGGCCCTAAACCAAGGCCATGAACCGTCGCGGGAATCGTCCTTCATCGACCAACCGCCGCGCCCTGCTCGCAGGAGCCGGCGCGCTCGCGGCCTCGGCGGCGCTGACGGGCTGCGGGCGGTCCGAAGCGCCCATCGACGACGAGGGCCGGGTTCGCCTCCGCTTCGCCACCGATTGGCGGGCCCAGGCCGAGCACGGCGGTTTCTACCAGGCGCTGGCCTCGGGGGCCTACGCCAAGCGCGGCCTGAACGTCGAGATCATCCAGGGCGGACCGGGCGTGAACGTGCCCCAGTTACTGGCCTCGGGCGCCGTCGAGCTGGGCATGGGCTCCAACAGCTTCATCCCGATGAACCTTGTCGCCGAGGGGGCCCCGGTCAAAGCCGTCGCCGCCTTCTTCCAGAAGGACCCCCAGGTCCTGATCGCCCATCCGGACCCGGCGCTGAAATCCATCGCCGACCTGATAGACCGGCCCTTCCTGCTGGCCGACGCCTCCATCACCGCCTTCTGGGTGTGGCTGAAAGCCCAATACGGCTTCACCGACGACCAGGTCCGCAAATACACCTTCAATCTTGCGCCCTTCCTGGCTGATGAGCGGGCCGTGCAGCAGGGCTATCTGACCAGCGAACCCTATACGATCCAGCAGGAGGCGGGCTTCACGCCCAAGGTCTTCCTGCTGGCCGACGAGGGCTATCCCTCCTACGCCACCATGGTGCTGGCCCCCGACGCCTTCGCCCGCGACAACGCACGCGCCCTGCGCAGCTTCATCGCCGCTTCGGCCGAGGGCTGGCGCGACTATATCCAGGGCGATGGCAAGGCCGCCGACGCGCTGATCCGGCGCGCCAATCCCGACATGACCCAGGACGTGCTCGATCAGGCCCGTGCCAAGCTGAGGGCCAACGGCATCGTCGATGGCGGCGACGCGGCCCTCTACGGCCTCGGAACCATGACAGAAGAACGCTGGCGGAGCTTCTTCGAGGTCACCTCCGAAGCGGGCGTCTATCCGACCAACCTCGACTGGCGTCAGGCCTTCACCACCCAATACCTGCCCGGCCGTGGCTGACGCGGCGGCGGCGGCTTCGCTTCGCGGCACCGTCGTCTTCTACCCCGGTCGACCGGCTCTCGGTCCCATCGACCTCTCCGTGGCCCAGGGCGAGATCGTCGCCGTCGTCGGCGCGTCCGGTGCCGGGAAATCCACCCTGCTGCGTTTGCTGGCCGGGCTCGAGACGCCATCCGAAGGCACCGTCGTCCGCACGACCGCAGGTGCCGGCACGGGGTTTGTCTTCCAGCACCCTACCCTGATGCCCTGGGCCGACATCCAGACCAACGTCGCCCTGCCGCTTGACCTCTCGGGGCAGCCCCGGAACGAAGCCCGCCTCCGCGCGGCGGAGATGCTGACCGCCGTCGGACTCGGTGACCGTCTGGCCGCCCGCCCGCGCCAGCTGTCCGGCGGCATGGCCATGCGGGTCTCCCTCGCCCGCGCCCTCGTCACCGAACCGGACCTGCTGCTGCTCGACGAGCCCTTCGGCGCTCTGGACAGCATCACCCGTCGCCACCTGATCGAGGACCTGCATCGCTTGTGGCAGGCCCGATCGCCCCGGCCGGCCATCGTCTTCGTGACGCACGATGTCGAGGAGGCGGTCTATCTGGCCCGGCGCGCGATCGTGCTCGACGCCATCACGGGCCGGGTGGCGGCAACGCTGGACTTCCAGGGTGAAGCGCCCCGCGGTCCCGGCTGGCGCTCCAGTCCCGCCTATCGCAGCGACGTTGAAAACCTCGCCAAAGCGCTGGAGGCCTCGATGGCCCGGTCGGACACGGCCGCATGACCCGCTTCGTCCCGCCCTTGGCGCTGATCATCCTGCTGCTGGCGGCGTGGGAGTTGGCCTGCCGCGCCCTGCATCTTCCGCCCTATCTCCTCCCGCCGCCCAGTGCCGTGGCGCTCTCCCTCGTGCGCCGCGCGCCGCTGCTGCTGTCTTCCGCCGGGGCCACCTTCTGGATGGCGCTCCAGGCCTTGCTGATCGCCTTCGTTCTGGGTGGAGGTCTGGCCCTGGCCGTCTCGCTGCACCGGTCGGCGGAACAGGCCGTGAGGCCTCTGGCCGTCGCCCTGCAGGTCACGCCGGTCATCGCCATAGCCCCTCTTGTGCTCATCTGGGCGGGCCTCGACCATGCGGATCGGGCCGTCGTGGCGCTGGCGGCGGCGGTGGCCTTCTTCCCGCTCTTCTCGGGCGTCCTGACCGGCCTCAAGTCCGCCGATGCCGATCTCGAACGGCTTTTCGACCTGTACGGCGCATCGCCGCTCCAGCGCCTTGCCCGCCTTCGCCTGCCCGCCGCCCTGCCCTTCGTGCTGGAGGGTCTGCGCGTCGCTGCCGGCTTGTCGATCATCGGAGCGGTGGTGGGCGAGTTTGTCGCCGGCTCCGGGGCCACCCAGGGCCTCGCCTGGCGATTGCTCGAAGCCGGCAATCGGCTACGCACAGCCGACATGCTCGCCGCCCTCGCCTGTCTGACGGTCATGGGCCTCGCCCTGAACGCTGCCGTCGCTCTCGCCGAACGGGCGGTGCGCCGACGGCTGTCCTGATCGCCTCGTTAGCGGCGGGTTAAGTCCCGGGCATCTAGCGTATGGCTCCAGCCCCGCGTCCGGAGCCAGCCCTTGCGCCGCGCCTCGACATTCTCCGCCGTCCTTGCCGTTGCCGGCTTACTGACGCTCGCCCATGCGGCGGCGGCCCAATCCGCCGCGCCAACCCCGGGTGCCACGCAGGGTCTGCGTTATCTGTCCTGGCAGGGCCGCGGCGAACCCGTGGCCGCGCCCCAGCCGAATTCGGCGCTGCCGGTCGCGGCCCGCCGGGACCTGCGCCGACCCAACACCGTCATTCCGCACGGCGGCTCAGAAGCGTCGGTGACGCCCGGACAGCCCGGTTTGAGCGCCGCGCCGGTGCCCGCGCGCCGCACTCTGACGCCGGCCAACGCCTGGCTTCGTCCAACCGCCCCGCTCTCCCCGGAAACTGCTCCCGCGCCGGTCGTGGCCCCGACCTCGGCCGTGCCGTCGAGAGCAGCGCCCGCTGGCCCTGAGTATCTCCCCGATCAGGGAGGCCGCGGCCAACCGGCGCCGGCCGAGGTCTTCAACCCGACCCCGACCCCGACCCCGGCCCCGGTCGCGGAGGGGCCCAGGTTCGACGCCTCCGATCCGATGGCTCCGCGGCGTGACGCCCCCATCTTCCGCATGCAGCAGGACCGGCCGCCGTCGCCGGCCGCGACGAGAGACGCCGCTGCCACGCCGGAGGTCCGCCCCCAACCCCGCCGCGTGGCCGAGGTCGGCAACACCGGCGAACGCCCCCCGCAACAGGGGGCACGATACTATTCCGTCCATCGCCAGAACGGCCGCGAGCCGGACCCCCTGACCATGCCCGAGCCGACCTATGTCGATGCCCTGGTGGTGACCATGACCGAAACGCCGGCGTCCCAGGACCTGGCCCAGCCGGAGCAGGGGCCCACCCTGATCCGCGACCGCAACGGCAATATGCGCGCCGCGCCGGCCGCCTCCGACGGGGACCATCAGTGACCGAGGCACCTGCCCCGTCCCGCCTGCCCGACCTGATCGCCCTCGCCGAGGAGGACTCGAGCGAGAAGCGTCGCGCCCTGCTGCGTGAGCTGACGGATCACTTCTTCGGCGGATCGGCCCGGACGGCCACCGAGGATGCCCTCTACGATGCCGTGCTGGTCAAGCTGGCCGCGGACATGGAAGTCGTGGTCCGCGCCGAGCTGTCCGCCCGTTTCGCCAACGCCCCGGACGCGCCCCACACCCTGATTCGTCGGCTCGCCAATGACGAAGCCGCCGTCGCCGGAGCCGTTCTGGCCGCCTCTCCCGTGCTGACCGACGAGGACCTGCTCGGCGTGGTGCGAAGCCAGGGGCAGGACCATCTCCGCGCGGTCTCGGCCCGCCCCTCGGTGTCCGAAGCTGTATCCGAGGTTATTGTCGAGCGCGGCGACGACGAGACCCTGGGCACCCTGCTTCGTAACGACGGTGCCCGTCTGTCGCGGAAAGCCTCGGAAGTCGCCGTCGAACGCGCCAAGGCCAACCCGGCCCTGCACGAGGCCACGGTTTCGCGCGCCACCCTGCCGGCCGACCTGCTCAATGACATGTATTTCGTCGTCGAGGCGCGACTCAGGACGCGGATCCTCGAACAGAACGCCCGCATGGACCCGTCCCTGCTGGAAAGTGCCCTGGCCGCCGGCCGGGCGCGGATCGCCACGGACGACGGCGCGCTGCCGGCCGACTACGCCGAATGCTCGGCCTACGTCGAGGAACTCCGGGCCGCCGGTCAGCTCACGCCGCAGATGCTGGCCCGTTTCCTGCGGTCGGGTGAAAAGTCGGGTGGGCGGACGTCATTCCTGATCGCCCTCGCACAGTTGTCCGACGTCGACTTCCACACCGCCCGTCAGATCGTCGAACGCCGCGAACTGGACGCGCTCGCCGTCGTCTGCAAGGGCGCGGACCTCGATCGCGCCCTGTTCCTGACCTATGCGGTTGTGCTGTTGAACGACGACGGCGACGCCATGGCCAAGGCGCATTCCTACGCCCGCATGTACGCCGAACTGACGCGTGATGCCGCGCTCAGGACCCTGCGCTTCTGGCGCATGCGGCGCGGCGCCCAGGCAGCCTGACCCAACAAAAAACGCCCGCTTCCTCGTCGGAAGCGGGCGTCTCTGAACGTCGGAAGACCCGGCTTATTTCTTGGCGCGGCCGGCGACGGCGCGGGCCGGTTTGCGGCCGCCCTGGCCCAGGCCCATCTGCTTGGCCAGGTCCGAGCGGGCCTTGGCGTAGTTCGGCGCGACCATCGGATAGTCCTTCGCCAGACCCCATTTGGCCCGATATTCCTCGGGGCTCATGTTGTATTTGGTGCGCAGGTGACGCTTCAGCGACTTGAACTTGCGGCCGTCCTCCAGGCAGATCAGGAAGTCGGGCGTGATCGACTTGCGGATCGGAACCGCCGGTTCGCGGGGTTCCGGTTCCGGCTCGACAGCGCCGGTCGCGACCTGCGTCAGCGCCGCGTGGATGCTGGAGATCAGACCCGGGACCTCGATGGCCTGAACGTTGTTGTTGCCGACATAGGCCGAAACGATGTCGGCGGTCATCTCGAGCAGTTGCGAATTGTCTTCCATGCGCGGCCTCACCTTGTGATCTGATTGTCCCCGCCAGACGTTGACCGTCAGGCCCTTGATCCGGGTCAATAAAGACGAACCCCGAGTCACGCAATAGGGTATTCATGACAAGCCTTGGTGCCGCTTATCAGACTAGAGCGAATCTAGTCGATGGTCTGATCAGCGGCCAAAGTTTTCCGCGAGCGCCAGCATCGCCGCGCGCTCGGGCGTCGAATAGTCGTCGACGTCCTCTTCCTCGCCGTCCCGGATCGCTCTCAATAGAGCGGGCGTGAGGGCGGACGACAACGACCAGTTCCAGTAGCGCAGCACCGTCTGGGCGCGATCGACAGCGAGCATGTCATAGGTGATCTGGACCCGTTCCCAGGCGGGGTCGAGGGAGCCGTCTGCGGTGGCCTCCGGTCGGCGCATCGAGCGCCACAGGCTGGCCAGGTCAGCCTTGGCCAACCCGGTGGCCTTGCACAGTATGGCCAACGGCTCGCCGCCCGGATCGCCCATGATCTTGGCACCTGTGATCGGCTTGACGCCCGACAGATAGGCGATCTCGGTTGCCACCTCGCGGCTCAGGCCACCCGCCGCAGCGGCCGCAACCGCCTCCTCCAGCCCACCATAGGGGCTCTTCTCGATCGCCGCCCGGTTTCTCTGGCGACGCTCGATGAACTGCAGCGCCTTGCGCGACACCGGGTCCTGCCAGTCTTCCTCGGCGGCCATGGCGAAGATGTCCTCCGACACCTCCTGCATGACTTCCCGCGAGACCGCGAACCTCTGGAGAATGGTGCGGCGGTCAGCGGATCCGCACCACCAGAACATGACATAGGCACCCGACGGCCTGAGTTCGGGACGCTTCAACAGGTGACCGCAGAGCCCCCGTTCCGTCCGGCTCAGGCTGACGACGCCCTCCACCGCGACCTGGCTCAGACGGGCGGTGGTGTTTCTCAACGCCGCCTCGATGACATGGCTTTCGCCGAAGCTCATCAGGGTTTCGGTGACGACCTCGGACAGCCCCCGGCGGTTGGCCATCAGGAAGCGATGCTCGACGGTTGCGTCCCGGGCGCAGGCGACCAGGTCGGCGTCCGACAGGGAGGCGCACTGCTCGATCAGCAGGCCCGCGATATCCGGCTCATCCCGCAGCAGCATCCGCGCCAGCGCGTTCGGCAGCTCCGCCAGCGGGGCCAGCCGGGCGGCGACGCGCTTGCGGTCGTCGTGCGACGCCAGACGCAGCATCTCGACCAGCAGATCGCCTGTCACGGATCGTTCGAAAGTGTTGATCCGGCTCGCCGGCAGCGACACGACGTCCGCCAGGCGCTTCAACAGCGCATGGCGCGCGCGGAAGCCGCCTTGCGGCGAGGCCTCCTCTGGCGTGGGAGCGGGTTCGGACATGTCGATCCCACGATAAGGCGTGTGCGGTTAACCGGCTGTGACGCTTTGGATCCACGTCACCGTCTTCGACATTCCGGATATCGACCGGGGGCAATCGCCCAAACCATCGCTCAGCCGGCCTACAGCCCTTCAAACAGCGCCGTCGACAGATACCGCTCGGCGAAGCTGGGAATGATCGCGACGATGGTCTTGCCCGCGTTCTCCTCCAGCGCCGCCTGCCGGAAGGCGGCGACCAGCGCCGCGCCCGAACTGATCCCGACCGGAATTCCTTCGACCCGAGCCGCCTTGCGGGCCATGTCGAAGGCGTCGTCGTTCGAGACCTGCTCTACGCCGTCAATGACCGAGCGGTCCACGATCGACGGAATGAAGCCGGCACCGATGCCCTGAATCTTGTGCGGCCCCGGCTCGCCGCCCGACAGAACCGGGGACGCCGTCGGCTCCACCGCGATCATCCGCACCGACGGCTTGCGGGCTTTCAGCGCCTGGCCGACGCCGGTGATCGTCCCACCCGTGCCGACGCCGGAGATGACGATGTCGACCGCGCCGGCGGTGTCGTTCCAGATTTCCTCGGCGGTGGTGACACGGTGGATCGCCGGGTTGGCGGGATTGTCGAACTGGGCCGGAATGACGGCGCCGGGGGTCCGGTCCTTAAGCTCCATGGCCATGGCGATGGCCCCCTTCATCCCCTTCTCGGCCGGGGTCAGCACCAGTTCGGCACCCAGCAGGGCCAGCATCTTGCGCCGCTCGATCGACATGCTCTCGGGCATGACCAGGATCAGCCGATAGCCCTTGGCCGCCGCGACGAAAGCCAGCGCGATACCGGTGTTGCCGCTGGTCGGCTCGATCAGCACGGTGTCGGGTCCGATATGGCCCGCCTGCTCCAGCGCATCGATCATGGCGACGCCGATCCGGTCCTTCACCGATCCGATCGGGTTGAAGAACTCCAGCTTCGCCAGCACGGTCGCCTTGGGCTGATACTCGGCCGACAGCCGCGGCAGCCCGACCATCGGGGTGTCGCCGATCGTGTCGAGGATCGACGCATAGACCTTGCCGCGCCCGGCTTTCAGATGGCGGGAGGGATCGTAGGGGGCGTCGGACATGCAGGGTCTCCGGCAAAGGATGGCGCGCCAACACATAGTGTCCACCACCGCAGCGGCAATCCCTGAATGGACGAGCGCAACGCCAGCATCCGGGCCGGAATCGGCTTCGACCTGAGCCTGGTCCCGACCTAGCTCGCCGGGGCCAGCCAGCCCTTTTCCCGCAACGTCCCCACCCGCGCGCGCGAGACCGGGGCCTCCTGACCGCCGCTAAGGCGCAGCCGCAGCCTGCGCCCATCCTCGACCATGCCGACGATGGCAGTGCGCGCGACCCACCACGAGCGGTGGGTCTGGACGCCCTCGAGGTCCTTCAGTCCCGCCATCGCCTGGGACAGGGACATCAGCACCAGGGTCGAGCCGAGGGGAGTATGCACCCGGACATAGTGATCCTCCATCTGCAGGCACAGCACGGTGCGCCCCAGTCGCGGCGGCAGGCGGTCGCGGGGGTCGGCGGACAAAGGGTCAGGTCCGGCGGGGGCTGTGCGGGGCGACCGGGTGGCCCAGAGGACAGCCAGGGTGGCAAGGCTGCTGACCACCAGACCCTGTCCGTACCATTCCAGCCAGGTCACCTCGCCGACCACAGGCCACAGTCGGATCGCGAGCACGCGACTGAGCGCTGCGGGCAGAAGCGTCAAGATGGCGACGGCGGGCGGCACCCACAGCCAGGCCGGAACGTTCCGTGCCTGCGCCCGACGCATCAGGACTGGCAGGCTGATGCCGAATACCAGCCACCCGGCCCAAAGACAGACCAACCAATAGGCCAGCCGCACCGGCAGGGTCCCGTTTAGATAGCTGCCGAACGGACCGATCGCGCCCAGGGTCAAGCCGACCGCCGTCGAAACCGCGAACCCCACCGCCGCCGGGTGCCATCGCCTGTTCTTCGCCGCGGTCGATTCCATCGCCATATCCTAGCAAGCGTTGAGGGCGATGACAGCCGTTCGCCCGCTTGCGAACCCGTTCGCCCGTTCGCCCATCTGCGCTGGCGCTTCGGCGAAGACCGACGGCACACGGCCTTATCGTCTCCCACCGAAAGTGCCCCGGATGTCCACCGCCTCTCTGATCGCCGCCACCTCGCTTCTGCTGGCCTCCTGCGCCTCCGCCGCCGTGCCCAAGTTCCCGGCCCCGATCGTGTCCGATCTGCCCCAGGCCGCGCCGGCTTCTCCACCGGCCAGCGCCCGGTCGGGTCCGTCGATCCTGGACGGAGTCGCCTTCTCCCGCCTGACCGTGGCCGACGGCGAACAGCCGGCGCTCGAAGCCGGCGTCTGGTGGCCGGCTGAGGCGTCCCCGACGCCTCGCCCGCTGATCGTCATCTCCCATGGCACCGGCGGCGATTTCCGCAGCCACCGCGACACCGCCCAGGCCTTGGCCAAGGCCGGGTTCGTCGTCGCCACCCTGACCCACACCGGCGACAACTGGCGCGACCAGAGCCGGGCCACCGACGTCGTCGACCGCACCCGCCAGTTCTCGGTGCTTATCGACCACATGATGGGCCAATGGGAGGGCCGGGCCGGGATTGACGCGGCGAAGATCGGGGCGTTCGGGTTTTCCGCTGGCGGGTTTACCGTGCTGGCGGTGGCGGGTGGCAATCCCGACCTGACGCGACTGGTCGATCACTGCCGCGCCAACCCCGGCTTCTACGACTGTCGCCTCGTCAGCCAGCACCCGGAAACGATGCAGAGGGGCGCTGAAGGTGCCCCCCGTCTGCCGCATGATGCGCGCCTCAAGGCTCTGGTCGTCGCCGCCCCGGCCCTTGGCTTCACCTTCACCCGCGAAGGCCTGGCCGATGTGACCCAGCCGGTCCAGCTCTGGCAGGCCGGGGGCGACCAGATCCTGCCGTCGCCCTTCTATGCCGAGCCGATACGCGACGCCCTGCCGCGCCAGCCAGAGTACAACCGTGTCGCCGGGGCTGGCCATTTCGACTTCATGCCGCCCTGCTCGTCCGAACTGGCCGCGAGCGCTCCAATGATCTGCGCGCCTACCCCCGGCTTTGACCGCGCGGCCTTCCACGAAGCCCTGAACCGCGAGATGATCCGCTTCTTCAAGACTAGGCTCTGACGAGGGCGGGGCTTTGGGGGTAAGCCCGTGGCCAGCAACCGCGCTTTCACACCCTGTTAACCACGATCCCGCATCCCTGAGCCCCTGGACCAAGGAACCTCGCTTGCGCAATCTCGCCGCTGCCGTCGAAGCGATCGACCCTCTCGTCGTGACCGGCAAGGTCGCGGGCGTGAACGGCCTGTTGATCGAGTCCAAGGGGGGCCTGTCGCGTCTGTCCGTCGGGGCCCGGGCCGAAATTGATCGCCGCCATCTCTCGCCCCTACCCGCCGAGGTGGTCGGCTTTCGCGACGCCAAGGCCCTGCTGATGCCGTTCGGCCCGGTCGAGGGCGTGGCCCCCGGGGCCGACATCCGCATCGTC
>JBBQOK010000086.1:0-10923 GCA_038330765.1 Caulobacterales bacterium | reverse complement strand
GGCGTCATAGGTCATGGCCGAAAGCAGGCTAAGGGTCAGGAAGCCGTGGGCGATGGTGCCGCCGAACGGAGTCTGTTTCGCCGCCACCGGATCAATGTGGATGAACTGGCGGTCCTCGGTGATTTCGGCGAAGGCGTCGATCCGGGCCTGGTCGACGGTGATCCAGCGGCTGACGCCGACCTCGGTCCCGATCAGGCCGGGCAGGTCGGCGACGGGGGTGGGCGATCCCTTGCGTTCGGTGCGGCTCATGGCGTCAGGCTCCGGTCAGGCGATGGGGGTGAAACGGTCTTCGATGATGGCGGCGAACAGGCCGGGGTCGACATTTCCGCCCGACAGGATCAGGGCGGTGGTGCGGTCGCGGGCCTCGATCTTTCCCGCCAGCAGCGCCGCCAGCGACACGGCGCCGCCCGGTTCGACCACCAGTTTCAGCGTGTGGAAGGCGTAGCGGACGGCGGTGGCGACCTCGGCGTCGGACACGGTCTCGACCCGGTCGACGCGGCGGTTGATCGGGAAGGTCAGTTCGCCCGGCCGGTCGGTCATCAGGGCGTCGCAGAGGGTGCCGGGCGCGGGCGGATGGGTCATCCGCTCGCCCGCCGCGATCGACAACTGCATGTCGTTGTAGTGCCGCGGCTCGACCGCGATCACCGGGGTCGCCGGAGACAGGGCGGCCATCACCAGATTGACGCCCGCGATCAGCCCGCCGCCCGAGGCCCCGCAGCCCAGCTGGTCCAGCGTCACCCGCAGGGCCGCGGCGTCCTCCATGATCTCAAGCCCGATCGTACCCTGGCCCTCGATGACGAAGGGGTCGTCGAACGGGCGCACAAGCACCGAGCCCTTCGACGCCGCGATCTCCTCGCCGATGGCCTCGCGGCTCTCGCTGTAGCGGTCGTACATCCGGACCTCGCCGCCGAAAGCACGGACGCCGGCGACCTTCACCGCCGGGCTGTCGGCGGGCATGACAATGATCGCCTCGATGCCCAGCATCTGCGCCGCCGCGGCCACGGCCTGGGCATGGTTGCCGGACGAATAGGCGACGACGCCCCGCGCCTTTTCGGCGTCGGTCAGACGGCTGATCCGGTTCCACGCCCCGCGGAATTTGAAGGCCCCGGCCCGCTGCAGGGTCTCGGCCTTCAGCAGCACCCGGCCGCCGACATGGGCGTTGAGCGCCGGGCTCTCGATCAGGGGGGTGCGGACGGCCGAACCGGCGATCTGGCGGGCGGCGTCCTTGACGCCTTCAAACGAAGCGGTGTGCATTCGCCCACTTAACCGCATCGCTTTCGTCCGCGTAAGGTGCTGCGCTCAACTCGCCCGAAAGGCGATAGCGCGTTTACAAGGGATCCATGAAGAGTCTCATCCTCGCCATCGACCAGGGCACGACCTCGACCCGGGCCATCGCCTTCGAGGCCGCGTCTGAAAGTGGATTGCGGCCCGTGGCGGTCAGCCAGATCGAGCTGGAGCAGCATTTTCCCAAGCCCGGCTGGGTCGAGCATGACGCGGCCGAGATCTGGGCGGCGACGCTGCAGACCTGCCGTGAGGTGATCCGCAAGGCGGGCGGCGTCGGTCGGTTCGCCGCCATCGGCATCACCAACCAGCGCGAGACGTCGGTGCTCTGGGACGCGGCCACCGGCGAGCCGCTTCACCGGGCCATTGTCTGGCAGGACCGGCGGACGGCGGACGTCACGGCGGCGCTGGCCGCCGCCGGGCATGAGCCGATGGTGCAGGCGGCGACCGGCCTGATCCTCGATCCCTATTTCTCGGCGTCGAAATTCGCCTGGCTGCTGGACGCGGTTCCGGGCGCGCGGGAACGGGCGGCTCGGGGCGAGGTCAAGCTGGGCACCATCGAATGCTGGCTGATCTGGAAGCTGACGGGAGGGTCCAGCCACGTCACCGACGCCACCAACGCCAGCCGCACCTCGCTGATGGATCTGGCGATCCGCCAGTGGCGGCCTGATCTGGCAGCTCTGTTCAATGTCCCGTTGGCGGGACTTCCAGAGATTCGAGGCTGTGCGGATCATCTTGGCGACTGCGAGCCCAGTCTTCTCGGTGCGGCCCTGCCGATCCACGGCGCGGCCGGTGATCAGCAGGCCGCGCTTGTGGGACATGGCGCGCTGGCGGCCGGCGACGCCAAGATCACCTATGGCACGGGTGCCTTCCTCGTGGCCAATGTTGGCGCGACGCCGGTGGGTTCCACGAGCCGTCTTCTGGCCACGCTCGGCTATGCCCTCGACGGGCAGCTGGCCTATGCGCTGGAGGGTTCGATCTTCTCCGCCGGTTCGGCGATCCAGTGGCTGCGCGACGGTCTGAAGGTGATCTCGGAATCGCGTCAATCCGAGGCCATGGCGCAGGGGCTGAAGGACAACGGCGGGGTCTATCTGGTGCCCGGCTTCACCGGTCTCGGCGCACCGTGGTGGGAGCCGGAGGCGCGCGGGACCATCACTGGCCTGACGCGGGACAGCGGCCCGGCGCATATGGTCCGGGCGGCGCTGGAGTCGCTGGCCTACCAGACCCGCGACCTGCTGGACGCCCTGGAGGCGGACGGGGCACCGAAGCTGTCGGTTCTGAGGGTCGACGGCGGCGTCACGGCCAACGCTTTCGCCATGCAGTTCGTGGCCGATATCTGCGACGTCGTGGTCGAGCGGCCCGCCTTTCAGGAGATGACGGCGCTGGGGGCGGCCAAGCTGGCGGCCCTCGGGGTCGGCCTGATCGGCGATCTGGAGGACCATCCGGTCGAGGCGCCGGCGCGCTGGACCCCCCGGATGGAGGCGGATGAGCGGGCGCGGTTGCTGAAGGGCTGGCGCGGCGCGGTGCGGGCGGCCATCATCGCCGCGAACCCGGACGATGCATGACCCAGACCGATCCCGAAGACGCGCAATCGACCTTTTCCGGCACGCGGGAGGTCGACCCCCGCTATGCGCTGGACGAGGCCAGGCTGGGCGAATGGCTGACCGCCCACGTCGCGGGCTATGCCGGGCCGCTGACGGTGCGCCAGTTCAAGGGTGGCCAGTCGAACCCGACCTATGAGCTGACCACGCCGGGGCGAACCTATGTGCTGCGCCGCAAGCCGCCGGGAACCCTGCTGGCCTCGGCCCATGCGGTGGACCGCGAGTTCACGGTCATTTCGGCCCTGCACGCCCAGGGCTATCCAGTGGCCCGGCCGTGGGCCCTGTGCACCGACGAGGCCGTCATCGGCTCGATCTTCTATGTCATGGACAAGGTCGAGGGGCGGGTACTGTGGGACCTCAAGCTGCCGGGCATGGAGCCGGGGCAGCGGCGGGCGATCTATGACGCCCAGGTGGATACGCTGGCGGCGCTGCACGCCGTCGATCCGACGGCCATCGGGTTGGCCGACTACGGCCGGCCGGGCAACTATTTCGAACGACAGGTCGGGCGCTGGACCAAACAATACCGCGCGTCCGAAATCGAGCCGATCCCGGCCATGGACCGGCTGATCGAATTTCTGCCCGCCACCCTGCCGCCGGAGGGCCCGACGCGCATCGTCCACGGCGACTTCCGGCTCGATAATCTGATCCTCGCGCCCGATGCGGCCGAGGTGCGGGCGGTGCTGGACTGGGAGCTGTCGACGCTCGGCGATCCGATGGCCGACTTCTCGTATCTGCTGATCGCCTGGGTCATTCCGGCGACGGCCCGGAACGGACTGGCGGGTGCCGACATCGAGGCGCTGGGCATTCCAACGGTCGAGCAAACGGTGGAGCGGTATGCGGGGCTGACCGGCGCGACGCCCGAAAATCTCGACTGGCTGTTCGCCTACAATCTGTTCCGGCTGGCGGCCATCTGTCAGGGCATCGCCGGCCGGGTGCGCGACGGCACCGCTGCCTCGTCCCATGCCAAGACCATGGCGGAGCAGGTGCCGATGCTGGCCGCCGGAGCCCTGTCGTTCGCGAGGAAGGCCGGAGCCTGAACCCTGCCTAGTTGGTCAGGATCTGGACCCGGGTCCAAAGCGCGCCGCGATTGACGATCTGGACCCGCAGCCGGGCGGGGACGCCGGGGGCCAGGGTGCAGACCGGATAGTGGTCGCCGAACCCGTCCGAGCAAAGCAGCCTGCCCTCCCCATCCCGGACCGACAGGTCGACGTCGGTGTCACCGTCGCCGATAGCCGCGACCCGCAGGATCTCGGCCCCGCGCGCGTCGATCTCGAAGGTCCAGGTCTCACGCGATCCCAACCGTTTGACCATCGACACCGGTCCGTCGCCGAAGGGCGATGAGCGGACCCCGACGACGGCCGGCGCAGGCGTCACGATCACCGGCGCGGGCGCGTAGGTCCACGCCGGCGGCGGAGGAGGAGGCGGGGGAGGAGGCGGTGGCGGTGGCGGTGGTGGCGGCGCGGCGCGGACCGGCGCAAGGCGGGCCGGGGTCGCAGGCTGGGTGGGTGCCGGAGGCTCGAGCAGGTCCTCGCGCTCGACCACGATCACCGGTGTCGAACTGTCGGCTCCGTCCCGCCGCACGCGGCTGCCGGTGACGGCGACCTCGTCGATCTCGGTGGCCTCCTGATCGCGCAGTCGGGCCGCCTCCTGCCGGAGCCCCTGCGCCGTCAGCACCGGGACGAGGCCGGGATCGCCGCCGGTGCCGGCGCGGATCGGCACCTCGTCCAGCATCCGGGCGGCCACGAGCAGAGCCTCGGCGTCGCGGTGCGTGCGGGCCCAGGCGGCCAGTTCGGCGGCGGTGACCATCTGGGCGACACCGCGGGCCTCGGGTGTCTCCAGAACGGGTATTTCCAGCACGGGCGCGGGCGGCGGGGGCGTCTGGGGACCGGCCCCGGCCTGGGCCCCCATGGCCTGACCGGGCGCGGCGCAGGCGATGGCGGCACCGAAGGCGGTCAGGAGGCGGAGCGCCGGTTTCATGCGGTCACCTGTGTTTCCGCCCGGCGGCGGGCGGCCAAGCTTGCACTGTCGGCACAGGGGTTCAACCGGGGCCAGTGACGAAAGCTGACGGGTGGCGCCAACCGATGGGGCTCAACGGGCCGGCAGGACGGCGCCGTTCAGGATGCGGCGGTCGGCGCGGGCCTGAACCAGAATCGCGACGGCCTCGTCCTCCGCCCGATCGGCGGGCAGGGCGTAAAGACGGGAGCGACCGTTCCAGTCACCGAGGCTGCGCACCGAGCGGACCACATTCACCTGACGCACGGTCTGGCCCCGGTTGTCGCCGCGCTGGATCTCCACCGACTGGGGACCGGGCTTGTAGACCACGGCGACGATCTCGGCCCCGCCGGCGGGGACGCGGCCCGAGCCGACGCCGACGCTGTCGCCGCTCTCGCGGAACTCGATCTCGGGCGGGAAGACGCGGCGGGCGGCCTCTTCATCGATGGCGGTCTGAAGCGCGGCTTCCTGGGCACCGACGACCTGACGGCGGCCGTCGATGACCACCTGCGGCGTCGAGACCGCGCGCAGTTTCAGAGGGCGGCGATAGGCCCGCTGGCGCTCGGCGAACTCGGGCTTGGCGAAGGTGTCCTGCCAGCCCAGATAGTCCCAGTAGTCGACGGCGTAGGTCAGGGCGATGACGCCCGGCGTATCGGCCAGCGCCTCGATGCGGGCGTTGGCCTCGGGACAGCCGGCGCAGCCCTGGGCGGTGAACAGCTCGACCACCACGGGCTCGGCGGGCGCTTCGCGCACCGGCGCGCGCGAGACCGCCGGCTGGGCAGTCGACCCGGCCGCGACGGAGGCGGCCACGAAAGCCGCCGCAAGGATGATCCAGCCCCTGTTACCCATGGGGCGCACCTTAACCACGGCGGCCGGGACCGCGCGCCTCATTTTCGCGTGAGGGGATCAGACCCGGATGTCGAGCAGCGAGCCGGGGCGCTGCAGCCGCTCTTCGACCCAGGAGGGAGCGGCGGCGGCCGTCGGCCTGGCCTGAGCGGCTTCCGGCGCGGCGGCGGTCCCCGCCAGCACGCTGTCCAGCGCGGCCTTGAAGAAGTCCGAGCGCGAGGCGCGCGCCGGCGAGAAGGGCGCGCCCGGCGACTGGGTCGGGAACATCGGCGAAGGGGCGGGGGGAAGAATCGCGCTCATTCCGGCAGGGTTAATGAAAACCGTCGGAAATGGGTTAACGCGCCGCCTCGCTCCGCGTGCGGGCGGTCGGCAGGGGGCGCGGCGGGGCCTGGATGGCCGCGACCAACCGGTCGATCTCGGCCTGATCCATCAGCGGGGCCGAGGCCTTGGCGACCACCTCACCCATGGCGTTGACGGCGAAGGTCTCGGGCGCGCCGGTGATGCCCAGATCCAGCCCGGCCCGGCCCTCGCGGTCGACCAGCACCATCGAATAGGGGTCGCCCAGTTCGTCGAGGAAGGCGCGGGTCTTCACCGGATCGTCCTTCCACGCCACGCCGACGACGGCCACGCCGCGGGCCTTGAGCGCCATCAGCTGCGGATGCTCCAGCCGGCAGGGCGCGCACCAGCTGGCGAAGACGTTGATCAGCATCGGCCTGCCGACACCGGCGGTCTTGAGGTCGATCATGCCGGGCCCGACTTCGCTGCCGGTCAACATGGGCAGGACGGTCTCGGGGACCGGCTGGCCGATCAGGGCCGAGGGCCGGTATTCGCTGCTCCGGCCGCCGTCGGCGAGCGAGCGCCCGGCCACGTCACCCAGACGCAGGGCGGCGAAAGCCACCAGGGCGATCAGTCCGATCAGGGGAATGACGGCGAGCCAGCGGTTCATGGTTCAGGCTTCCGTCCGCGCGTCGGCGTCCAGACGCTTCAGCTCGGCCGACCAGCGGCGGGCGACGGTCAGGACGCGAGCGACGAGGCCACCCAGGACGAGGACGCTGAGGGCCCAGGCGGGCCAGACGAAGGCGGCGTACGGGCCCATGTCGAAGTCGGGCATCTCAGGCCTCCTGGGCGCGGCGGGCGCGAATCGACAAGACCCGGCGACGCACGATCTCGGTGCGGATCGACGTCAGCCAGATGGCGAGGAACAACAGGCCCCAGGCCGCCATCATGGTCAGCAGCGGAGCCAGAAAGACAGCGGGCATGGCCGGCCCCTCGGCCCGCAACAGCGAGGCCGGCTGATGCAGGGTATTCCACCAGTCGACCGAGAATTTCACGATCGGCAGGTTGATCAACCCGACCAGCCCCAGCACGGCGGCGGCGCGCGCGGCCTTCGTCTCGTCGTCGATCGATGCGCGCAGGGCCATATAGCCGATGTAGAACAGGAACAGCACCAGCTCGGACATCAGCCGGGCGTCGCCCCATTCCCACCACGTGCCCCACATGGGCCGGCCCCACAGGCTGCCGGTGATCAGGGCCAGGGCGGTGAAGGCGGCACCGGGCAGGGCGGCGGCGCGGGCCGCGGCGTCGGCGAGCGGATGGCGGAACACCAGGGCGAAGAAGCTGGACACGCCCAGCGCCGCATAGGCGATCAGGCCCAGCGAGGCGGCGGGGACGTGGACGAACATGATCCGCACCGTGTCGCCCTGCTGGTAGTCCTCGGGCGCGGTGAAGGCCAGCCAGACCCCGGCGGCCAGCAGCACGACCGCCAGCCCCCAGACCACCGGCATGAGCGGTCGGGTGAAGCGCAGGAAGCGATCAGGATTGGCGAGGCCGAACATCGGGGCTTCTTTAGTGCGCTATCGCGCTTCGCGCTACTTGAGCGCGGACCCTGTGCTAGAGCGTCGCGCCACAACATGAAGAGCCTCGCCATGACTGACGATGTGACCCGGGATTCCAACGGCAACGTCCTCGCCGACGGCGACAGCGTGACCCTGATCAAGGACCTCAAGGTCAAGGGCTCGGGCGGAGTGACGCTGAAGCGCGGGACCCTGGTCAAGAACATCCGCCTGACCGGCGACGCGGACGAGATCGAGGCCAATGTCGACAAGGTGCGCGGCCTCGTGCTGCGGACCGAGTTCGTCAAGAAGGCCTGACGTGGCCGGGCCGGTCGACATCAGCTTCGTCTCCGACACGGGGCCGGGCGACTGGCTGAACGAAGACCTGACCCCGCCGGGGCTGGGCTTCCGCACCGCGGTCATTCAGGACACGGGCGTCCCCGGTTGCGTCGATATGTATTTCGACGAGGCCTTGTGGCGCGGCGTGGTCAACTTCGCGGGTCAGTATGATCCGTCAGGCGAGGTCACAGTGTTGCTGGACTTCGCTGAATATCAGCACGCTCTGCGGGCGCCGGGGCGGATAGCCTCCTTTTGGCGGCGACTGACCGGCGCCCCGGCCTCGCCCCGGCCACCCCTCCCCGACGCCTTGGGCGGCGAAATCCCGCTGGTCGAATTCCTCGAAGGTTGGCTCGCCGAGCCTGCGGACGATCGCTCGCCGCCACCGGTGGTTCTGGTCCGACGATCGGGTGACTTGGTGCTGTGCGTGGCCGCCGAATACTGGAACCAGATCGGCGGCCGCAGCGCGACCTACCATGACAGCTATACCTACTCGGTCTTCACTGACCGGCCCGTAGGCGACGAGTTGCAGCGCTTCCTCAACCTGCATCCTGAAGCGCATCGCTGGCAGGCAATCCCCGCCCGCTATCCCTGAGCGTTTCTGATCGCCGCCGCCCCCGCGAAGGGAGTGACCACGGCGGCGAACAGGACGTAGGCGGCGAGGAAGGCGAGGGCCGGCAGGGGCGACAGGCCGTTCACCGCCCGCTCCAGCGCCCCCGCGCCGAACACCACCGGCGGGATGAACAACGGCAGGACGACGACGGCGATCAGCAGGCCGCCACGCTTCGAACCGAGCGCCAGCGCCGCGCCCAGCGCCCCGGTCAGGGCGAAGCCGAGAGCGCCGATCAGGGCCGACAGCCCGACCAGCGGCGCCTGCTCCGCCGGCAGGCCCAGCGTGATCGCGACGACCGGTGCCGTGATCGCCAGCGGTACCCCGACCGCCAGCCATTGCGCCGTGGCCTTGGCCACGACCACCAGCTCCAGCGGGACAGGGCCCAGCGCGATCAGATCCAGCGCGCCGTCCTCCAGGTCGCGCTCGAACAGCCGCTCCAGCGACAGGGTCGAGGACAGGGCCAGCGCCAGCCAGGCGATCCCCGCCGCGACCGGACGCAGACCGGCGGGGTCGCCGCCCGCCGCCAGCGGGACCAGCACGGTCAGGCACAGGAAGAAGCCGCAGGCCAGCAGCGGCCCGCCGCCGCCCGACCAGGCCAGCGACAGCTCGCGCCGGAACAGGATCAGCAGCGCCTTCACCGCCCGGTTCCGATGTCGATGACCCGAGCCTCGACCGGCAGGGGATCGTGGACGGCGGCGAGGATGGCACCGCCCTTGTCGACATGGGCCTGCATCAGCAGGCCCAGCGCGTCCCGCCAGCGGGCGTCGAGCGGGGCGAAGGGCTCGTCCAGCAGCCAGATCGGGCGCGGCGCCGCGATCAGCCGGGCGAAGGCGAGGCGGCGGCGCTGGCCGGCGGACAGCTGGCGCACCTCAAGATCGAGCAGGGGTTCGAGTGCCAGCACATCGATGGCCGCCGCGATCCCGGCGGCGTCAGCGCCCAGCCAGCCGGCGTGGAAATCCAGTTCATCCCGGGCGCGGCGGGCGGGCTTGAGGCCGTCCAGATGGCCCAGCCAGTGGATGTGGGCCGACCGCGCCTCGCCCGGCTCGACCCCGGCGAAGGCGATGGTCCCGGCGTCGGGGCGGATGAATCCGGCCAGGGCGCGCAGCAGGCTGGTCTTGCCGGCCCCGTTGGCGCCGGTCAGGGCGACGGCCTCGCCGGACGCCAGGGCGAACGACAGATCGCGGAACAGCACACGCTCGCCGCGGGACAGGGTCAGGGCGGCGACGGCGATCATCTGCGGCCGTTCCAGTTGCGAATCCCTCTCAATACCCGCGTCGCCGACGTGGATACATGGACGTCGCGGGGAACCATCGCTATATCCGGCCTCGCCGCAGCAGGCGTTCGCCGCGCGCGGCGGGGACCTGTGCGCCCCGTCGTCGACCGCGCGATCGTGCAACCGGATTGTCGGGCGGCGTTGACCAGAGGAAGCCTCTCCATGCCGTCGAACGACAGCCTCAAGACCCGTCAGGACCTTTCCGTCGGGCGCAAGAAATACGCCTATTACAGCCTTCCGGCCGCCGAGGAAGCCGGCCTGACCGGGATTTCCCGTCTGCCGCGCTCGATGAAGGTGCTGCTGGAGAACCTGTTGCGCAACGAGGACGGGGTTTCCGTCACCGAAGGCGACCTGCGCGCCGTCACCGCCTGGATCGACAACAAGGGATCGGTCGAGCACGAGATCGCCTTCCGCCCGGCCCGCGTGTTGATGCAGGACTTCACCGGCGTGCCCGCCGTGGTCGACCTCGCCGCCATGCGCGACGCCATGAGCGCCCTGGGTGCCGATGCGACCAAGATCAATCCGCTGGTGCCCGTTGACCTGGTCATCGACCATTCGGTCATGGTCGACCATTTCGGCACGCCCGGTGCCTTCAACCAGAACGTCGAGCGCGAATATGAGCGCAACATCGAGCGTTACAACTTCCTGCGCTGGGGTTCGTCGGCCTTCAACAATTTCCGCGTCGTGCCCCCCGGCACCGGCATCTGCCACCAGGTGAACCTGGAAAACCTGGCCCAGACCGTCTGGACGCTGGAAGAGGGCAAGAAGACCGTCGCCTATCCCGACACCGTCGTGGGCACTGACAGCCACACCACCATGATCAATGGCCTGGCCGTTCTGGGCTGGGGCGTCGGCGGCATCGAGGCCTAGGCGGCCATGCTGGGCCAGCCGATCCCGATGCTGATCCCGGAAGTGATCGGCTTCAAACTCTCGGGCGTCCTGTCCGAGGGCACGACGGCGACCGATCTGGTCCTGACCGTCACCCAGATGCTGCGCAAGAAGGGCGTGGTCGGCAAGTTCGTCGAATTCTTCGGCCCCGGCGTGACCAGCCTGACCATCGAGGATCAGGCCACCATCGCCAACATGGCCCCGGAATACGGCGCCACCTGCGGCTTCTTCCCGGTCTCGGCGGCTACCCTGGCCTATCTG